>CAYRYM010000084.1:0-1507 GCA_964428705.1 uncultured Candidatus Saccharibacteria bacterium | reverse complement strand
CTTTCTTGCTTCGATCTGCCTCGGCAGTGACTCCAGGTTCCTGACTTGGTTCTCAAGAGACTTGATCTTTTCCAAAAGCATCTCTCTTTCGGAAGAAAGCCCAACAATCAGCTCTTCGTGCTGAACCCACTTCAGGTTGTCCCAGCGCATGAAGCAGGTGTAGCCTTCAGAATCAAGTGAAAGAACAAGCCACTCCTCGCGGGCATCGCTCCAAAAGTAAGAGCTGAGCGCACCGTCAAGAGGGGGAGGGGGAGAGATGTTGACCGTTTTCATCACCTGAAGTATAACACAGCGGCTACCCGGGGAATCCCAGATAGCCGCTGATTTTGGATGAACGAAGCTAGCAGCCCTTGCGCTTGCCAGTCAGCTTCTTGCCCATTGCCATTGCCTTGTCAGGGCGAATCGGGCCTTTGGGCTTCGGCTTCTTGGCGCCTTTCATTAGGCTCCAGGGCTCCCGTAAGTGCCGCGCCAGTCGTGCCAGTCCGAAGACTGCCTGAACGAGCAGTAGAACCGAACAGCGTTCGTGTCCATGTCCGTGTCATTCCTGATGATGACGCCGCCGTTGAACTTCAGGGTGTGAAGTCCTTCGCAGGCTTCAGTGTCCACCAGGAACCAGCCGTCAGTATCGGTCAGGTAGGGGTTCACGCAGACGCCGCTAAGGGTGTTGCCCTGAACGTTCACGTCGTTGTTGGGAGAACCAGGAAGAAGAGCGCTCTGCCTCAGAACCTCAGCAGAAATGTAGTTGGCAGTTGGGACGATCAGCTTGTATGGCCCCATGCACATGAACGGCTCGCCCTTGTTTGCCTTCTGCCCAGCCAAAGCAATGATGCCAGCCGAGAGAGTTGAAGCAGACAGGTCAGCCGCATCAGTATTCGACTGAGTGCCGTAGCCAGAATCAAGCGGGTGAGAAGCGTTGAACAGCGAAACGCCGTCAATGGTCGAGGTGCCAGTGAAGCCACCAACAAAGACGTTGGTAACGTCCGTGTTCTGGGTGTGGTTCATCGCCTTGGCGAGAAGGCTGCCGATCTTGCCAGCCTGACGAAGCGCGTACTGAGCGGACTTCAAAGCCTCCTCACTCACAACGTGCTTCATCTTGAAGATCTTCCAGTAGTAGTCCCTGGTGCGGTTGGCATCCAAAGACACTTCGGGGTGACCCGCAAGCTCTGCCACTTCCTCCATCAGTCCGAAGCCGGAAGCCTGCTGGATGCGGATGTAGCTCTGTGAGTCGCTGATGACCTCAAAGCCCATTTCTGCGCCAAGATCGCGCTTCTTCTTCAGCTCGACGCTGATGATCTTGTCGATGCCCTTTCTTGCAAGAGCTGCGTTAGTTGCAATTACGTCAGGCATTTACTTACCCTTTGACTGGGTGAACCAGCCCCTCATGTTCGTGGCGGTTGCGCCTTCTCCTTCGTAGTCGGAGTTCAGCTTCAGTTCGCCGTTGGTCGTCTCGGTGTCCGCTCCATAGGAGAAGATGCCGCCGTTGTTGTAGCGTCCAAACTGGTAGCTT
>CAYRYM010000083.1:0-1532 GCA_964428705.1 uncultured Candidatus Saccharibacteria bacterium | reverse complement strand
AAAAAATAATGTATCAACCCCAAATCGGTGATCGAATTAAATTTACGGGATATACCCTCGAAGCCTATAAGAATGGTTCTGTGCCGACCTTTATGGATGGCGAAGGAATTATTATCGAATTAGAGAATAAACTCTATCTCAAATTAGATACCGAATATATTATTCCGTTGTATTATTTAGACAATCTGAAAGTGATTCACGATAAATGTGATGGATGTGATGCATGGATAGATTATACGGGAACCCCCGCGCATTGTGCTGTGGAAAAGTGTATTAAAGAATACAAATGTTTAAAATGTGAAACATTATTAAACACTGCCAATAGTTTGTGTGAATCTTGCTTTCAGAAATATAAAAAAACTCAAAAAGAAGAATCCTTTTTTGGACATTCTCAATTTCAAGAAGATACTCGTATGAACACGTGCAAATATTATTCCGATTATAATCAGTGTGCAATGGGACATTATGATGAAGATCGTCATGTGTTTTGTTCGGTATGTATGATTTGTGATGATTATACAAAGTTCACCAAAGAAGATGAACAATATTTACAACTCGCGGGAAAGGCTCCCATACAATCATCATTAAATGAATATAAGAAACGTCCGATCAGGAGAACCTAACATGACCAATTTGATTAAATTTATTACTATTCAAGAAGTTCTTGCCAAACATAATAATACCTTAACATGTGATTATTGTGGCAAGAAACTCAGTCATACGACATATACTAAAGATAATCAACAATATTTGAAATATGGTAATATTCATGAAAATACGGAATTAAATCTGTTTTATCTATTTCATATTCCATGTAAACGAAAGTATTTTTTCGAAGAAAGTAAACACAAGGAGAACCTAAGATGAAGAAATATAAATCCAAAAATATAATTGATATTATTCCCGATTTTCTCAAATCACCCACACTTGAAAATGGGAACATCAAATCCCAATATGAAAACGAAGCGAAAGAGTGGGAAAAGAATCCAAATGTCTTACGATGTCCGAAATGTAAAAGTCGGGATTTGTATTTTGAAATAGTAAATACCTTTAAAGAAATACCCGAATATCGGATATGGTGTGCAACATGTAATTGGAAACAACATGAACCCTTTACGGGGATTTTTTCTTATGCAAATAATAATTATCCCAAATGTAAATGGGAAGAGAAATACCAGAAGTTTATGTTAAAACGACAAGCAGAAAAGGAGAACCTACGATGAGTTTAACTAGCCAAGAATATGCGGAAATTATTGCGATCTTAGATGTGTATCGACAAAACGTAAGACAATCAAATCCATCTTATTATCAATATCTTTCAACCGTTATGTGTGAATTAAATACCATGCGTTTACAAGTCGAAAAGGAGAATTTACATGGTGTTTATTGGATAAAAAATGAAGGGAGAACTGAACATGAGTATGGAGAGGAGAAATAATGGTTAAATATGATTTAAAATGGGAAGTCTTTCATAAAACTGAAGTGAAAGAATGTCCAACTTTGGAAGATTTAGAAGAACGATATCTTTATTG
>CAYRYM010000082.1:0-1541 GCA_964428705.1 uncultured Candidatus Saccharibacteria bacterium | reverse complement strand
GTACGGCGCCTTGTGGCCAGCTTCGCGGCGCACCCACGGCACAGCGCCGCTGCCGTTTCTGCCCTCGTAGATAGCCCTCGCTACCTCCTCTACCGGGCGGGACCACGTTCGGTTCTCGTCAGTCATGCTGCACCATCCAATTGCAGGGTCTCTTGCTTTGCTGGCTTTGGGGGTTCGACAAACATGTCGGGCTCGCGCAAGGCGGCGCTTATCCGGCGGCAAGCGGTGTCGAAATGACCGGGGTCTTTTTCAATGCCGACGAAGTTGCGGCCGAGCTTCACAGCCGCCACTCCGCTAGTCCCTGACCCACAGTAAGGGTCAAGCACCGTCTGTCCCGGCCGACTTCCGATGCGCACGTACTTTTCAACTATCGGAAGCGGCTTCACCGTAGGGTGTGCGGCGTCGCTGACAATAGGGTGCTCAGAGACCTTCTTCTTTTCGTCGGCATTGCCCAAGAAGACCGCGCCCGCGTCTCGCGCATGGACGCAATATTCGATGTCGCCGCGCCACACGCCGTTAGCAAATGGAGCAGCGTTCACCTTGTGCCAAATGAGCAAAGTTGTCGCTCTGCCACGGCTTTCGTGGTAAGACATGATCTTACTGATCTGCTTGTTCGAGCAGAAGCAAAACAGGTTGAGCGGCTTGCAGATGGCGTCCAAAAGCGGGAAGAAAATGGCCTCGTCAAAGCCCGTCACGATGTCGGTGTAGGCCTTGCTATCGAACTTGCGCAGGCTCATGCCATAATGGCTCTTGCCCGGCCCCGCACTCGAAAGCTCATACGGAGGGTCGGTCAGAACAAGATCCACCGGCCCAAGCGTCGGAAGCACCTCGAGGCAATCCCCGCAGTACAGTTCCACCCCCTCGGCAAGCGTCTCCTTGCGAAAGCTCATACCGAACACCCATCTACCGGGCGGGACCACTGCCTGGGGGGATCGTGGGGGTGGGTCAATGAACGCTCTCCTGCAATGAGGCTTGAGCTTGGCTGACGATGTGCGCCGGCCAGCTCTTGGCTTGCATAAATGACGGAACGGTCTCGGTCAGAGCCTCGCATGCAGCGAACAGCTCTGAATGGGCGGTACGATCCAAGCGCACCGGCTTATCAGTCGGGTCCAAAAGCGTAGCGCCCTCTTTCTTATTAGCTGTTGAAGTAGATAGCTTGAGGCTGGCTTGAGCTAGAGCGTTGTTTTTCTGGACCTTTGCCCGGATTTCGGCGGATTTAGTTCCGCCTTTCGAGCCCTTTTCGGACGCTTCTCGTGAGATTTTTCTCGCAATATCGAGTTCCTCCTCTGCCCGGTGGTTGGTCAGATAGCCGTCAACGGCAGTGATTTTTCCGAGGTCTATAAGACGTTCTCGGATGGCGTTCCACTTGCGCACCGAGCAATTGCACACCCCGGCGATGTAGCGAGGCTCATCGGGCACTGGGCCGCCGCGAACGTACATCAGATCCAGGATGAGCGAATAGGCGCCCTTCTCCTCGAGCGTCAGCCCCACCGTGCCGGCGATGAAATCGCCCGCCACCACGTTGTTGTTGACGTTGATGA
>CAYRYM010000081.1:306-1568 GCA_964428705.1 uncultured Candidatus Saccharibacteria bacterium | reverse complement strand
TGCGCGCGGCGACTACAAGGAGAGCCAGCCATGACGACGATTACTCAGGCGGATATTGATGCGGTCAATGCTTTCCATAGTGCTTCATTGACCGCACTGTTCAGCGTCGGTGGCAGTCTGAACAAGGCGCATACTTTGCTGCTAGAAGCCTTCGCAGCCCACCGCGAAGCAGCCGAGGCCCGCGCACGCGAGGAAGGCGCGAAGGCGATGCAGATCGCAGCGGTTAATTACATAGACGGGCGGAACGGAGTGATCCCCGGCGCGACTGCCTTTGTGCCTCTCATCATTGGGCACAACCAACCGTGCATGAGTGGCGATATGCGGGACCGGCTCAGTCCCCACAAGCGCCGTCAATTTGACGATGCCGCCCGCGACCTTGCCAACGCCATCGCCGCCCTCGACCCCGCGCAGATCGCAGGAGGTGGGAAGTGAGCCACAACGACCGAGACGCTCTTGAACAGGCGTTGGCAGGAAAGCGGGCGTTATACACCTACTTCACCCAAGCCATTCAGGACTCTGCCGGGAGTAGCACAATCAGACGCGCGCCTATTACCGGGCCGGATTGGCCGGTGCGAAGTGACTATCCGAACCGCGCGGAGTTTCGCCGTGCGTGCGCCGAGTGGAGAAAACGGCCATGACCGAACAGACCGAACGCGAGGCGCTTGAGGCAAGGTGCATTAATTGCTGTTTCTGGCAGCACGAAAGCCGCATGCGAGGCATCTGCAAATCGCCTGTCGAACGCGCCATCATCAACCGCAGAGGCGGCGCATTTCCGACATCGATGAGTTTCGGCAAGTGTGACGAGTTCGCAGCAAAGGACGCAGCCCCATGACCCCAGCCGAAGAACTCTACGAAGCCAGAGCCGTCAAGTTCGACGGCCACCGGGCAATGTGGATAGTCCAGCTTTCCACCGGCAACTTTGCCTGCTACCAAGTCGGCGGCCGCAGCACACCATTCGCCATTGTCTCCCCAGCCGACCTAGTTGAGGCTTACCTATCGCGTCCCCCTTACATCCCTACAACTCGCCCGTCGAAAGCTGACACCAAAGCGTCCCTCACCCAGTCCCTGCTATCGGAGCTTTTCTCATGAACGTCCCATACCACTACCGCCCAATCGCCACTTCCTCAGCTCCTCGTTTCCTCACCATCATCGAGTCCCCATACGCCGGCGACCACGAGGCCAACATATCCTACTGCCGCCAATGTATCCGCCACGCTGTCGAGCACTACCAAGAAACCCCATTCGCCAGTCATATCTTCTAC
>CAYRYM010000081.1:0-296 GCA_964428705.1 uncultured Candidatus Saccharibacteria bacterium | reverse complement strand
GTTTGATGACGTCATCCCAGCTGAACGTGCGATCGGCATATCCTTGGGCCTTAAATACTACAATGCAGCAAGGAACATCGTTGTGTATCTCGACAGGGGCATTTCGCCCGGCATGGACCTAGGCATGGACCTAGCGCGGGAACTAGGCATCCCCGTCCAGTTCCGGTCCCTAGCCGGTCTTGACCCTAGCGCCATCCTATAGTACCTAAACAGCCTTACTGACGGCGCACACATTCCCGTCCCTACAACTGAAAAAACCCAACAGAGTGACTAAATCCTATTGACAATGTTTGCCG
>CAYRYM010000080.1:0-1572 GCA_964428705.1 uncultured Candidatus Saccharibacteria bacterium | reverse complement strand
GGTCGCAGCGTCTATGTGCTGCTCGCGCGCATGATGAAGCGCGGCTGGGTCGCACGCGAGCACGCGCCTGGAGGTCCAGGTGGCGGGCGGTGGGTGTATGGCTTGATGCCGGCGGGGCTTTTGGCGCTGCGGCGCTACCGCGCCGCCTTCTCCGCGGTCTAGTTGTCGAGGAGCAGGGTCTCCCCCGTCCACTCCAGCAGGGAGGCGCTGACCGGGGCAACCGTGTTGGCTGCGGAGCAGCAGGTGCCGTTGCAGCAGGTCTGGCCTTTGGGGCACGCGGGGTTGCAGGTCTTCCCTGCGGACTCCAGGCGCGGGGGAGGCACCACAGGGAAGTGACCGGGGGTTGCTTCCTGTAGCGCGCGGATGAAGAAGGGCGCCAGAACGAGGAGCAGCGCGAGGAGCAGCAGCCCGAAGGTAGCCCACAGGCCGCCGTGCAGCCGCTGGAGGTCTTCCTTGGAGGCGTTCCCATGGCGCACGAGGTACAGCGCGTGCGCAAGGCGCGGCAGCGCGACCATGACGGCGAGCAGGAGGAGCACGCTCTGCGAGATGGGGCTGAGCGTCGTCATGGGTTTGGCAGCCGTGGCAGAAGGAGGAGCGTCCCGGGCTGCACCTCAGCGCTGAGCAGGCCGTTCGCCTCGGCGATGCGCCACCAGACATCCTGGCTGTGATAGTAGCGCTGGGCGATGCCCATCAGGTCATCACCGGACACCACCGTGTACGTCCCCAGGTACTCGGTGAAGACGCGGTCCTGCATCGCATCGCGGAACTCCAGGGCGCGCCTGCGAAACGTCCCCCCAGAGCGCTCGATCTCGTAGAGCCAGCCAGCGGTGGCCACGATCTGGCCGACGGTGGCTTCGCCCTGGTCCGTGATGGCGATCAGCTCCCGGTAGGTCGTAGCCTGGATCATCTCGATGCCGTCGCGGACGTTTTGCAGCGTCTCGGCAACGTGCGCCATGGTGCGCCGGGTCGCGGTGGCCACGTCGAGCGCCTGCGTGGCGTAGCCGGAGATGGTGTCCTTCACCTGCCCCGCCATCTCGCCGAGCTGCGTGATCGTGCGATCGAACGACTTGAGGAGGCTCGTATCGATCGGCACGGCCGGCGGGGTCTGGCGCTGCGTGAGGAGCGCATCGGCGGCTGCATCGAGCTGCGCGCTGAAGCCTGCGAGGCTCGGGCGCTTCGGGTTGATCGGCGCAGGGGTCGTACCGCTCTTGGAGGAGGGCTTGAACTCCAGCTCCCAGGTCGCGTCGTCCACGCGAGCGAAGACCACCTTGAACTTGGTGATGATCCCGTAGCGGACGAGCGAGTTCCAGCTCATGCGGATGAGCTGCCCGCAGTTGCACAGGCTCTCGAACAGGTCGCTCAGCTCGACGAGGCTGAGCATCTGGGTGTTGCCGTTCAAGACCGCGACGGCTTCCTGGTTGGACAGGTAGCGCGTCTGCCACTTCCCGGACATGGTGATGGGATCGAGGCTGGGCCCGAAGATCTGCAGGGTGGCCTCGCCGGAGCCCGGGTTCCACTCGATCTCGTGGCGCTGCTCGCTGCCGATGGGCAGCTCCTTGGGGATATTCAGAC
>CAYRYM010000079.1:0-1709 GCA_964428705.1 uncultured Candidatus Saccharibacteria bacterium | reverse complement strand
AGGCAAGGTAAGGGTAGGTTGAGTTTAGGGTTGACATCGGGACGTGGTGATGGCAAGATGACGGCGAGGTGATGAGATGATGACTGAAGAGAAACAGAAGGCACTTGAAGATGGCGAGTCGGTGATGCGGAGACGTTTCTCGGCGAGGAGACACCCATGACCATTCGCCCGGTGTCCGCCTATGCTGACGACGAGCCACCCCTTGACCCACCAACCGAGGAAGATGTCGCCGCTCGACGGAAGTGGGCCGATCACCACGTCGCCGTCGTCACCATCCCCATCGCCGTCTTGCCGTCGGCGCTGCCAGCCACCCCAACCTACATCAACCCCCTCGCCGCTCTGCGCCGCGAGCGCAAAGTCAAACCCGGCAAGGCGGCGAAACTGCTCGGCATCAGCCGTCAACGCCTCCACATCGTCGAGCACGCGACGAAGCCGCTGCGCTGCATGGACAGGTTGCTGGTGAAAGCTGCGATGGTGTGGCCTGTTGTCGGTGAGACGGCGAAAGGCGGGGTGACAAAATGAGATCGGATACTGTGTTGGTGCTAGATGCGGTGACAGTCGGCAGCGTCAGGCTCGCACGCCGCTATAATGGCAACATCTCGATTGGATCAGTACATCACAGCCACGTTTTCGATGTGGAAAGGAACGACATCCCTGATCTGATCGAGGCCCTGGAACTCACTCAGGACGAGGTCGCCTATGCCCGTAAGTAACGGTATTCCTTGGGTGCAGACGTATCTAGGGCGACAGCTTCGCATGCCGGAGTTCAACGACGACGCAATCAACGTCGTCGAGACGGCGACGGTGCTGTCTCGACTATGCCGCTTCGGGGGACGTACCGATGTCTTCTACAGCGTCGCCGAGCACTCGGTACGCTGTGCCTGGCTTGTGCGCGACAAAGGCTTTGGTCTTTTCGAGCAGTTCTACGCTCTCAATCACGAGGGGGACGAGTCGCTCCTTGGCTTCGACCCGCCGTCGCCGCTGCTGACGCTGACACCTGATCTCAGACAGCTAAAACTTGCTGCCCACACCGCCTACATGAACCGATACGGCCTCCCTGTCGAGATGCCCGCGATCGTCAAAATCGCGGACATGGTGATGCTTTCGACCGAGAAGCGCGACCTGATGAAGCCGGAGCCGATGCCTTGGTATTCGATGCCAGAGCCGCTACAGGACACGATCGTGCCCTGGTCTATGCAAGAGGCTGCGGAGCGTTTCGTAAACGCCTGGCATGATCTGAGCGCGTACCGCAGCGCGTACCGAAAGGCGTCGAAATGAGGCCACTTTACATTACCCCTTGGGTACTGGCCATGACACTACACTTCGAGCTGAGCCTATCACGCAAGGAGTCCCACTGATGCCGTCTCATCTCGCCACTGCTGTCACTTCGTCGTCGTGGCTGCCTCAACAAATCACCGTCCCCGGCGACGATACCGAGGCAGGGCAGCGATACGCGAAGACTTTCGCCAATGATCACCGAGCCAAGCTTGACTGGTCTGACAAGCACGAGCTGCAAATCTTGCATCTGCTGTCGTCATCCCGCCGGGACGCTTCCGACTACAACGTCCCGGCTGAGCCGCTGTCAGTCTTCCTGGTACGGCGCAGCGACAGCACGGGGCTTCGCCTCAACGGTGAGCGCTTCGACCTCGTCACTGACGACGGGCGGCAGCGACGACGCGACGGCGTGGTTCTCAACGAGCGGTTGCGTA
>CAYRYM010000078.1:0-1714 GCA_964428705.1 uncultured Candidatus Saccharibacteria bacterium | reverse complement strand
ATGATGATCGCGTACTCAAGAGCCTCCTGTGGGTGGCACACCAACTCGTCGATGCTCCACGACGGATACAGCACGGCGTGCAACTCCATGAGCAGATCGCGGAACTCATCCGCCGGCATCTCGCAGCCGATCGCCTTCAATTCGCTGGCCAGGTTGACAGCCATCAGTTTCCCTTTCGTGCAAGGTCGGCCACGGTCGCCCGCATGCGGAGCGTGGCCAGGTGGTGGATGGGCTCTCGCTTCTCGAAGCCGAGGAAGCGACGGCCCGCCTGCAGTGCCGCAACACCAGTGGTGGCGTTACCGCAGAACGGATCAAGGATGAGGTCGCCCGGCTCGCTGGCACAGGCGATTATTGGACGGAGCAGGGCCAGCGGGAGCTGGGGCGCAGGGCTGCCAGGGATGGCCTCGGCATGAGTACCGCAGACGCGCGGGATCGCCGGGTTGATGCCCCAGACCGAATCCCACAACTTGCCGCCCTCGGCCGCGCGCGGGTCGCCGTATTTCTCCTGGCGATCGCTGGGACGGCGGACCTCGGGAGCGTCCGCGTTGAAGACGAACTCTTCCGGATCGACGGTAAAGTGCAGCAGGTGCCGGTGGCAGCGGTTGAATTTGCTCTGGCAGTTGACGCCGAAAGCCTCGTACCAGATGAGCCACTGACGGAGGTGGAACCCTGCTGACTCGGCGGTGATTTTCAGTTCGGCCGCGAACTCGTCGCCGATCAGCATCCAGAACGATCCGTCGTTCACGAGCACCCGCCGAATGGCTGCTTGCCACTCACCGCACCACCGAACGAAAGCACGCGAATCGAGCGAGTCCGATTGCGACCCGTCGCCGTAGTCCCACCCGATGTTGTACGGGCTGTCGGCGAACGCCAGCCGCACCGACCCGGCCTCGATCTTGGACATCCCCTCGATGCAATCGCCGAGACGGATCTCCCAGCCAGCCGACTCCGGAGCCTCTGCCGCCTTGCGCTCGAGGCTCTCCAGTCTGGGCGTCTCTCGCTGGGCCGTCCGCTCCTCGCGGGTCTGGCGTACCTCTGCTGACGGCGGCACCTCGGGGGATTCTGGCACCTCATCCCGCGGCACCCAGGCATTCTGGGAGACGCTGTAGGTGAACTTCGACCCGTCAATCAGGTCATCGTCGGCCTCTTCGGCCTGGTCGTCGTCCTCGGCCAGTGAGTCCGCCCACTCAATAGCCCTGTCCCATTCCTTCTCGACTGGAGTTTGTTCGACAGGCTCCGGCAGCGAGGGCGGGTCGTCGGAGATCTGGGCCGGCGCGGGTTTCTTGCCAATGTTGGCGACCTTCTGGGTGTAGGTCTGGTCGCCACGGGTGACCTGACGTTCCTCCATCTGTAAAAGTTTTACAGATGGATCCTGCGACTTGCGCACTGCTGAAACCGTTGGGGCGCTCACCCCGACCTCGGCAGCAATCGCCCGATCACTTTTCTCCGGGTGAGCCTCGAGCGCCGCCTCCACCGCAGTTCTCTTCTCGGCATTGCTCCTGGCCTGGCGGATCTCCTCGCCGGTCAGGTGTCTTCTCGCCGTGTTCAGCGAGAGGGCGATCCTTCTCTTCTCCTCGGGGCTCAATCCAGCCATCACCTTGAACGGCACCTCGATCGGGTGCAGATTCAGCTCCACGGCGACCGACAGGCGGTTGATCCCGTCGATGATTCCGTTCGCCTCGTCGATCAGGATGGGTGTCTTGATCCCGTCCTC
>CAYRYM010000077.1:0-1742 GCA_964428705.1 uncultured Candidatus Saccharibacteria bacterium | reverse complement strand
GTTAGTTAACAGCGTGGAGACCGGATACACAAAGCTCGTCTCTGGAAAGCTCTGTGCAGCAAAGTGAAATACAACATCTGGGCGAGATGCCGCTAGAAGCGCCGATAAGCTTCCGCGATCGTTTAGATCCGCCTCTATAAAGATCACGCGCGGGTTACTATAAAGATGCACGATATTCTCGTCGCGGCTTCTCCATCGGCGCGAGGCGTACACGGTAGCATCGGGAACGGTAGCAAGAATATAGTCAGCCATGTGACTGCCGACAAACCCCGTAATGCCTGTTATTAGTACTCTCATAGGTATCCCTCTAATAGTTAAAATGAACTACTCTGTCCGCCGTCGACCGGAATGCAGGCTCCAGTAATGTGACGCGCAAATGACGAGCATAAGAACGTTACTAAGTGTGCTACATCGTATGGATCCCCGATAACCCCGCGCGGGATCGTCTTACTAATCTCGACTACGCTTGGTTCATCTCCTGCCCACGCTCCTGCGCGAATTACCCCCGGGGCAATACTGTTACATGTAATGTTGGCGCGGCCGATGAGAGGGCTTTGACTCAAGGATTTCATCAGCGCAATTTGTGCTGCCTTTGCGACGGTGAACGCCGGACGCCCGCCAGCTTCCTTGCCGTAGATAGAGCTAATGACCAATACCCGCCCCCATTCTCGCTGAATCATACTTGGGAGGACAGCATGCGTAAGTTCGACGGTGGCAGAGAAATTCTTATTAAAGACCTCTTCCATTGTAGCAAGAGGTGTGGTAGTGAACTCTGACGTACCCCATCGACCGCCTCCACCAACGTTATTAATAAGAATATCGATATGCGGTACGTACTTTAGAGCCTCCGCAAGGATTGCCGCTACCGGCATTGTGCTTATGTCTGCACGAAACACGAAGAAGCGGCGCGCGTAGGTAACTAACAGGTCTTCTACGTGTAAGGACCCGCTTCTCGAAAACGTTACAACCGTGCACCCCTCTTGAAGCAGATCGTGTACAATCGCTCGTCCGATACCGCTTGTTCCTCCCGTAACAAGCACGTACTTACTCCCTAAGCTATAGCGCATACGTAAACTCCTTTAACGCGTACTTCGTGAGGTCCAGAGGTCGCGGCGTACAGTATAGAAGCCCCCTGTACGTCTTTAACGGCGACGACCATACAAAGTCTAATGCTTCAAACACGCCGGCATTGGCTTCAATAGGATACGGCGTAGTATGCTTGCGTACGTCTTCTGCTGTTACAATGTCGCTGTGCTGGCGGCTGTTACAATAATAATAGAAATTCGGGTTAACCTTACGAAGCGCGTCGCCGACAACGTTCCATCCAAGCGGTACGCCGTCGTACGTGATATGCCCCAGCTCCGGATCTCCGGTCTGAAAATCATGAATCACAATAACGCAGTCTCCGTACCCTTCTAGTGCTTCGAGCTCTTGCTTCACCACGAAGCGTTTGTCTTGCGGAAGCGCCGGATCATAAAAGTGAGCGTCGAGATAGAAGAGAGGAATCTCCGTATCTTTCGCGTCTCGCTCTAGTCGGATACGGCGTAACGCCTCCGGACTACTCTCGTTTGCGATACCGACATTTAGGTACCGCCGCGTGGCGTATTTTGAGATATCCACCATGGAAGGATCACTCTCGATCCCGAGCACGCCTTCAAAAAACGGAGCATGTGCCGCTAGATTAATACCTCGAAACGTCCCTGTCTCAATAAACCAGTCAACCAGAAATTCTTTCTGCAGAT
>CAYRYM010000076.1:0-1800 GCA_964428705.1 uncultured Candidatus Saccharibacteria bacterium | reverse complement strand
CCTGCCGGCAGTGCGTTTGTAAACATCAGCGGGCCGGTGCTGTCGCACTCGGCCGCGGGCCTGGTGGTTAAAAACCTGCAGATAAACGCCAACGCAGCCATAGCCATAACGGAGGACACCAGGGTCATATCAAACGTGGCCAAGGGCGAGCGCGGCTTGGGGATGGGCGACATTGTAGACAACAGCACGTTTGTATCGGTCGGCGCGGTGGAGTCTGCCGGCGCCTACACGGCGCACACGGTGCAGATATTGGTCCCCATAGCGCAGTAATACACCGTGGATATATTTAAAAAAATTAAGCAGATGGCACAAGGGCACCGCGAGCAGGCTGCCGTGCTTACGGGCGCCATGGCGCTTGTTATATTGGCTGCGGTGTTTGTCTCAGGCGGCGGCATGGGCACTGCTGTGCGCGCACTGGGTGTAGCCCAGCACTCGGTAGGGTCCCAGATAGCGGGCATTGTCCAGGTGTTTGTCAACTTTAGTGCAAGCCCCAGCACTGTGGCACCGGGCGCACAGTCGGTGCTTACCTGGTCAACAGTCAACGCCGACATTTGCTACATATATGCGCAAGGCTCCGTGGCGCGCGGGATATTCCCCCCGTTTCTCTCCCAAAACAGCCGCAGCGGGCACCCGGTGCCGGGCGCGGGCAATCTGGGCACGGGGGCCTTGTCTACCGAGACGCAATTTTCTGTCACCTACATTATGGAGTGCAACAACGACGGCTCGCAAAACCAGGGGTACAGCGGCGTCATATACTCCAACGCGGTAACCTTCCAGCCGTACACCTACAGCCCTCCGACCTTTCTGCAGTGGTACGCCAACCCGACCTCGGTAGCCTACGGTGGCGCCTCGACGCTTGTCTGGAGCGTCAACCCCAGCAACCGCGGCACCACCTACGGTGTGTACATGTACGGCGGGTCCTACAACGCCTCGCAGATGTCCGGCTGGACCAACTCGGCCTCAACCGGCGCCTTGACCGCTAACACGCAGTTCCAGATGATAGCGACCGACAGCTACTACGGCAACATATACTCGGGGCCCCTTGTTGTGACGGTGGGGAGCATGCCGGTGCTCTCTATTGCCGCCTCGGGCAGTCCGGGCGAGCCCTCGACTGCCGGCACCTACACCATAAGCCGTACCGGCTCGACAGCCTCGGCCATGAACTTTGGCTTTGGTATGTCGGGCGCTGCTACGCGCTGCACCTCATCGACCGCCGGAGCGTGCTCGACCTCGACCGACTACCACCTCTCCGGCACGTGCCCTCTGGCAAGCGGAGCCGCCATAAACACAAGCGTCCCGGCGGGCTCGGCCTCCTGCACCATAACGCTCACGCCTATAGACAACAGTACCCAAGAGACAAACCCCGAGGATGCTGTCATGACGCTCAACACATCGGGCGGCGGCTACTCGCTTGGCACCTCCGTGGCGACGCTCAACATCAGCGACAATGATGCGCCTGTCTCGGACTACTGCAGCGACATATCGGGCAACCAGACCTCGGTACCCTCGGGCTGCAACTCACCGGGCTCTGTGCCGGGTGTCTGCATCCCCTCGGGCTACACTTGGAACGGCTCCAGCTGCAGCGCGGGTACAACGTTTAACTACTCTATAACCGTGCCGGACAAGACGGTGGTGCGCGGTACGTCCGACTCGGTTGTTGTGTCGGCCCAGAGGCTTGCGGGCAGTGCGCAGGCTATAGGCTACTTCTCGACGTACGGGTTGCCGTCGGGCGTTACGGCAGGGAGCATCAACACCTGTACGCCGGGCACCAGCAACGCTCCGTGCACCAGCATCCCGCTT
>CAYRYM010000075.1:0-1905 GCA_964428705.1 uncultured Candidatus Saccharibacteria bacterium | reverse complement strand
CGGGCAAGGACACGCGCGGCATTTTGCGCCAGCACCAGTTTGATAAAATCGAGATTGAGAGCTTTACCCGGCCGGAGGACGGCTATGCCGAGCAGGACCTGTTTGTCGCTGTGCAGGAGCACCTGATGCAGATGCTCAAGCTCCCGTACCAGGTCATGATCATCTCGACCGGCGACATGGGCGGCCCGGACCAGAGGCAGTTTGATATTGAGACATGGATGCCCGGGCAGAACACGTACCGCGAGACGCAGACCAGCGACTACATGGGCGGCTACCAGGCGCGCCGGCTCAACTCGCGCATCAAGCGCGCAGACGGCACCACCGAGCCCGTACATATGAACGATGCGACAGCCTTTGCCATAGGCCGCACGCTTATTGCGATAATGGAGAATTATCAGCAGGCAGACGGCACCATTGCGGTGCCGGAGGCGCTGCGCCCGTTTATGGGCGGCCGCGAGAAGCTGGAGAAGGTGGCTATATAATAGATAGCAATGGCCCGGGTTGATCTGCCGCAATCAAGACTGCGCGCACGGCGCAAGCGCATGCGCCTGCGCCTAGCACTTGTGTCGCTCGCGGCACTTGCTCTCTTGCTTGTACTTATTGTCGGCCTGACGCACCTGCCGTTTTTGCAGGTGCGCCGGGCGGAGGTGTCGGGCACTAAAACGCTAGCCACCAGCACGGTCGCCGGCTATATAGAGGAGGCCATTGCCGGGTACTACCTGTTTGTCATCCCCAAGCGCAATATTTTTATATACCCCAAGCGCGATATTGCCGATGGGCTCCTTAAAAAGTTCCCCGAGCTGCGCGCAGCCGACGTGCACGCCGACGACTTCCATACCATTGCGGCCGACGTTGTCGAGCGCGAGCAGAAGGCTCTGTGGTGCGAAAGTCAGCGCTGCTACCTTATGGACCAGGACGGCGTGGTGTACGGGTATGCGGAAGGAGACGACGGCTTTGTCTCCTACCTTGGAGCGACCGAGGGTAACGCGTTGCCGCGCCAATACCTAACACCCGAGAAGTTCGAGTCGCTGTTTGCCCTGGTGGATGCGATATCGCAGAAGCTCCCGGACAGCCCGGTGCAGACGGTGGCGGTCGACGCGCAGGATGATGCCGAGGCAACGCTACTCAATGGGTTTGTGCTGAGGTTTGCGCTGGGCGACGCCGGCGGCGATGTGTTTGAGCGCTTTACGCTGGCGCTTACATCCGCACCGTTTTTAGAGCATGCTTTGGCGGACTTCCTGTACCTGGACCTGCGCTTTGGCGACAAGCTGTATTACAAGTTGCGTTAAATTTATTTTACGCAATATAAAAAGTAATGTAGAGTGTAGCCTTGTGAAAAATTTCTGGCAGACACTTCCAAAACCGTTCTTCGTATTGGCGCCTTTGGCGAATGTGACCGACCCGGCCTTCCGCTCCATAATCGCCAAGTATTCCAAGCCGGCGGGGCCTCATGTCTTTTGGACGGAGTTTGTCTCGGCCGACGGCCTCGTGTTGGCGCACGACGAGGGTCGCAAGAAGCTTATGCGCGACCTGGTATATAGCGAGGCCGAGCGCCCGATAGTCGCGCAGTTTTTTACCGCGACGCTCGCGCATATGGAAAAGGTGGCTGCCTTGGCGCAGGAGCTGGGCTTTGACGGCATAGACATCAACATGGGCTGCCCGGACAAGACGATAGAGAAGCAGGGTGCGGGCGCAAAATTAATACAGACGCCTGAGTTGGCGCAAGAGCTCATTGCGGCCGCCAAGCGGGGCGCGCCCAACTTGCCCGTGTCGGTCAAGACGCGCTTGGGCTACAACAAAGACACCTTGGACGAGTGGCTGCCTAAGATTTTGGCGGCCAAGCCGGCAGCAGTAACCATACACGCGCGCACGCGCAAGGAGATGTCGCTGGTGCCCGCGCGGTGG
>CAYRYM010000074.1:0-1907 GCA_964428705.1 uncultured Candidatus Saccharibacteria bacterium | reverse complement strand
GCAAACTCCAGGGCCTTTTGCTCTGCCGAGTCGGGGAGCACCGTTATAAAAATAAGCGCGCGCTGGCCGCGCTCGTCTATCTGCGCGGCGGTAACGGTAATAAGCGACTGCCCGTTGGACTCGCGCATCAAAAACTCGGCAGCCGCCTCGCGCACCCTCACCTGCATCTGTTCTTGGCGCTGGGACATATAGTTATTTTATTACTATAGCGACGGCCTCTATCCTATCGCCCGCGGCCACCAGCACCTCGGTCTTAAGCATGGCGCCAAACTCCACGCCGGCCTCGACCTTCTTGGTCTGGGTCTTTCCGGTCTGCAGGGACACTATCTTGCCGCGGCCGATTTCCTCGTCGCGGCGCATCAGGCGCACCTCGGTACCCTCGCTCAGCGCCCCTTCCTCGACCCGTCCGCCCAAGACCACGCGGCCCGACTGCGCGCTGAAGAACTTGAGCACCTTGGCGGCGCCTTTTATCTCCTCTACCTGTGCGCGGGGGCGGCGCTCCTCGATGATCTCTGACAGCCACTCGGTGAGCTTGTAGATGATGTCGAACGTGTTGACTGTCACGCCCTGGCGCTCGGCTAGCTCGCGCGCGGCGCTCTCAATCTTGACGTTAAAGCCCACCACAAGGCCCGGCGTGCTGCTGCCCGCGAGCATCTTGATGTCGCTCTCGGTTATGGCGCCCACGCCGCGCGCAACGACGCGCACCTCGAGGTTGTCGTGCCGTGGGAGCTTAGCGAGCTCGTGCACTACGGCCTCGCCGGTGCCGGCCACGTCGGTTTTTATAATAAGTGGGATCGTCACGAGCTGGTTTGCAAGAGCAGTGTCCGGCGATTCGGGGGTTACGCTTGGGCTAGCGCCCTTGAGCGCCGAGCGCTGGGCACTGCTCTTGAATGCTGTCGCTTTCGCCTCGGCCTCTTTCTTGTTTGCTACCACCTCGAACTGAGTGCCGACGGTCGGCAGGGGGCTAAAGCCCACGATGCGGATGGGAGAGCTGGGGCCGGCCTCTTTAATGGGCAAGCCTTTGAAATTTTCCATAATGCGCACGGGCGCAGTACACTCGCCGGCCACGACGTACTTGCCTGACACTACCGTGCCGTCTTGTACAACAAGCATTGCGGTGTTGCCGCGCTTGGACTCGGTGTGCGCCTCAATGATGAGCCCGCGGCCCGGGAGTGACGCGTCCGCCTTAATATCCTCGAGCTCGGCCGCAAGCAGGATAAGGTCAAGCAGCTCGGGGATGCCCTCGCCACTCTTGCTCGATACGCCGACCCACGGCACGTCGCCCCCCATGCCCTCTATAAACACCTGATGCTCGAGCATCGAGAGCTTGGCGCGCTCGAGGTTGGCGCCGGGCTTGTCTATTTTTGTAAACGCGATGACGTAGGGGATCTCCGCGCTTTTAATAAGGTCCAGCGCCTCGGTAGTCTGGGGTTTGATGCCCTCCTCTGCAGAGACCACCAGTATCGCCACGTCGGCGACCTCGAGCCCGCGCGAGCGCATGCCGACAAACGCCGCGTGCCCCGGCGTGTCCAGAAAGGTTATCGCGTGCTTGCCGGACGCGTTCTCGTGTACGGCCTGGTAGGCGCTTAGGTGCTGGGTGATACCGCCGGCCTCGCCCTCGACAACATTGGTACTGCGGATGTAGTCGAGCAGGGTCGACTTACCGTGGTCGATGTGACCCACGACGGCAACTATGGGAGGGCGCGTGCCCGCTTTGGAGGTGTTGTTTGGCATGGTGGGTTGTTATGCGGCTCACGGTTTGCGGTGTTTGGCTATCTGCTCGCGGGCCCGCTCTATGGCCTGCTTCTCCTCGTCGCTCAGCTCGTAGGTAGAGGCAAACGCGGCTAGCGGCTTGGCATAGACGCCGACGCGGTCGCGGGAGTAGAGAGTCGACAATACCACGCCAA
>CAYRYM010000073.1:0-1970 GCA_964428705.1 uncultured Candidatus Saccharibacteria bacterium | reverse complement strand
CCAAGTCGATTGACGCATCCGGGAACATCGCCAGCGTCGCCACGTTGTCGCCGCAAACAATCGAATCCAAAGGCAAAGGCTGGCTAACAACCGGTTCAACCCGAGCGGCGGCAACGTCGTTACTCATTTCACACCTTTCTTTCGCCGCCGGGTTAACCGGAGCGTTAGCCAGAAGCCTGATTGTCGATCATGTGTTTGCAAATCGCCAGAGCATCCATATTGGTATCGTGTGGTCTGGCCTCAACCGCAGATTCCTCGACTCGTACGCAACAATACTTTTTGCCTGTCCCGAGTCCCAAATTCCAAAACATGAACATAGCCTGCTCCACGTCTTCGCGGCATGAATGCGGCCCATCCACCAACTCTGTCGCGTATCCATGTACGCCAACCTCAGCCAGCCACCAATTGACGCTCTGGCTAACAATGGCATCAAGCCGAGGCGTCTCAATCTTCTGGTTCATGTAAAAGCCTTTCGTTTACTGCGTTAATCGTCGCCCGGCTTATGCCAAGCGTTATCTGACATACTCCACCAGGCGCCCACATGTCGGACACCGATACCGCTCGCACAAATTGACACCACCGAACCCGCTGGCATATTCGAACTCGTATTCCACCGGCTTCAGTTCCGCGAATTGTTCCGCTGGTGCAATCCATTGTTTAAATTCGAAATCGAACCTTTCGCCGCGCAGCCAATGACGAACAGCATCGCGTGGGATGGCGTCCATCGCCGCTCGCTCTTCCGGTGTCAACTCCGGCAAGTCAGATAACGATGGCATCAACCCGAGTTGCGGGCCTTCCGTGTTCGCTTCGTCCATGTCTTTTCTCCGCAACCGGGTTATGCCTGTCGTTATGCCTCAGACTTCACGGTCTGCAATCGTGCATTCAGCATTGCAGCATGATGCGGGCATCCCTCGGCCACCCTGTCCGGCACCATCTCGCCTCGGCAGTGATACTCTATCGCCCGTTGCAGGTCGATGCCGTAGCGAATCGATTTTTCGTATCGCGATTGAAGCCCCTTCAATTCTTCTGTCTTTTCCTTGATTGCTGTCGCGTCCATAATCCACCTTGCCACAGGCATAACGTTGTACACCGAGCAGCGGGCCACCGTGACCCGCTTCGCAAAGTCTCCCGCCGCTGCCGGGTAAACTTTGTCGCCTATGATTTTGCCTGCCATTCGTCGCAGACTTCGTCACGATCTACCGCACGAGGCCCCCATACATCACTGTACTCTTCGCCGTCCATGCTGCTGATGTCCTTACCATTTATTTCGACAATCTCGGTTTTCACCGGATATTCCGTTACACCAATAACGGTGATCGCGTCGCCATGAAAGCAAAGCAAATCACGAAACGGAGAGACCCGCGTGGAAAATTTGCAATTGCTGCAGCTCCGTGCATGTTCCAGCACTCTGTGAGATGACGGACAAGGCATAACAAGCATTCCACCGGAGCCGATTCACCCGGTTTAAATTTTGAACATCCACCGCCGTGGCCGGGTGATCTTTGTCGTCACCTCACCGCCAAATCACACTCAAACCGACTCGCCGAAAAATACCCGCCGCGAGCCGTCAGCCCGAAGTGTCTCCGCAACCACTTGTACCGCTCAGGACTCACGCGGTATCGACGTGAGCGACCGTCGCGGGTGATCGTGACAATGAATTTGCCGTCGCGGTGGCGGTAGGCTCGGGCTTCGGCGGTGCGGTCAGTTGTTGTGGTCATAGCGTCACCATGGTAGCTGAAGAAAACACAAAACATCCTTTACACAATATTTGCGACCGCGTAAACTGTCAAGTATGAAAACAAAAACCACACTCTATACGGCACAGGACGCCGCGAAGCAGCTCGGCTGCACGGACGCACGAATCAGGCAAATCTGCGGCGATCCTGCAGCGACAATCGGCCGCAAGCATGGCACAGCATGGATTCTTACACCGCAGGATTTACGGCAAATTAAAAAAGTTTTGCGAAAGT
>CAYRYM010000072.1:0-1990 GCA_964428705.1 uncultured Candidatus Saccharibacteria bacterium | reverse complement strand
ACCTGCATCGCCTCCTTCGGAGGGAGGCATCCTATCCATTGAACGACGAAGGCGTATAGGGACTATATAACAAAAACTCCCCAGATGGGGAGTTTTTTGATTATGCCTTCTTGAGGAGCTTAGAGGCGAGGGCCTTGCGGCGGGCTGCGGTGTTCTTCTTTATAATGCCGCGCTTAAGGGCCTTGTCTATGGCCTTGTATGCCTCGGACAGGGTCTTGGCATCGCCCTTGGTGCCCGTGCGGGCACTCTTCATAGCGTTGCGCAGGCCGTCGCGGCGCTTGGCGTTCTGGGCCTTTTTGCGCAGGGACTGGCGGTGGGCCTTTTTTGCCGATTTGGTAATTGCCATATGTACGCGGATACTATCGTATTGGGAGGTTTTAGGCAATAGGTTGTAGGGATTAGCTAGCACCTATGCCCTACTACCTGTAAACTTATACATATGATAGGCAAGCTCACGGGCACCTGGGGCGGCGCAGAGGACGGCATGGGGCTTATAGAGGTGGGCGGGGTGGGCTACGCGGTCAGAGTCCCCTTTTATACCCTCACCACCCTGCCGGGCACCCAGATGTCCCTGTTTATACACACCTCGGTGCGCGAGGACGCCCTGGACCTCTTTGGCTTTGCTACGGCAGAGGAGCTCTCCTTCTTTAGGCAGCTTGTCAGCGTCTCGGGTGTGGGACCCAAGACGGCGCTTGGCGTCCTCAACGTCAGCGACATCAAGAGCCTCAAGCGCTCCATAGCCGCCGGCGACGCCGGGGCTCTTACCAAGGTGTTCGGCATCGGCAAAAAGAGCGCCGAGCGCATCGTGGTCGAGCTGCGCGACAAGTTCTCACTCGAGCAGTCGCAAAAGCCCGAGGAGGCGGGCGCCATGTCGGGCGACGACGGCGAGGTTATAGAGGCGCTCATGGCCTTGGGCTACCGCGCACCGGAGTGCCTCGAGGCCGAGCGCGCCATCGGTCAAGAGGGCGCGGGCAATATTAAAGAGAGGCTGGGCGCCGCACTGCGCCGGCTGGGCGCGCGCAAGACCGCATGAAAAATTTAATACTTTCAATCACGCCACGCTGGCTCTTGGACGCCTACCACCTGGCGTGGGCGCACGGCAGTGCGTGGTGGTACGACTACCCCAGCCGCAAAATCATCGTCATTGGAGTTACCGGCACCAAAGGCAAGTCCACCACAGCCGAGCTTATCCGCCACATGTTTGCGCAGACCGGCCACAAGGTGGCGCTCGCCTCGACCATACGGTTTATGGTCGGCGATGCCGTAGAGCGCAACTTGTTTAAAATGACCATGCCGGGGCGCGGCTACATCCAGCAGTTTTTACGCCAGGCAGTGGATGCCAAGTGCACGCACGCGGTTGTCGAGCTGACAAGCGAGGGTGCCCTGCAGCACCGGCACGCCGGGCTCGAGCTCGACGCGCTGGTGTTTACCAACCTCGCGCCCGAGCATATAGAGCGGCACGGCTCCTTTGAGGCATACGCAGACGCCAAGCTCTCGCTAGCGCGCGCTGTTGCAGCCTCCCCCAAGCGCCCGCGCATCATCGTTGCCAATGCAGACGACGCCTATGGCGCGCGGTTTTTGGCGGTAGATGCCGACACTAAGGCGCCCTTTTCTCTGAGGGACGCAGAACCCTACACCGCCGACGACAAAAGTGTGCGCTTTGTATGGAAGGGCGTCTTGTTTAGCGTCCCCCTGCCCGGCCTGTTTAATCTTAAAAATTGCCTGGCCACACTCACCTTGGGCCAGGCACTGGGCCTCGGGGTCGAGAAGATGAAGCAGGCGCTCGAGCATGTACAGCCCGTGGCCGGCCGCGCGCAGAGGGTTGAGCAGGGCCAGCCGTTTGCGGTGGTGGTGGACTACGCGCACACGCCCGACAGCCTTAAGGCCTTGTACGAGACATACGCCGGCGCGGGCAAACGGCTCATATGCGTCTTAGGCTCCACAGGTGGCGGCCGCGACACATGGAAGCGCCCCGAGATGGGTGCCATGG
>CAYRYM010000071.1:0-2015 GCA_964428705.1 uncultured Candidatus Saccharibacteria bacterium | reverse complement strand
GGGGCAGGCGGCGGTCGTGAAAGATAATCTTGGCTCTGCCCCTTGCGGGTAAAGCAAACCGTTGGGCGGCTTCGCCCGAAAGGAAATAGCATGGCTAAAAAAGTTTATATAAGCGAAATATTCGCAAGCGCATTTTATGAAAAGGTCGTGAAGGCAAGCCGCGAAATGACAACGGAGCAACTTTATAAAGAGTTAGGTCATGTCAAAAGTTTGTCTGAAACGAATTGCGGCTGGGGTGAGTATGAAATTCGCAAGGTCGTTGAAAAGTATCTGCAAGAAAAAATTGGAGAGCGTGAATATCACGCCGCCCAACAAAAGCGTGCAGCCGACTCCTTGAAGGCTGGCGAAATTTCCGCTACCAGTCGTGTTCGTAAATCAAAAGTTATCCGCCCTGCAAAGAGCGGCTAACGCAATCCGTTGGGCGGCTCTTGCTCAACAAGAAAGGTAAGGTAATAAAATGACAGTCACATTAAATGGCGTAGTTGTTTACGGTTATGAAGCATCTTGCTCATGTGGTTGGGTTGGTTCGTGGGCTGATGTCCCCAGCATGGCGGGCTTCGAGTTTTGCCCATCTTGCCGAAAGCGTTATGTAGGTTTTATTACTCACGCTCGGGTAGACCGCCGCCCAACAAAACATGCACCTGACGTGGTGGAGTCTGCGGCTTCGATCAGCATTTCCACCGCCTCAGAAGTATCAGCGCCAGAAGCGGAATCTACTCCCGCCACCACGCAGGTAATGTAGCCGTTAAGCGTGAGGTCTTATGTCAATAAACTTTCCACCCGATATGTATGTTGGTCAACAAGGTCATCCGCAATGCGGTTTCTTCGAAGCGTTCGCGTCATCCGCTGACCCAGATTGTGATTTTTTCGGTGAGTACTTTTGTCACATGGTATCTGAGCAAAAACCCGCTCTGGTCTGCAAAGGTGATTATTTACTGTGTCCGCTTGCTTACGGTAAATCACGCCTAACACCGCTTGCACCCGACACGGCTACGCCGTCCGAAGCGGGCGAGTCTTCGTAATCAAATTATTGGTTGGCTTTATTTCGTGGCATAAATCGCCGTGCGGGTAAAGCAAACCGTTGGGCAGATCATTCCGCGACCCGTCGAGCCACCTGCATGGTAAAAGCGCAAAACGGTCTTGAAGTCGCCGCGTAGGTGGTAAGCGCGAAAAGGATAAATATGAGCATTAGAGAACCATTGAAAAATGATCCTAGAAGTTTAGCCGCAAATATATTGGCTGATAAACTTTCCAAAAGTTGGGAGCGAATGGAAAGAATTAGGAAATTGAACAACAAGGAATTAGCAAAAGAATTGATAGCATACGTTTGGGCGCGAACCAATATGTATACAGAGCAATTCGATTTGCTCGAGGAGGCGATTGAACGGATAAAATCTGCCCAACAAAGGCTGCACCTGACGGCTATCGCCGCGTGTGGGCTGGGCGTCGTCATTGGTTTAGGTATTGGTTGGCTTTGGTTCGGCGCGTAATCCGCCGCAGGTAAGCCAAGCCGTTGGGCGGCTCCCTTACAGCCGAGGTTATATGTTCAAAATAAAATGGACGACCCCAGATGGTAGGAAATGCAACCGTAGTTTTGATGTAATCCATGACCGCACGTTATTTGCTCACAGGTTGTATCTCGAAAAATATGACAAGTACGGCAAAATTAGCATAAGCCGCCCAACAAAGCGTGCACTGGACGCGGCAATAGTGTGGGCAAAATCGTTCTAATAGTGGCAAGCGTTCTGGTTAGCACGCCGCGCCAGTAACGCAAACCGTTGGGCGCTTCGTGGCGCAAGGAGAATCACTATCCCAAGCCGAACCCGCGCCCACCCAGCGCGGGTAACGCAAACCGTTAGCCCGCTCCGCCGTATAATTGGCGTAAGGAGAAATCAAATCATGTTGCTAAAAATATATGAACTCATAACAAAGTTGCAAGCCGAAATTGGAAACGCGGCAGAAGTTTGGTTGTTTGTCAGGGAAGATGTTTTAGAGTTGCGTGTTGATTGGCGCAA
>CAYRYM010000070.1:0-2043 GCA_964428705.1 uncultured Candidatus Saccharibacteria bacterium | reverse complement strand
GTGCCCGAGGCTGCGGCGGAGCGCTTCTTCGATGTGGACCGGATGCGGGCGGCGCTCGCGGGAGGTGGGATTCGGAGCGGTAGTCTCACATCGGAGGATGTTGCTGCCGACGGCGAGAGCCGCATGCCGGATTTGTGCGGGCTTCTCGACGATCGGCGAAAGGTCTGCACGCGCCCCTTGGATCATCGCGGCGACTGCGACGCCGATCCGGCCTTTCATGCGGCGGCGCTCGCGGGAGGTGCGTGATGGGGAACCAATTCAACGCCCGCCTCTACTGGCACCGTCGCGAAATCTGGACGCATGACGAGGCGACAGGGGCGACCGCGACGATTCGTTGCGAGGGCGGCAAGGAGTACCCGTACCTCTGGACGCTTCGCGCGCCCGACGTCGAGCCCGATGGGGGCCGCACCAAGACGGAGCAAGCGGCGCGTGATGCGGTTCGCCGGCGCATCGTCAAGCTGCCGGCGAAGGCAGGCGGCCAGTGATCACGACCAAGAAGCGCACCGTCTACCGCGGAGAGGGCGCCCGCCGATGGCGCTTCTCGAAACTGGCCGCCTATCGCGACGCCGCGCGTGCCGCGTGGTGGAAGAAGCACCCCTGCGAGTGTGAGCGGGCGGAGCATGAGGTGGGCTATCCCGGGTTCACTTGCGGGCTCCACGACCCAGAAGCCGTCCAGCGGCGAGCCGCCGCGGTCGACCGGCTGGCCCGGTTGTGGATGCGGAGAGACAGGAAAGGAGCCACCAAGTGAGACGCGTCACCGTTCTCCGCGACTGCCCCCTTCCGTTCACCCTCACCCCGGGCCGCCGTGCCGTGCTGACGTGCCCCACGGTCCTCGGCTGCGTCGAGATGCCCGTCGTGGTCGTCGACCCCGCGGGGCCCGACCTGAAGCTCCCCGATGGCACCGTCGCGCGGTTCGCGGGGCCGGCGCTCACCTACCCGGAGCCTGCGACGTGGGCCCGTCTCCTGTGGCGATACCCGGCGATCCGGGCGGCGATTACGGAGAAAGAAGGCGCTTCGTGACAACGCTCCTCGGCATCCTGCAACACGCCCTCGGACGCGACCAGTACGGGCGCGGCACCGACTACCGCAACCACTACTGTGTCGGCTCGGGGCCCGACCTTACCACGTGCCGCGAGGCCGTCTCGCAGGGCCTCATGGTGGAACACCCGCCGAGCCAGATCAGCGGCGGCGATTTCGTGTTCGTGGTGACTGATGCCGGCAAGGCGTACGTCACCGCGAGGAGCCCGAAGCCGCCCAAGGTGTCGCGGGGCAAGGCGCGGTATCTGCGGTTCATCAACGCGGACTGCGGGCTGACGTTCGGCGAGTGGCTAAAGCGAGGTGCCTCGTGATCCGCCCCTCGTTCGCCGGCCTCGATCGCGCTCGCCTTCTGGCCGCCACCGACGCCGAGATCGCGACGTGGATGGAAGAGGCGAAGCAGGCCGACGAAGCCGCAACCGCCCCCGTGCGCGCCCGATGCGTGAAGCACGAGCAGATCCTCGCGCTCGCTCCCGACGTGTGGAGCGGCGACGACCTCAAGAAAGCGGAGAAGTGGCTCCGGGCACACGCGCCCCGCTGGCCCATGAACCGCTGGGTCGACCGCGTCCGCGACATCCAACGCGAGGCCGAAGAGCACCGCCGGAAGAAGTCGGCCGAGATCGCGAAGGGGAAGGACGTCGAGCGGCACGCGCGGGCCATCGCGTGGCTCGCGGTCCGCGGGAAGATGCCCGTCGCTCACTACGACCTTGACCGCGCGATCGACGCGGCCAACGAACTGGCAGCGTACGAAGAGATCGAGCGCCGCACCGCCGACCAGGCATGGCACGCGGTCAACGGCTGTACCTGCGAGGGTCCGTGCCCCGGCTGGGATGGCCGCTCGCAGCGGTGCCACTGCGGAAACAACCGCGTCTCGTGGTCGCGCGGTTACGGCCATTCGTTCGAGGCTCCCACCGTCTACGCGGAGATTTGTTGATGATCCCCCTCGTCCTGACCCCCTCCGAAGTCCTCGCCTACCACGCCGGCACCCTGACGGAGATCCGCCGGCCG
>CAYRYM010000069.1:0-2226 GCA_964428705.1 uncultured Candidatus Saccharibacteria bacterium | reverse complement strand
GCTACAAGTCTGGTCCGCGCATTGCGCGAAGCGTATCCCAGCATGCTGATACAGGTAGACGGGGCCGTGGCGCCGCGCGTGCGCGAGCTGGTAGAGGCAGGCGCATCGCGCCTTGTGGTGGGCGGGGCTATTGTGAATGCCGACAACCCAAAGGCCGCGCATAAGGCGTTATATACTAGAGCGAATGGCTCTGAGTGATAAGCACATAAAAGAGTTGGAGCTTAAGGCTGCCTCCATACGCGAGACTATCATCGAGATGCTCGAGGCGGCGGGGAGCGGGCACACCGCCGGGCCCCTGGGCATGGCAGACATCTTTGCGGCGCTCTACTTTAATGTGCTCGAGCACACCCCCGAGCACCCGGAGCGGGAGGACCGCGACCGCCTGATACTGAGCAACGGGCATATTGTGCCGGTGCGCTACGCGGCGATGGCGCATGCCGGGTACTTTCCGCTAGCCGAGTGCCTGACCCTGCGCAAGTTTGGCTCGCGCTTGCAGGGCCACCCCGAGCGCGAGCGCTTGGCGGGGCTAGAAACCACATCGGGGCCGCTGGGCTCAGGCCTCGGCCAGGCCGCAGGCATAGCGTACGGCGCTCGCATGGACGGCAAGAAGTTCCGCGTGTACTGCGCCATGAGCGACGGCGAGCACGACTCCGGCAATATTTGGGAGTCGGCCATGTTTGCGGGCGCCAACAAGCTCTCTAACCTGGTAGGCATCATAGACCGCAACAACATACAGATAAACGGCATGACGGAGGACGTGATGCCGCTTGAGAATTTGCGCGCAAAGTACGAGGCGTTTGGCTGGCACGTTATAGAGATAGACGGCCACAATATGCGCGAATTTATAGACGCGACCAGCCAAGCCAAAGCGATATATGAGAAACCGACCGTGATAATTGCCCACACGATACCGGGCAAGGGGATTAAGGAGATAGAGTTTGACTACCGATGGCACGGCAGTCCGCCCGGCAAGGGGCCAACTGATGTGGTGCCGGCCGACAAACAAGCAGAAGTGTTCCTCAAAGAGCTGCGCACGCTCAAGGGCAAGATCCAGTCTGAGCATGAGTAAACGATATGCTGCACCCAGACTCAAAACTAAAAGAGAATATATTCGACAAGCCGGACATGGCGGCTACGCGCGACGGGTTTGGGCAGGCTTTGCTTGAGCTGGGCGAGATCAACCCGAACGTGGTTGTCTTGTGCGCCGACCTGGCCGAGAGTACGCGCACGCTCGCGTTTAAGGAAAAGTATCCGGACCGCTACATAGAGCTGGGCGTGGCCGAGCAGAACCTGGCCACGGTAGCCTCGGGCCTGGCCAATTATGGCAAGATCCCCTTTATTACCTCGTACGCGGCGTTTAGCCCCGGCCGCAACAACGAGCAGATACGCACGACTATTTCCTTAAACAACGTGCCGGTTAAGATTGCAGGCGCGCACGCCGGCATCTCTGTCGGCCCAGACGGCGCCACGCACCAGGCACTTGAGGACCTGGCGCTTATGCGCGTGCAGCCCCGCATGGTGGTACTTAGTCCTGCGGACAGCGAGGAGGCGCGCAAGGCAACGCTCGCGGCCGCAGCGCATAACGGACCGGTCTATATCCGCCTGGCGCGCGAGAAGTCGCCCGTTATGACAACGGCAGAGTCGCCGTTTGCGATAGGGAAGTCTGCGGTTGTGTGGGAGAGCGAGCACACGCCTGAGGTTGCTGTGTTTGCCACGGGGCCTTTGCTGTACGAGGCTCTGCTGGCGGCCAAAGAGCTCGAGCACACCCTGCCCATGGTTGTTGTAAACGTCGCCTGCGTAAAGCCGCTAGACCAAGAGACCATACTGCATTACGCCCGTGATGCCGGGGCGGTCGTAACTGTCGAGGAACACCAAATAGCCGGCGGTCTCGGCTCTGCAATTTCTGAACTATTAGCTGCAACCTACCCCCTGCCAACTGAGTTTATTGGCGTGCGCGACAGTTTTGGACAGTCGGGTACGCTAGGCGAGCTGTACGACTATTACAAACTAAGCGCGCCCAGCATTTTGGCCGCAATGCAAAAAGCCCATGCGCGCAAGGGTAAATAGCTACGTCGGGTTTGCGTTTGTGGGCGGGTTCTCCTGCATTATTGCGGGGGTGCTCATAGAAGCGTTTAACTCGCTGCCTGCAGGCATCCCTCCGGCGGGGTTTTAAAATTTCTCCAGGGCAAAGGGCGCGGGCGGGTTGGCTATTGCTGCCTCCATCTG
>CAYRYM010000068.1:0-2273 GCA_964428705.1 uncultured Candidatus Saccharibacteria bacterium | reverse complement strand
CAAAATGCCGCGCGTGTCCTTGCCCGCAGCACCCGCCTCGCGCCTAAAAGCAGTCGAGTAGCCCGCGTAGCGTATAGGCAGCCTGTCCTCGGCAATAACCTCATCCATATGCAGGGGGCCGAGCGTGTGCTCGGCGCTGCCCACCAGCACCGTGTCGTCGTCAAACACATAGCGCTCCTCCCGCGGCTCGAGTCTTGCCATGCGGTTCATCACCTGCGGGCGCATCATCACCGGCACCACCACCGGCACAAACGGCTTGTCCGACACACTGAGCCCCGCCTTCTCGATAATCGCCTTGAGCGTCTCGCGTGATGTCAAAACAGACATAGCCAGCTGTATGAGTGCAAACTGCATCAGTGCCAAGTCGCCCTTAAGGTAGGTAAAGCGAGCACCCGACACCTCCGCGGCTTTTTCGTTATCAATAAGCCCCAACTCGCGGCCCAGGTCCCAGTGCGCCTTAGGCTCAAAGCTAAACTGCGGCACCTCGCCCCACTGCCGCACCACCTGGTTGGCCGACTCGTCGGGGCCAATAGGAGTGTCGGCCGATGGTATGTTGGGTATCTTAACCATGAGAGACACCAGCTCCCTTTCAACCTCCTGATATTTTTCCTCAGCGGCCTTCAGCTCGTCTTTAAGGCGCTTGCCGGCCTCTGCGTCGCGCGCCTGCTGTGCCACGCCGCGCTGGCGGTTTATCTCGGTAATATCGCCCGCAATCTTCTTGCGCTCGTCGCCTAGGGCCACAATGCGGTCAAGGTCTACCTCTTCCTTGTTCTTGTTTTTTATCGCCGCGCGGACGATGTCCGGGTTTTCCCTGATAAATTGCAAATCGAGCATAGAGTGTGTAAAACAATCGTACAATGGACTACCCAATCCGCCAACTGAGCAAAAAGGACTTCCCGCCTCTCTTGGCCGAGATCCCCAAGGGGGTCTACCCCGCTCATTTATATATACGCGGCACCTTGCCCCCGCCGGGCACCACGTACCTGTGCGTGGTAGGCTCGCGCGCCACGTCCGTATACGGCCGCAGGGTAACCCAGCAGCTTATAGCGGGGCTGGCCCGGTATCCGGTAGCCATAGTGTCGGGTATGGCGCTCGGTATTGACGGCGAGGCGCACAAGGCGGCACTTGATGTGGGCCTGCCGACGGTGGCCGTGCTGCCCTCGTCGCTAGACGATGCAAGCATCTACCCCGCCACCAACAAAGCACTGGCGCACAGGATACTCGCGCGCGGCGGCGCGCTTATATCGGAGTATAAAGACCCGCACAAGGCGATGCTGCACGACTTTGGCAAGCGCAACCGCATCGCAGCCGGCATGAGCGTAGCCACACTCATAGTAGAGGCCGGCGAGCGGTCCGGCACGCTTATAACCGCCCGGCTCGCTCTGGACTACAACCGCGAGGTCTTGTGCGTGCCGCACGAGCTTGGCCGCGAGACCGGCGCCGGCGTTAACAGGCTTATCCGCGAGGGTGCCACGCTGGTGCGCACAAGCGACGACATTTTGCAGGCATTGGGCTTTAAGCCTTTGGACAACCCGGTGCAAGCCACGCTCCCGACCGACCTCACGGCGCCCGAGGCGGCGGTGCTAGAGGCGCTCGCCGAGGCAACCGAGAAAGACACGCTGATAGAGGCGGCGGGCCTGAGCGCACAAGACGCCAACATCGCACTTTCGTCCTTACTACTGCGCGGACTCATCATAGAGAGCCTGGGCAAGATCGAGAGGGCCTAACTAGCACTATCCACATGTTGCACGAACGCAGATACGCAGTATGGTGGGAGTAGTTGGTGCCCTTGTGACCTCACGGGGGAAAATAGGAAGGGACTCGGTATGAAATCCTTATTATGGAGCGACGACCGTGTTGAGATGCTTAAAAAGCTGTGGGATGCAGGGCTCTCTGCCGGCCAGATAGCCACAGAGCTCGGCAATATCACGCGCAATAGCGTTATCGGCAAAGTGCACCGGCTGGGGTTATCCGGCCGTGCCAGGTCACCCTCGGCCACGCCGCGCAAGCGCAAGGTACGGCCGCAGAGAACAAACCCGTTTGTAAAGCCGCACACGGCGACTGCGTGCGGCAACCCGGCGCTGGTACACGCGTTTGATGTCGAGATGGAGCCCGACCCGATAGCCTATGACACTGTCGTCCCGATGGGCCAGCGGCTCTCACTGCTCGATCTTAATGAGGCGACCTGCCACTGGCCCGTTGGCGACCCGGAGGCCGAGGACTTCTTCTTCTGCGGGGGCAAAAGCCTCAAGAGCTTGCCGTACTGCGCACAC
>CAYRYM010000067.1:1452-2324 GCA_964428705.1 uncultured Candidatus Saccharibacteria bacterium | reverse complement strand
AAGCCAAGTATTCTTGGGAGTATGCAAAGAAAGGAAAATACACTGTCGCAATCAAGGTCGTTGATGTTCTTGGCGAAGAATACTTTGAAACTTTTGAAGTAAACGCATAATTGTATGGATAGCTTATTTCTACAAAATATCCAAAAGCAGGTGGCACAGTGGCGTGCAGATGGATACAAAGGGGTCCATAAAGAAACAGAAGGTATACTCGCACATATCAGACGAGTGGCTTTTCTACACGAGCCACAAATTGAAGCTCTGGAGACATACATATTTCTCAAAGAAGTAATCGGCAATAAGCCATCGGTTGAAGTGTTCAAGCAGTCATTTGAAAACGAGCTTGATTTTATTCGTGCTCTCGGTATTTCTGACAAAGAAGCATTTGAGCTTGCTTACGACAAGAAGAAGGATGAGAAGATACAAGCAATTCTTGATGAGAAGTTCGGGACCTCTGATTATGCGAACCAAGTCTATGCACTGACTATGGGTTCGGGAAAGACAATCTTAATGGCAGTAATGATGCTTTATGATTTTGTCCTTTCTTACTATCACAAGGATGATGAACGCTTTGCAAAAAATGCTCTTGTCTTTGCTCCAGATACAACAATTATTGAGAGCTTAAAAGAAATCAAAACTTTTGACTACTCACGAGTGCTTCCGAAGATGTATGAAGACATACTTTTGAATATAAAATATCACTATCTTGAAAGTACAGATACAGCCCTAGCCCCGAACGGCAATTACAATGTAATCGTCTCTAACTCGCAGAAAATAATCTTGAAGACAAAAAGTGATGATAACAAAAACGCCTCGGCTCGGCTCTTTGGAGATAAGGGTGAACTTGGGAACAGAGAGGTTGAAAATATGCGACT
>CAYRYM010000067.1:631-1442 GCA_964428705.1 uncultured Candidatus Saccharibacteria bacterium | reverse complement strand
CATCAGACAACTTGGTTCACTCCAGATTTTTGTGGATGAAGCCCATCACTCATACGGCACAACTCTTGAAGGAACTTTGAAGAAAACACGCCAGACTATTGATTATCTACATAAGCATACTCCGCTTGTATCTGTTGTGAACCTTACAGGAACTCCGTATGTAAACAACAAGATGATTTCTGATGTGGTGTATCACTTTGGATTGAAACAAGGTATTGAGAAAGGTATTTTGAAGAAAGTGAATATCTTGGATTATGGAGTTGTGCGGTCCCAGAAGTTTATTGAAGAAGTGGTGGATGTGTTTGCTACTGAATACGGCACGAAGCGACTTGAGGGAAGATTACCGAAGATGGCTTTCTACGCATCAAGCATCAAAGATTTGCGAGAGGACTTGAAGCCAAAATTGGAGCGTGTTCTTACAGAGAGAGGCATTTCAACAGACACTATTTTGGAGTATCACACGGAAGCAGAAGAAAATGCTGACGATTTCAAACAGCTTGATACCGTAGATAGTAAAAAGCAGTTTATATTGCTTGTAGGCAAAGGGACGGAAGGATGGAACTGTCGCTCACTTGTGGCGGTGGCTCTCTATAAGAAGCCAAAGAGCACTATTTTGGTACTTCAATCAACGACACGATGTCTACGCTCTATCGGCGATAATTCTACCCGTGCAAGTATTTTTCTCTCAAAAGAGACGGCTACAATCTTGGATAAAGAGCTCAAGAATAACTTTGCATCAAGCATTAGTGAGTTGAACGCACAGGACCAAAAAATGGTTGAGCACACGCTGGAGGTTGAGAAGCGAAAGACA
>CAYRYM010000067.1:0-621 GCA_964428705.1 uncultured Candidatus Saccharibacteria bacterium | reverse complement strand
TCAAAGTAAAGAAAGTACTCAAAGAGATTTTGGCGGTGCAAGAAGCAAATGCAGAAAGTATCAAGATTGATTTCAAAAAGTTCAAGCCAGAAGCATATCAATCATTTGTGAGCGAAGGAGGTATCTTTCTGGGTGATGATGGAGAAGCTGTATACAAAGAAGCTCGGGCAGTGCGAAAACTTGAAGATAAAAATGATTTCACTTTCTATGAGATAGCAGAAGTCATCAATCGTTATACGCATCTTTCTTGTGTTGTTATTGATAGTATTATATCTGGCAGTGGTAAGAAGCGTGATGAGTTCGTAAAGATGGCAAATGATAATTTCGCTCTCGTTCCATATGTGGTGCAAGAGATACTAAAGAGTGCTTACAAGTATGAAGAAAAGACAGAAATAGTTGAAGAAGAACTTGAGCTCACAAAACTCTTTCCTTTCAAAATCAATGTCCAGCAAGGTAGAAATACTCTGGTGGTATATAAAGAGGGCGAAGCTGAACTTGGAAAGAAGGGTCGTCTTGGCTTCCATATCAATCCATACGCTTTTGATAGTGGAGATGAAAAAGATTTGTTCAGATACTTGCGAAATGTTCTTGATAAACAAGAGACAATTAAAGATGTCTATT
>CAYRYM010000066.1:0-2341 GCA_964428705.1 uncultured Candidatus Saccharibacteria bacterium | reverse complement strand
CAAGGAAAAGTGCGAGACATGCCGCGGCGAGGGCGTATACAAAAAGCAGGAGGAGATAGACATTACCGTGCCTGCCGGCATAGAGGGCAACGAGATGATACGTCTTACCGGCATGGGCGAGGCGGTGTCAGGCGGCCAGCCGGGCGACCTCTACGTTAAGGTGCACGTAACCCCGGACCCTAGGTTTAAAAAGGACGGCCCCAATCTTATTACCGAGCTATCGGTTAAGCTGACCGACGCCCTGTTGGGCACCAGCTACAAGCTGGAGACCCTGGACGGTTCAGAGACCATAGACATCCCCACGGGCGTGAGCCACGGCGAGATGCTTAAGGTTAAGGGCCGCGGCGTACCGGGCAGGGGAGGCAAGCGCGGCGACCTGTATGTGCGCGTCAAAATCCTCTTCCCCCACAAACTCTCAAAAGGCGCCCGCAACTTGGTAGAAAAACTCAAAGAGGAAGGCATTTAAACCCAAGAAAATGAGCCCCTTTAGGAGGGGCTCTTTTTCTGTTACACTCATACTCATATGGCAGAGGGTAAGAAACGGCTTTTTACGGGCCTGCAGTCTAGCGGGACGCTGCACATCGGCAACTACTTTGGCGCGCTCAAGCCCTTTGCCGACATGTGCAAAGAGTTTGAGAGCTTTTTAATGGTCGCCGACTACCACTCCCTGACATCGCTCAAAGACGCCGCGGCCGTGCGCGCCAACACGCTCGAGGTGGTTAAGGCCTACATGGCCGCAGGGATAGACCCGACACAGGTGGTGATGTTTAAGCAGTCAGATATTGCGGAGCATACCGAACTTGCGTGGGTGCTGGAATGCCAGGTAACCGTGCCGTTTTTGATGCAGGCGCACGCCTACAAGGACAAGGTGGCCAAGGGACTCGAGGCCAACGCCGGGCTCTTTAACTACCCCATGCTTATGGCTGCAGACATCCTGCTGTACGATGCCGATGTCGTGCCGGTAGGGCAGGATCAGCGCCAGCATGTGGAGTATGCGCGCGAGGCTGCCGCCAAGTTTAACCTCGCCTACGGCCAGACATTTAAGGAGCCGGGCGAGAAGATACAAGAGGAGGTAGCGGTCGTGCCCGGCGTAGACGGGCAGAAGATGAGCAAGAGCTACAAAAACACCATATCCCTGTTTGGCAGCGAGGAGGAGACCACCAAAGCGGTCATGAGCATCGTGACCGACTCGGGCGAAAATGCCTTCGCTGGAAATATTGAAAAGGGATACATGGCTGAGTTTCATCGCCCGATAAACCTCTGGAAAATCCACGTCTTATTTAAACACCCGGATGATCTGGCTCAGCTTTACGCAGAGAACCAAAACAACTACAAAGTTCTCAAAGAAACGCTCTCCGCCGACATCAACGCCTACCTGGCCCCCATGCGCGCCAAGTATGCATCTATAACCGACGACGAGGTGAAGCGCGTGCTCGCTGACGGCGCGGTAAAGGCTAAAGCGATAGCATCCGCCAAAATGCAGGAGGTTAGACAAAAGGTCGGAGTATCTTTATAACAACTATATGCCACGAACACTTATAAAAGACTTGAAGGGGAAGGTGGGAGAGGCCGCCAAAATACAGGGCTGGGTTTCTGTGCGGCGCGACCAGGGCAAGATGGTCTTTTTTGACTTTAGGGACCGCTCGGGGAGCGTACAGGCCGTGGTGCTGCCGAGCGAAGAGCTGGCTATTGCCGTGGCCAAGGAGGTGCGCGGCGAGTATGTCATCTCGGCCTCGGGCCTGGTTAACAAGCGCCCCGAGAAGAACATCAACCCTGATGTATTAAACGGCGACATCGAGCTGCAGGTGCAGGCCTTGGAGGTGCTGGCCAAGGCTGAGCCTTTGCCGTTTGACATGTCGCTGGACGGCTACAACCTCGACCTGCCGACCGAGCTCGACCACCGCGCACTAACGCTCCGCCACCCCAAGCTCCAGGCAATATTTAAGGTGCAGGCTACAATCATTGACTCGTTCCGCGAGTTTATGAAGTCGCAGGAGTTCTTTGAGTTCCAGGCGCCGGCCATTGTCCCCGCCACCGCCGAGGGCGGGGCCGAGGTCTTTAAGGTGCAATACTTTGATAAGCAGGCGTACCTTTCGCAGAGCCCGCAGCTGTACAAGCAGATATTTATGACCGCGTTTGAGCGCGTGTTTAGCGTCAACAAGATATTCCGCGCAGAGCCGTCTATGACAACGCGCCACCTGACAGAGGTGGTGTCCTTGGACGCCGAGATGGGCTTTATCGAGAGTTGGGAGGACGTGCGCGACATGTCGGAGAATACCGTGCGGTTTATCTTGATGTCGCTTGCTGCCAAATGCGAGGCCGAGCTCAAGCTGCTCAAAGC
>CAYRYM010000065.1:0-2479 GCA_964428705.1 uncultured Candidatus Saccharibacteria bacterium | reverse complement strand
CTTCGGTAGCCATAATATTTTGGGTGTAGTTCTCTGGCTTGGCCAGTAACCTATACCCGATTAGCTTACGCTTACAGATAATGTCGAACGCTTTCGAGTATGCTCTATTTTACAAAAATTGACAAGGAAAAGGGCGGCGGTAATCAGCCGCCGCCCCGGTTGGGTCACTACCCCAACCTTCAAGGATCAGGTGGAGGAGGGCTCTAACCAAACCCTGTTACCCGATCACTTGAACCGTACCAAGAAAAAATCCCGCAGTAAAGCGGGATTTTTTCTTTTAAATCTTAGAGTAACTTAGGCGATCACCTTGGTGACGACGCCTGCACCTACCGTCTTGCCGCCCTCGCGGACTGCAAAGCGGGTCTTGTCCTCGAGCGCCACGGGCGCTACAAGCTTGACCTTAAAGGTGATGGTGTCGCCCGGCATGACCATCTCGGTGCCTGCCGGCAGGGTTACCTCGCCGGTCACGTCCGTGGTGCGGACGTAGAACTGCGGCTTGTAGCCGGTAAAGAACGGCGTGTGGCGGCCGCCCTCGTCCTTGGTGAGGATGTATACCTCGGCCTCAAACTCGGTGTGCGGGGTCACAGAGCCCGGCTTGGCCAAAACCTGGCCGCGGTGGATGTCGTCCTTGGCAGTACCGCGGAGCAAGATGCCTGCGTTGTCGCCGGCCTGGCCCTCCTGGAGCTGCTTGTTGAACATCTCGATGCCGGTGATGGTGGTCTTGGTGGTGGGCTGGAGGCCGACAATCTCGACTTCCTCGCCTACCTTAACCACGCCGCGCTCGATGCGGCCGGTCACCACAGTGCCGCGACCCTCGATAGAGAAGATGTCCTCTACCGGCATAAGGAACGGCTTGTCGAGCTCGCGCTCGGGCTGCGGGAGGAACGAGTCCATCGTGTTGACGAGCTCGAGCACCTTCTGCGACCACTCGTTGTTGATGTCGGTCGACTCGAGAGCCTTGAGGCCCGAGCCGCGGATAACCGGGGCGCCCTCGTAGCCGTGCTTGGCCAAGAGCTCCTTTACCTCCTCCTCGACGAGCTCAAGAAGGTCCTTGTCCTCTACCATGTCGCACTTGTTGAGGAAGACGATGAGCTTCGGTACGCCGACCTGCTTGGCCAAGAGTACGTGCTCGCGGGTCTGGGGCATGAGGCCGTCGGTTGCCGCAACCACAAGCACTGCGCCGTCCATCTGGGCTGCGCCGGTGATCATGTTCTTGATGTAGTCGGCGTGGCCCGGAGCGTCAATGTGCGCGTAGTGGCGGTTAGGGGTCTCGTACTCGGAGTGGTGGAGCGCAATAGTAATGCCGCGCGCCTTCTCCTCCGGTGCGTTGTCGATGCCGTCTACGCCCTCCAAGCGGGAGCTGTAGCCCTGGCCCTTTGCCATATCCAGAGTGTGAAGTATGGACGCGGTAAGCGTAGTCTTGCCGTGGTCAACGTGACCGATGGTGCCGACGTTCATGTGCGGCTTAGCCCTTTCAAATGTTGCCATATAAATAATCTCTAATTAATAACTGCTTGCGAAGCCCGGTCGAACAAACTAATAAGCCCAACGCACACCAAAAGCACAGGAAAGCACGCCCTAGTGCATTGCGGCTAAATATATAGGAAACGGTACATACACGCAAGCCCCGCGGCCTAGGCCGCGGGGCTTGTCAGTAGCTTATTTAGTAGAGACCCGCCTGGAACAAAGCCTCCGAGAGCACATCGGTGATGACGTATACGGGGGCCATCTCAACGGCCGCGAGCATGTCCGTGACACCTGTCATGGTCTCGTGCAGGCTCTCGGGCAAGTAGGACAGAGTGGCCACGATAGACTCTCCGGCTATCGGGCCAGATGCTGCGGGCGCAGTTGCCGCTGCCGCCGCTTGCGGCGCGTCGAAGGAGAAGAGCGCCACATATGCCGAGACCACATGGGCGAGCGCATAATTTATCTCGATAACCTGGTCTGCGAGCATGTTAAACGAGTCGGCGGCGGCGCTCAGCGGTACCATGGCTGCAGCTGCCATCATCCCGGCAACGTCAGGCACTACTGAGACTCCCGACATAAAGTTCTTGGGCCAGGAGGTTACAGCCTGCACGTTGATGCCTGCGGCATCAAGCTTGGCTTGCAGACCTGCGAGGTCAGATTTATTGAAGCCGAAGTTCGTGATGTGCTTGGCAAGCACGTCCGGATTGGCGGCCGAGGTGAGCTGGTACCCGTTGGCATCCACAAGAGCCAAGATATAGTTGTCGCCCACATTAGGGATTTTTTCCTTGTAGAAGGTAAAGTTGCCCGAGGTGTAGGACCACACGGTTGCGGAACGGTCCTGCGGGCGCGTGGCACCGCCGGCCAAGTAAGCCTTGGAGCCGCTGTTGTACATAGCCGAGGTTAGGGCGCGCGCCGTAGCCAAGGGGTTGGCAGACGACATAATGACACCCCAGTCGCGCACGTCGGTGTTGGAGCCTATGACGCCGTAGAGCATTGATGATGCTGTCGAGGA
>CAYRYM010000064.1:0-2612 GCA_964428705.1 uncultured Candidatus Saccharibacteria bacterium | reverse complement strand
CTATCCAGGCACCGCGCTGCGGTATGAGCTTGGCACCAAAGTGGCGCTTGCCCTTGACCTCCTCGGCCGTAAAGAAGACGCCGTAGGAGCGCGCAAGCTGGGGCACAATGACGCGCTCGACGCCGTTTATGACAAAGGTGCCGTGGGTGGTCATGAGCGGCAGGTCGGCCAGGAAGATCTCCTGCTCCTTCTCGGTGCCGGCAACCTTGTTGATGAGCTTGACCGTGGCGCGCACGGGGATGTCCAGCGTCAGTTTTTGCGCCTTGGCATAGTGCTCGTCTACCTTGGGCTCGCCCAGCTCGATCTTGAGGAACTCGAGGTCAAATTTTTTGCCCGAGTAGTCCTTGATGGGGGTGAACTCCTTAAAGGTCTCGCGGACGCCCTTGTCCATGAGCCAGTTGTAGGAGTCGCTCTGTGCCTCTACCAGGTTGGGGGTCTCTACGCGCGGCTCGCGGAACCTGGAGAAATGCTTTTGCTCTCGCATAATGATGTTTGGATGAGGAGACTTTAATAAAGGGACCGGCACCTTTAACGCTCAAACTGGACCAAGGCTATGTTTTTCTGGTAATGGCTGCGGGCACAAATGACCGAAAGTCAATGACGATATGCACAGAGCCAAAACACGAAAAATGCGGGTCGCGCAAATCGCTCCCCTGCTTCTTTATGAAGCTTTAGGTGTAAACACCACTTTATGTTGTATCGAAACCCCCACTCGATACTCAATCTGGCCCCGTAGGACCTGCCCGTTGGTTTCGCTGTCTAGTATAGCCCCTCTGTATATCCTGTCAAATGGCCTTATTCCTATTAAAAAGGCCGCCGGGAGTAAAACTCTCCGGCGGCCTGGTTAAAACTGGAACGGGGATCAGCGGGACGGCTGGAGAGCCTCGGTGGTGTGGGGCGCTGCGCCCTCATCTGAGGACCGGGTGATCCTCATGCGATTCTTGCCCTTCATGCGCCTGGCCCTTCTAGCCTCGGCCTTGTGACCTCGTCCGCGAAACTTTTTGCCTGAAGACATTCAATGACTCCCTAGCTGTTGCAATTAAAGGACTTCTTTACGCACGCAACTTACAGGAGGATACCCAAAGCGGGACTATTGGTCAATATGAGTTGTTCACTCCGGCTTGCTGCGTTTTTTGTTTTTCCACTCGTCTATCTTTGCGCGGTGGCCGGACAATAAAACAGCGGGCACTTTGTAGTTCTTGCCCTTAACGGTCAAAACTTCGGGGCGGGTGTAAATATCGTGGCTGGCTACTCTGCTCTCCTCCAAGCTCTCAAACTTGCCCAGCACTCCTTTAATTTGCCGCGCGGTGCAGTCAATAATGGCCAGGGCCGGCACCTCGCCGCCTGTCAGTATGTAGGGGCCCACCGAGACCTCCTCGGCACGCAGTGCCTTAATGGCCCGCACGTCTATACCCTCATACCTCCCGCACACAATAACTACGTCTTTCTCCTTTAAAAGCTTTTTGGCATAGGCGTTGGTAAGCGGCTTGCCTGCGGCCGAGGTCACCAGGACCTTCATCATTTTGTTCTTCCGGATCTTTTGCACCGCTTTTATAACCGGCTCGGCTCTTAGCACCATACCCGGGCCGCCGCCGTACGGCCGCTCGTCTACCTTGCCCCACTTGTTGCCCGCCGTGTCGCGCAGCTGGTACGTCTTAACCTTAAGCAGCTTCTCCTTCTGCGCACGCCCTAAAATAGACGCCCCTACGTAGGCGTCTATTACTTCAGGAAATAATGTTACAACGTGGAAGTTCAAACTAGAGATTCTCGAGGTCTCCCATAGCCTCGTCTATGGACTTCATGGCCGGGGTGGCCGGGGCGTCGTGGGTGCCGTCCCAGCCCTGGGCTGCGGTGCCGCCCGAGTCCTGGTGGCGCTGGCCGCCGACAGGCTCGTTGATCTTTAAGTTAACGCGGGCATTGTGCTTCATTCCGACTACCCGGAGCAGGGTGCGGATAGCCTTGGCGGTGTTGCCGGAGCGGCCTATTACCTTGCCCATGTCCTCGGCATTAAGGTCGAGTGTAAGCAGTACGCCCATCTCATCGACGACGCGGCTTACCTTGATGTCCTCCGGATGCTCGACAAGCCCCTTAATAACAAACTCCAAAAACTCCTGGTCCTTCTCTGTAGCCATATCTGGATATTTTATTTTTATTAAAACCTCCCTAATTCTACTCTGCCGCCTTTTCCTCTACAACTGCGTTATCCTCCGCCGTATTGGCGGACAGGTCTGCGGGAGCGTCTGCGGGAGTCTCAACTGCCTCTGCGGCAGGAGCCTCTTCTGCGGGTACCTCTGCGGCAACCTCGGGAGCAGCCTCAGCGGCAGGTGCGGCCTCGGCTACGGGAGCTGCGGGCTCCTCAGGCTTTGCGAGAACTTTCTTCGGCAAAACGTTGATCTTCTTGCCCTCGATAATGTTCTTGGAAATAAGGAGGTTGTGGAGCGTGTCCGACGGCTTGGCGCCCATCGAGATCCAGTGCTTGATGCGATCGGCTTTAAGGTCGGAGGTGTTGGAGCGCGGGTCGTAGCTGCCTACCATCTCGAGGTAGTTGCCGGCCTGGACCTTGCGCTTGGAGTCTATAACAACCACGCGGAAAGAGGCGTCCTTTTTCTTGC
>CAYRYM010000063.1:0-2757 GCA_964428705.1 uncultured Candidatus Saccharibacteria bacterium | reverse complement strand
TTGCCAACCGTTGGCGCGGCGGGTGATACGCGGTTTGTGCCAAATAATTTAGTACCATTGGAAAAAGCAATCGCACCAACACCACCGGCAAGTTTCGGAGCGCGGGCACTGGAGGGTGATAAAAAAAAAGTAGCACCGATATTTAGATTGAATTTTCCTATAACAAAAGCACCTGACGAACGCGAAATACTTTGGCGTACTTTTGACGGTTTGACGCAAAAAAAAGCGGGTGATTTGAAGGGGGAAATAAGCGGGGTTTTCGGCAAGCTCGAAGCCGAAATACTTGGTAATATCGAGAAGGGTTTTGCCGGTTACCGTCAGTTCGTAATTGACAATATGGATGGTGAGGGTGAAATTGAACTTGTCCATGATGCTATTGAAAAAGCCGATTGGAACGCGGTAACCAAAGCGGATTTAGTCCAAGTTGCCGAACTATTTGACGAAGAAGAATGGATTAAAAAACTCGAATCAGCAACGGGCGAAACACTCACAGCCCTGCAAAAAGCAGCTCTACTCGAATCGCTCAAAGCTATCGGTGAAAACATGGATTCACTACCAAGTAATTTCTCCGACGTACTCAAGACTGAACTCCGAAATAGCACGGAAAAGATAACAGAATCAATAGGTACAATCCGTAAAGAAGTCCAAGAAATATTAGGCAATAATACCGATGCAAGCGCGTCTGAATTGCGGGAATTGCTTACAAAGAAATTCGATACGCTCAAACAATCGAGAGCGGAAACAATAGCACGGACAAGCGCGAATCATACCACGAACGCGGCGCAAAGTAAGACGTGGGGTGCGTATGAAATTGATATTGTTTGGCTTACACAACGTGATGGTGACGTAAGAGATTCACATCTCGCGGCGGACGGGCAAAAACGAGGTGAAGATGGAATGTTTCAGGTTGGTGCAGATTCGATGCCTTACCCGTGTGCCGGTTCGATTGCAGCGGAAAATGTTAATTGTCGGTGTATGCAATTTCCTGAGAAGAAAAAGAAATCTTAATTATTACATGGAGCTTATAGCATGAAAGTAGAAAACAGCAATTACTACTGTGTGAACACAAAGGGCGAAACGGTAAGTATTCCACTTGCCGAAATTCGTTTGGTTGGTAGGTATTACAACGAACGTGTTTTGCAGCAATATCGGGAAAAAGATAGTTGGACTTTTCATTATCAAATATCCGAAAAGATTGCAAAGAAAAAGGGCTTAATGTGGTGGGCGGGCACTGTAAATCTGGCAGGTTACAGAACGCAAGAAGGCGTAATAATCACAGCCGCACCCGTAAGCACGGAAATTGAAGTTGCAAACGTTTGGAATGAAATTAACTATTTCCACAATAAGGCGTATCGCGATACGGTTACACGTGGTAGAGCAGAGGAGTTTGTGGTATGATAGAACTAATCCAAGTCCACGAACCAAATCAGGCGAAAAAGTCAGATATAAATTACATCGGCGGCGATATGGTAAAGTCTGACGATGCGCGATATTACAGAAAAACAATCACGATGGAAGACGGTAGTATTCATAAATTTAGCGCACCTATAAACATGAAGTACGGTAAATTGTGGAATAAAATCACTGACAGTGTAAATAAGGTTTTCGGCAATCCTGACAGCGAATTAAAAAACAGGAAAATCACTTTTCAGGAATACGCAGACATGAAAACCAACTACGATAATCGCATGGTGACGGACTACGAAAAAGAGAGTAAGCCCGCCGAACCGCCGCCGTTATCCTATACAGACGAACGCGGCATTTTGTGGCGGTTAATTGGCGAAATACCGAACGGGCGCGGCGGTAAATTAGGACGGTACGCGCCTGTATTTTCCGAAACCGTAGCAGCTAAACCGCTCCCATGGTCACAACGTTTTTTCAGGTTTTTCGGACGGCGGTAAAAAATATTTGGATATTACCCGAAACTTCATTATTTTAGCACATGCAAAACAGAGCACTAACATCGACAACGGACGAACGGCGCAAACTGACACGGCAAAGCATAGAAGCCGTGAAAGCGTTACCGCTGAATAAATTGAAAATAATTGCGCCTGAATTGCAAAAAGAGGCGGGGATAAAGAAGTAATATTAGTTAATGGATTGGGGCGTCGCTCGGTCGGCTAATATTTGATAAATTAGATTTTCCTGACGAGGAAATAACGTTGGTGTACGGTTTACAACACACACCACTTTATGGGTAATTGGCGAAACGGCAAACGCGGCTGTTTACTAACGGCTGGTAGAAATATCATGTAGGTTCGAATCCTGCATTGCCCATCTAAACAAATATCGCTCAAGGGTTTACAACCATTTTAAGGGCAACTACTCCAAATCGGAGCGGTTGCCCTTTTGCCGTTTACGGCGCAAACGCAAGAACATGACAAATTTCCAAGACAAATACGCACACTTAAAAGAGCACGAAACACCCGTAGTTACACGCGGCAATTCGTCAGTTCTTTTTCGTGCCACACCGTCTGAGGTCGTACCTGTTGACGTTGCTGAGAATAATGTTTTCAAATTCATCATTACCACCAACAACGTGGACAGGTACGGCGATATTGTCGAGCCGTCCGGCATGGATGCAACTACGTTTCTCGAAAATCCGGTGTTTCTTTTCAACCACATTTCGAGCGCGGATTTGATGCCGATAGGTAAGTGCTTAGGGCTTACACCGACAGACACGGGCGTAGTAGGTGAAACAATCATACACGGCAAAACAGAGCTTTCTAAGGACGCGCTTGTAATGGTGCAAGAGGG
>CAYRYM010000062.1:0-2850 GCA_964428705.1 uncultured Candidatus Saccharibacteria bacterium | reverse complement strand
TCTTTCTTGTTCAAAACATGCGACTTGCGCTCCGGGCCGAGCATGACCTTCTCTATACTGCGGATAAGGTCGTACTGCGCGACCGTCTTGCGGCCCTCGCGTGCGGCAAGTATCGCGCCCTCGTTCATGAGTGAAAAGAGGTCCGCACCGCTAAAGCCCGGAGTGCGCTCGGCGATAACCTCCAGGTTGATGTCCTCGGCCAGGGGCTTTTTGCGGGCGTGCACACCCAGTATGGCCAGGCGGTCATTGCGGTCAGGCAGGTCAATGGTGACACGGCGGTCAAAGCGGCCCGGGCGCAGCAATGCCGGGTCCAGCACGTCGGGGCGGTTGGTGGCGGCCATGACTATCACCTTCTCGTTAGGCTCAAAGCCGTCCATCTCGACCAGTATCTGGTTAAGTGTCTGCTCGCGCTCGTCGTTGCCTCCACCCACACCCGTGCCGCGCACGCGGCCCACGGCGTCTATCTCGTCGACAAAGATTATCGCGGGCGCCGCCTTCTTGGCTGTCAAAAAGAGGTCGCGGACACGCGAGGCGCCCACACCCACAAACATCTCGACAAACTCCGAGCCCGATATGGACATAAACGGCACGCCCGCCTCTCCCGCCACCGCGCGGGCCAAAAGCGTTTTGCCGGTGCCGGGCGCACCCATAAGCAGTATGCCCTTGGGGATGCGCGCGCCGATGTCGAGGAACTTCTTGGGGTTCTTAAGGAAGTCGACAATCTCCAAGAGCTCCTCCTTGGCCTCCTTGGCGCCCGCGACATCCTTAAAGGTGATGCGGGTCTCTGTGTCGTTGGGGTCCTGGATGCGCGGCTTAGATTGGCCAAAGCTAAACGCCTGCATGCCGGCGCCCTTAACCTGGCGAGAGAGGTACCAGACAAAGAAGGCAATCAACAGCAGGGGTGCCAAAAACGGCGCCAGCGCCGCAAGCCAGAACTGGAACGAGCTCTGCCTCTCTATATTGATGGAGACGACGTCGAGCGCCTCCTTAGTGACGCCGTAGTTGCTCAGCGTGTCCGTCAGCGAGGCCTCGGGCTCCTTTTTAGACTCCTTCTCTGTCTTGTCGGCATAGGTTATGGCCAGGTTGTCGCCGTCTACCTTGACCTCTGCTACCAGGCCCTTGTTGATGTCCTGCGCCAGCTGGGATATGGCTATCTCCTCCGGCTTCTGCGCGGCGGTGCCGGCAAAGTAGCTGTACGCCCCGGCCAGCAGGAGGAGCATGAGCACGGACATACCGAGGTTAATCCAAAAAGAGTCCCCTTGCGGGAGCTGGGGCGTCTTGCCGGATTGCCGTGGCTGCTTCTTGGGGGTATCGGCCATGAGACACACATAATACCATTTATGCGGTTTTTTAAAAGAGAACGCCGCCGAGGTCTACTCGGCGGCGATTGCTTCTGTTTCGTTGTTGGCTGCTTGCTAAGCTGACAGCGGTTGCAAGTCGGGCACTGACGGCCCGCGCACTTGGCAGAACGGCTTCTTTGAGCGTAGTAGAAGCGTACCGAACATCAGGTCGGCCAGGGGCAAGACAACATTCAGATTGCTGTCCATGTAGCGGTGGTGCAGGACATGATGGCCGTTGAGATAGTGAAAGACTCTCCAGCGCTCGAGCCGGCGACTCTTGGGCAAGTGCATACACCAATGCAGGCGCTCGTAGACGACGTAATAGCTGGCAAAGACGACAACTCCCGTAAGTGCGATCGTCCATCCTGCCCAAGCGGCACTTGCGGCACCAATGCCCCATGCCATCAGGTAAAACGGAATGCCGCCTATCGCAACAATTGCCGGCCCGTTCCACCAGGCCATGCGGATCTTGTTTTTTCGCTCAAGATCGTTGAGATGGTAGGTTTCGTCGGCCCGCATGAGGCGGTGATGCGTCATCGTATGAGCCTCGAACGCATAACGAAAATTTCCGACCGGCCGATGCATGACATAACGATGCAGCAGCCATTCTGATATCGAAGTGTAGACGAGCGCGCACAAGGCTGCGATCGCGATGATTGCGAGCATGGTAGCGATCCTTCCATGATTTAGGATTAAAGAGCGGGCTGTGCTTAACGATAAGGCGATACCGAATTGCGGTCAATGCGCTATAGTTGTGGAATGGCGCTTATTGAGCATAAAAAGGCCCGGCTTAACTACGAGATCCTCGAGGAGTTCGAGGCGGGTTTGGAGTTGCTGGGCACCGAGGTAAAGTCCCTGCGCGCAGGCCAGGGCAAGCTTGAGGGCAGCCACGTAATTGTGCGCGGCGGCGAGGCCTACGTGGTCGGGATGCACATACCCCCCTACCAGCCGCTTAACGTGGCCAAAGACTACGACCCGGACCGCTCGCGCCGCCTGCTCTTGAGCAAGAAAGAGCTTATACAGCTTGGCGATTATGAGTCCCAGAAGGGCTTGACAATAGTGCCACTTAAGGTGTATAATAAGGGTAAGAATCTCAAGCTAGCAGTGGCGGCCGCCAAGGGCAGGAAAGCGCACGACAAGCGCGCCGTCTTAAAGGAGCGGGACACCAGGCGCGAGATTGAAAGGACTTTGAAAAATCAATAACGGGCGAGGCGCCCGATATCATCGTCGCTCGCGACAAATCGAAAACAAGCTTTCGTTTGCTCGCTTCGCTAGATGATAGAACCTCTTGTTCGCTGGCATTCGCAGGGAGCACTCCCCTTTTTATTGGAGTGCTGCCTGGGGATGCCAGGCTTCGACAATGAGACCGTTTGCGCGATGCGCGAAGTAAGAGTGGGGACCTCTTTCAACCTCTCCAAAACATAACTGCAAAAACAGTTGCATCGCCGTATTTCGCGGCGAACCAGTTCTCCTTCGCTTACGCCAAGGCTTAACTGGCATCTACCCTCTC
>CAYRYM010000061.1:0-2897 GCA_964428705.1 uncultured Candidatus Saccharibacteria bacterium | reverse complement strand
CGCGTGGCCTACACATTCCAGCTGTTTGATGCAGAGAACAAGCTGGTCGTAGACCGCGCAGGCGTGGCCGACATCCCTCCCGTACCCGTGGTGCCTATTATCGAGCCGGGCATCAACGTCGGCTACCGCAGTGTGGCGCGCACGCTGTTCTCGTTCTCATCCGAGCCGGTGTGGGTCAAGGCGGGAGAGCTGCCAAGGCTTTTGGTGTCGGGCCAGAGCCTTGCCGCAGACGGCTCGAGGCTCGAGGCCACCATCTCTAACGACTCCTACAGCGACGCACGGGCCATTGTGACGGCCGTACTGTTTGACATTGACGGCGTGGCACGCGCGGCCAGCAAGAGCACCGTCACTGTCCCGGCGCGCTCCTCAGTGCCTATCATATTTACCTGGGGCCAGCCCGGGCAGGGCGTTGTGCGGGGCGAGATAACGGTACTGCCTATTTAGGGTCTTGAGCCACAGCGCATTGCGAGGCCAGTTCGGGTACAATGGCAGTCATGCCCACGCTCGCAAAAGCCAAACAGCGCGCAGTAGACTGGCTTGCCCTGGGTGCCGCCACATTGCTCGCGCTGTTGGGCCTGGTTACGATGAACTCGTTTGTGCCGGGTGACCAGTTTTTTATACGGCAGGCCATATGGCTGGCTGTCAGCATTGGCGTGTACTTCTGCGCCTCGGTAGTAGACTGGCGGTTTCTGCGGCGCGGACAGTTCGCTGCGTGGGCGTATGTGGCGCTCATTGTGCCGCTGCTGCTGCTGTTGGTGGTTGGCACGGCGGTTAAGGGCGCCAAGAGCTGGCTTAGCTTTGGCTCGCTGGGCATCCAGCCTATCGAGCTGGCCAAGCTGGCGCTCATTATCGCGCTGGCCAAGTACTTCTCGCGCCGTCACATAGAGATTAAAAACATCCGGCACATACTGGTGTCGGGCATATACGCGGCTATTGTGTTTGTGCTTGTAGCGCTCCAGCCCGACCTGGGCGGCGCCATCATCATCGGCGCCATTTGGTTTGGCATGGTGCTTGTCTCGGGCATCTCGCGCAAGCACCTCCTGTTGGTGTTTAGCACGGCGGTCATATCGTTCGGGGCATTATGGTTCTTTGGCCTGCACGACTACCAAAAGCAGCGCCTGATGACGTTTATATACCCCTTGGCCGACATACACGGCGCTGGCTACAACGCCTACCAGTCTACGGTGGCGGTGGGCTCGGGCGAGCTGTTTGGCAAGGGTATCGGCTACGGCACGCAGAGCAAGCTGCGGTTTTTGCCCGAGTATCAGACCGACTTTATTTTTGCCGCGTTTGCCGAAGAGTGGGGGTTTGTCGGCATCGCCATCGTGTTCTCGCTGTATGGAGTGATATTCTGGCGCATCATACACTCGGCCGGCAGGGGAGCATCTAACTTTGAGACTCTATTTGCCCTCGGTGTTTTGTGCTACTTTGGCGCGCACTTTGTACTGCACGTGGGTATCAATATGGGGCTCTTGCCGGTTACGGGCACCACAATACCGTTTATGAGCTACGGCGGCAGCCACTTGGTGGTGGAGTTTCTGAGCCTTGGCATGCTCGCGGGCATGAGCCGCTACAGCCGCGCCACCCACCGCGACATGCTCGACCGCGAGATAGAGTCAGGCTACGACCACTAAAAGTTAATAGAGCTCGAGCGTCTCTTTTATCATTTTCGCAAGCGAAAAATCGCTCATGTCTTCTGCATCTAAAATCTCGGGGATGCCGCCCACGCGGTTTGCCTCAATGGGGAGCCCTGCTAGTTTGGCCTCTAGGAGTACGTAGGGGAGGCCCTCTTTAAGCGAGGGGAGCGCAAATACATCAAAGCCTTTTAGCACATCCTTGGCCGGCATAAAGCCAAAGAGCTTTACCCGGTCCTCAAGGTTGTACTCTTTTATTTTTGCCTCGAGCATGGGACGCAGCTCGCCATCGCCGACAATCGCCACATAGCGAGGCTTGTTTTTTGTCTCCTCTATAAGCGCGATGTGATTTTTGTTTTTATTGAGCTCGCCTATGGTGCCCACTATGCGTGCCCCTTGGGGGAAGGCGCTGCGGATTATCTCGCCGCTCCCGAGCTCCATGGACCCGATGCCGTTATGTATGAGGACTATTTTGTCGCGGCATAGCCAGCATGTCCGTGCGCGCCGGTAGTTATCTTGAGAAATTGTGATGACTTTGTGCGAGAGCAAGAAGGTAAGGCGTGTGGCGATATATATAAGCGACCTTGCCACGGCGCCCCTGGGCTCGTCCCAAGGGAGCCCATGTACCGTAAAAACAATATGAGGCACTGCCGCAAGCCGCGCAGCCAAGGCCCCCACGCCGCCGGCCTTGCTCGAGTTTAGGTGCACGACGTCGGGCGCCTCCTTTATAAACAGCCAGTACAGCTCAAAAAAGCTCTTGATGTCCGTCCATAGAGATACGTCGCGCTGGAGCGATGCAATGGGGTGCACGGCTATGCCGGCATCGATGAGCCTCCGTGCTAGGAGCCCCGGCTGTCCATAAGCTACCGACACTGCGTACTCCTGTGGCAGGTGGGTAGCCAGGTCAAACACATAGCGCTGGGCGCCGCCCCAATTACTTTTAGTTATTACGTATAAAATTTTGCGCATGTAACTTGATGCTTCTGACTTTTGTTGTACTATGTTACCACAGTATGATTTCCATATTCCGCCCCCGGACGCTCGCCTTGTTCCTGGGCGACCTCCTCTTTTTTTGCCTGGCGCTCTATATATCGCTGTACGCGCGCGTGCTCGAGCCTGTCTCGCAGGAGACTTTTTTAGAGCACCTCTACCCGTTCTCTCTGCTGTTTATCGCCTGGGTCCTGGTGTACTTTATCGCCGGGCTGTATGAGTCGCGCTCTATCATACTGGCGCGCCGCGCGCTGTCGGCAACGCTCCTGGTGG
>CAYRYM010000060.1:0-3060 GCA_964428705.1 uncultured Candidatus Saccharibacteria bacterium | reverse complement strand
CGACGCCGTAACGTGAACCGCGTCGATTCGCTCGCAGAGATGCCCGAGGGCGATGTAGAGCGCCGTCTGGTGCCGCACCGGCATGGGCAGCGGGTGTTCCGACCCGTCGTCCGTCTCGTACGGGATCCCCGCCGCGCGGAGGTCGCGGGCGAGGCCGAAGAGGTCGCGAGCGGTCACGCGGCCGCTCGCTTCAACGCCGCGCGCGCGGCCGCGGTCTGCTCGTCCTCGGGCGCGAGGCGGAGCACGCGCCAGGCTTCGAGGTGCCCGTCGCCCGTCGACCAGCCGAGCGCCACGGACCAGAACCGCAGCGCGACGTTGTCCTGCGTCCCGCCCCGGACGAGCGCCAGCACCTCGCGCGCGCTGAACTGCACGACCACGAGGTCGCCGGGCGCCACTTCGAGCTCGGGCGGGGCCGCCTTCACGCGCGCGGCATGGATCCGGCGCGTGATCCGTTCGCCCGTGATCGGGATGCACGCGCGCCCGGGTCCAGCACCGCACGCCTTGCATGCGATCGCGAGCGGGCCGCCGATCTTGAGGGTGGTCACGAGGCCGCTCCCGCCGGCGCCAGCGCCAGCTCCTCGCGCCAGAAATCCCGCACGCCCACGTCGAGCTTGACGTGGAGCATCGGGGCAGTCGGGAACGTGCAGCCGGGGGCGTCGTAGTCGAGCCGGGTGACGCGCCCGCGCGCGCCGATGTGCTCCGAGACGTCGTGGATGTGGGCGTCGATCGCGGCGACGACCTCGACGAGATCGTCGACCTGGAACGGGGCGCCGGACATGGGGATCACGAGCGGGCCCCTTCCGTCGCCGCGAGCAGGCCGCGGACGCGCTCGATCTCGGCGGGGCTGTGCGGCGTGCCCCCGGCGTTCATGGCGAGGTAATACCGCAGCACGTCGGCGCGCGTCGGGAGCGCGAAGATGCGCCACTTGAAGCCGAGCCCGCCCGGCCCGATTCGATCCTTGAAGTCTCGAAACATGGCGCCGCCGAACACGGACACTTCGTTCCGCAGGAACATGAGCGCGCTCGTGAGCCGCTGCTTGCCGTCGAGAATCTCGTAGCGGTCGCTCGGGCCCGTCGGACGATCCCAGTTGCAGTGGTTGAAGCACAGGACCATCCCGCCCTCGCCGCCCTGAAGCATGTACTCCATGAACGCGGTTCGCTGCGCCATGGTCCACACGTGTCCCCGTTGGAAGTCGGGGTCGAGGTTGAGTCCGTAGTCTCGCTCGTGGTCGTCCACCATCTTGGCGATGTAGTTGAGTCCCGCGTGGACCTCGTAGTGAGCGCGCGGATACTGTGGGACGTCTCGGAATTTCACTTGCTCTTCTCCAGCCCTTCCGGCGTCGCCTTCGGGGTCAGGGTCAGCTCGTAGCCGATGGCGTCCGCCAAGCGCTCCATCTTCTTCGTCCCCGGGTCGAAGGTCGGGTCGCCCGCGCGCTTCAGGAACTCGTAGAGGTTCTGGTGGGGCATGCCGATGCGGACCGCGATTTGCCGCTCCGTCTCGCCGGTGCGGATCACGTGCGCTCGGATCGCGTCGGCGAGGAGCTTGGCCAGCACCGCGTCAGGGTGCCCGGTGTCCGCGCGGGGCTCAACCAGCACGGGGCGCCTCCAGCGGAACGAGCAACCTGTCGCGCAGGGTCGCGTGGATGCGCTCGTACGCGTGCGTGAGGGTCGCCGGGTGGGCGAAGGGGTCGGTGGTCACCTCGCACGAGAACCCCGCCGCGGCCTTGTGGCCCCCGCCCCCGAAGTGCTTGGCGACCGCCTGGACGTCGACACCGCCGCGCGAGCGGAGCGAGATTTTGAGGCGCACCCGACCGCCGCCGGCCTCGTGGACGTATTCGAACCCGGCGACGACGTCGACTTCGTCCCCGAGGAGGTCGGCCACGTCGCTCGTCTGGAGGGTGGCGACGACCGCGACGCGGAGCCCGGGCCGGATCGCGTAGCGGACCGCGTTCTCGGCGGCGTGCGCGGCCGCGGCGCGCTTCTGGCGCAGGAGCAGCGGGCCGAGATCCTGCGCGAGGAACGAGAACCGCACGGCGCCCATCGCGAGCGCGTCCTCCAGGGGCACAAAGCGGAGCGCCTCGGAGAGCTCGCACGCCTCATCCCAGGCGGGGCTGTCGCGCTGCCAGGTGTCTCGGATCGCGGCCAGCCTCGCGAGCGCTTCGAGGCACCCACGATGCGCCTGTCGTGGGCCCCCGAGGCGGCCCCCGAGATCGAGCATCGGGACCGCCACCTCGCGGAAGGCGAGCTCGGCCCCGCTCTCTGCCTCGGCGTTCTCGCCGAACACCCCGAGCTCCACGAACGGCTCGACGAGGTGCGCCTCGTGGTGGTCCAGCACGATCGCCCCCGCCGCGGCGAACGCTCGGAGGCGGCCCTTCGGCGGGGTGAAATCGCAGAAGAGCAGCCCCGGTGCCGGCTCGAGCTGCTCGTGGGCGGGCTCGCCGTAGGACATCTCGCAGATCTCCGCGGTCGGCAGGGCGGCGTGGAGGATGAGCGCGGACGCGCGCCCGTCCGGGCAGTTGGCGTGAACGATCACGCGGCGGACAGCGCCGAGCGCTTCGATCGAAATCGGCATGCCAGCACCATGTGTCGCCTGTTGCACTTTCGCAAGTGCAATAGGCTTGCACCGTTGACAGTGCAACAGGCGTTCTTACTCTTGGGGTATGCGACGCCGTAACCATGAAGTGGTCCTCTTCTCCGCGGACATGAGCGAGCCCTCAGCGGCCCGTGTCGTGCGCCGCCGTGGCCTCGTGTCCGCTCGTGTGACGGCCAAGAAGCTCCTTGCCCCGCACCTGCGGCTGACGACACGGGCCCTCTACCACCACGACGCGCGCTACCTCTGGACGGCGACGATCTACCTCCCCGGTGGGCGCCACGAGAGCCACGAGGCGGAGCGGAAGATCGTTCCGAGCGTCGGGGAAGTGGGGGTCTGGTGAGCGCCTGGACGTTCAACGGTGCCCTGTCCACCGTGCTCCCCCTCGGGCACGCAAAGGCCGTTGTCCAGCCGTGGGGCGTGCGCGGCGGCTTCGCGGCGAGGGTGCCTGTGCTGGGCCCCGTGCTCGCG
>CAYRYM010000059.1:0-3313 GCA_964428705.1 uncultured Candidatus Saccharibacteria bacterium | reverse complement strand
GTTCAGGCCGTTGTTCAGGGTGCCGACCTTGGCCGCTGCTGCCGCAGCCTCCGCGCCGGGCAGGCGATCGAGCAGCGCGTGCAGCTTGGAGAAGCGCTCGATGATGTTGAGCGGCATGTCCCGGTAGATCTGGGCGGTGGGGCGCCGCTGGGGCGCCTTGCGCGCGGGCTTCTCCTGCACGACCGGGGCGGTCTGCTTCGCGCTGCGCTTGGCGGGCTCCTTCTGCGCGACCTGGGCGGCCTTCGCCGCGTGCTTGTTGTTCGTGGGGGCGGCGGCTTGCGCCTTGCGGGGGGGCATCTGTTCTCTCCGTGGTTTCGGTTGTTGACTTTTGCGCACAGTGCGCTGTTCTGTTGTGCAGCTTCTCGCTCCCACGCGCGATAGTCAACAGTCTGATCGAACGTTCAGTCTTTTTCTTTTGTAGGGGAGCAGCTACCTTGCCTGTCGAACTTGGCGGTGATTACCGCGACGAACGGCCAGAGGAGGTTGATATGGACAAGGACAAGGTGCGCGCCCTGATGGAAAGCTCCAAGAGCGAGAAGGAGTGGAACGCCAACTGCGACAAGGTGAAGGCCGCTTGTGGTGGCTACCCCGTCTTCTGGTGGGCAGAGATCATCCAGTCCGGCCTGTGCGCGCGCGTGCAGATGGCGTGGGAGGCCTCCCGTGGAAGCTGAGAAGAAGGGCGCAGGCGCGAGCAAGCGCATCGACCTGGGGCCGCATGTCGGACGCCCGGAGGGGGCGCACTCGGTTCGCGCCGATCAGCTCGGGTGTGTGATCCCGCTCTACGATCCGCGGCACTCGCTGTACAACAAGCACCTGCAGGAGGCCTCGCGCTACGAGGCGGACAACCCGCGCATCGTGGCGCTGGTGAACAACCTGGATGAGGTCGGGCTCATCGAGCCGGGTGTCATCCGCCGAAACGGCCTCTGGGGTGCGCGTGATCCGCTCGGCTGCCCGGCCTGCCGGGAGCAGGCGCGCACCGGCTGGGCCGAGGCGAAGCGCGAGGGCGATCCGAAGACCGCGGCGATGAACTGCCCGGTGCTGGAGCTGGTCTGTGGCAACCGCCGCTTCCGGGCCCTGGTGCTCCTGAACGCGCAGCGGCGCGAGGTCGGCGCCGGGCAGCCAGCGCTCCCCTTCCTCTTCCAGCACAAGGCGCTCAAGGACACGCAGGCGACCGCCATGATCGCCAGCGAGAACAACATCCGCGAGGGCAACAGCCCCATCGATCAGATCCGGCAGGCGGTCTTCTACCATGGTCAGGACCCGACCAGCTCGGTCATCAAGACCTGCTTTGACGGGGTGAGCTTCGGGCGGTTCAACATGGAGCAGCTTGTCCCGACGCTGGCGCTGTGCGAGGAGCCAGTGTGGGAGGCCTTCGCCAAGAAGCTCCTGCGCAAGGACCAGCTCGAAGCCTTGGCCGCGGTCGAGCGCTCCCAGCAGGCCCAGGCGCTGCGCGCAGTCCTCAGCCGCGAGAAGCCGGTGCGCCCCCCGCCGAAGCCCCGGCTGAGCGAGGAGTCGCGCAAGGCTGTGCTCAGCCTGTTCGATGACGTGGTGTTCCTGGCCACGTACCGTGGGCGCCTCCCTGCCGACCAAGCAGCCCAGCTCGACAAGGCCATCGACGAGCTGAAGCTCGGCGCGGGCTGAGCTACCATGCCCGGCGTGCAACCCTTCGTCAAATCTGCTGGCGGGAAGCGTCGCCTCCTGCCGCGGCTCCTGCGCTACTTCCCACAGGACTGCAGCAACATCGTCTATCACGAGCTGTGTCTGGGAGGCGGGGCGCTATTCTTCGCCCTCGTCGCAGGGCGAGGGCTTCATGCCGCATGGCTCAACGACACCAACCTGGACCTGTGCGAAGCCTACCGCGCCGTGAAGAACGACCCGGAGGGACTCATCAACCTCCTCCGCACCTTCGAGAACACGGAGTCGTTCTACAACGCCACTCGCGCGGCGGACCCGGTCTCTGCGACCGAGCGGCACTTCCGGGCGGCGCGCTTCATCTATCTCAACAAGACCGGCTACAGCGGCCTGTGGCGAGAGAACGCCGCGGGGCAGCACAACACCCCCTTTGGCCGCTACCCGAATCCGAAGTTCTGCGACGCCCGCGCGCTTCGCGCTGCTGCGGAGGTGTTGAAGAAGTGCAATGTGATGATCACCAGCGCGGACGTGGTGGTGGCGCTGCAGACAGCCAGGCCGGGGGAGTACGTCTACATCGACCCGCCCTACTACCCGGTGAAGAAGGGCAGCTTCGTGAAGTACCAGGGCGTCGGCTTCACGATCGCTGACCAGGAGCGTCTGGCTGCTGCCGCCTGGGAAGCGGCCGGGCGCGGCGTCAAGGTGCTGCTCAGCAACGCTGACATCCCCCCTGTGCGCGAGCTATACTCCGACTTCTTCCTGGAGGAGATCGCCGTCGGGCGACCGATCAACAGCGACTCCACAAAGCGGGGTCGCGTACCCGAGCTGATCATCAGCTCGTACATGGAGCCAGCATGCGCGCGCTGACCGAGACGACGTTCACTGAGGCGGTGCAGGGGAGCAAGATCCCCGCGATCGTCAAGTTCGAGGGCCCAGGCTGCACGCCGTGCAAGGTCATGGTGCCGGTCGTCGCTGCCCTGGAGAAGGAGCTGGGCAGCCGCGCCGCCTTCTTCTCGGTGAGCGTCGAGGACGCTCCGCGCGTCGCGGAGCGAAACGCCGTGAACACCCTGCCGACGATCATCATCTACGCGATCGGCGGGAAGTCGGCGCTCGGGGTGCTGGTCGGTGCGACCTCGCTCTCGCGGCTGCGCAAGGTGGTCGAAGAGGCGCTGGCCAAGAGTAGGCCGTGATCGACTGGCTGTACCGCCCGGCGACCCCCGCCTTCGCTGAGCTGACCTCCCTGGTAGAGCCGACCACACGGCGCAAGGTCATCCCGGGCGATGCGCTCGACGAATACTCGGCGCACGCCGGGACCATCGGCGTTCCGCAAAACGACGTGGAGGCGCTGCTCCATGAGCTGGCGCACTGGGTCATGGCCGGTCCGCGACTGCGAGACGAGGATGATTACGGCCTCGACGAAAGCCAGCGCGGGCGGCACCTGCGGAACCTTCAGCAGGAGATCATGTGTGGGTGGCTGCAGGAGGATCTGTGCAAGCGAGCTGAGATCGTGAGGCCGCGCAGCAGCGTTGATGCGGTGGACTTCTTCGCGCACCCGTGGCTGCGCGCGATAGCGCTCTCTCGGTGGCGGCGCTATGTGGGCTGGCAGGTTCGCGAGGCTGTCGTCGAGGTGCTGAGGCTCTCGGGTGGGGAGGTAGGTGTGGGGTCCGGGTGAGGCGTCAAGGAT
>CAYRYM010000058.1:1206-3313 GCA_964428705.1 uncultured Candidatus Saccharibacteria bacterium | reverse complement strand
TAAAGATCAATTAGAGAAAATGAACTTAGGTGAAAATCCCCCTGCCTCCGACGGTATGATTACTAATAACGCGTTTTGGTGTATTGCGTTAGGGAAAAACCTAAAGAAAGAAGTTTACGAAGTCACCAAAGATTCGAAGTATAAGAAAAAAGGGGAACAAGCGGAATCCTATAAATTCTTCTGCGAAGCGGTAATTCCCTTTCCAAACTAATTGCCTTTTTTTTAGTGAGTATTTACAATATATTGGATTCTTTTATGGATTATTAAATTGTTGGGATTAAAATGGTTGACGACAAAGAGAAAAAAGCTATCGTAAATTACCAAGTCAAAAAAGACTCGGAATTTATTTTTATGACACCGATTGTCCCCGGAGATGATCGTGGAATTCGAGATTTTATGGTTGCCTTAGCTGAACCGATTGGATTAGATTATCGGTTAGGACATTGTTATTTAACCAAGGCAGGAAAATTAGCAATTACCAAAAGTGGGTATCGCCAAATTGCGGATGATTTAGAGTTAACGTTCAAAACTGTTCCCGTTTTAGATGATATTCCAAATCAACGGTTTGTCTTTAAAGCCACCGCAACGGCAAAAAATGGACGGTATGCCGAAGCGGATGGATGTGCCGATGGATCCGAAAAGAAATTTATTGGGAAAGATGCATATGAAGCATGGAAAGCGCGTGGATGGAAAGATCCTCCAACGTTAGATCCAAGTAATTGGTGGAAAGTGCGAAATAATGCAGAAACTCGCGCAAAGAATCGGGCAATTGAAGAAATGATGAAAGTCACGGTAGTGAATGCGGAAGAAATCGGTCCCGAGGAAGAATATAAAAAGACCGCGATTCCCGTGGAATCCGAAGATGTCTTTGAGAATACACCTTTGAAAGTTCATGCAACTAAAAAAGCGGATGCCGCTTTTGTCTTAGATGTAGATCTTCCCGTGGAACCCGTTAAACCCGAACCTAAAATAGACGTAAAACCAATTATTCCCGAACCATCCAAACCTATCATTCCCGAAGCACCCAAAGAAGTGAAAAAAACACCTTCTACGGGATTAACCTTAGATTTAGATTTAGGGGATTTAGGGAATTTTGGTACTACTCCAATCGAAAAACCAATTGAACCTACACCCACAGTATCGCCTATGGTAGTTGAAAAATTACAATCGCCTTTAGATGATATTTCTGACGAAGAATTAGCCAATGAAGAAGTGTTATCGAAAATTGATGATCAATCGGTGGATATTGCGTTAGCTGCAGCATGTAAATATGATCCTTGTTCTACTAAAACTATCCAAGAAGATCATACCGATATGCCTTTTGAAGTCGCAATGGATGTTTTAACACCGTTTATTACCAAATATCTTACCTACAATCAATTTATCAAAGGGATTGAGAAAAAGAATTGGTTTGGGTTTAACAAATTTATCCCTAACGCGAAAAAGGATTGCACATTATACGAATTTACCTTAGATGTCGCGGAAAACTTTGTGACGATGTTTAGTGAGAATTGTGGACAAGATTGGGCAAAGATTACCTCGACTATTAGTATTAACTTAGGGACTCTTTTCCTTAAAATTGTGGGTGAATGTCAACGGAATAAAACAATTGAAACTCAAATGAAGGCATGTAATATTGATCCTCGATTTAAAGAATGGTTTACCCGGTTTGTTCAAACTAATAAATTAGGAGGGAACTAAATTGCCGATTCATATTAAACCGCGTGCTAATACGGATGAAATTATTCCTAAATTACGTTCGATTCCGACTCCCGAATATGAAGTCGGTTTTTTGGAAGAACAAATCTTACGCACCCTTGCGACAAAAGGCACATTAATCCGTGAAGAATTATGTGCTGCATTAGATCGTCCTCGAACCACGATCTTTGATAATCTTATTACGTTGATTCGACATGGATATGTTCGATATTTTAGTAAGAAAAGTGAAAATCAGGGGAAAGGTCGTCCATTTGTCTTTTTCCAAATTACTCCAATTGGGGAAGCATGGGTTAAAGCAAATATAAAAGAGGAATAACTATGCCAAATACTTTAGAAATTATTGATAATAAAGCGTGGGTAAATGGGAATGTCGTGATCCCCGAATTAT
>CAYRYM010000058.1:0-1106 GCA_964428705.1 uncultured Candidatus Saccharibacteria bacterium | reverse complement strand
TATTTTTTCTTAATTTATTGGAGTGAAGATTATGGTCAAAGCCAAACATGATTTACAAATCTTAACCGTAAATTTACCGTTTTCGATTCTTAATTTCTTGGATAAATTAATCGAAAATAAATTGATTGAATCCCGTAGTCAATGGATTCGAGAAGCCGTGGAAATGTATTTCTTTCTTTTTGCCGAAGCGCAAGCGGAATTAGATAAATTACCTCCTATCTTTGATGTCCCCGCAAAAACCTTTGAAGTAGTGCGCCATGAAATGATAAACAAAGTCGAAGAAATTAATCATATTGCGTTAAAGGATTTGGCGATTCGGAAATATCGGTATAAACGCCACATTCCTCTTGGGAACATTTTTCATCCAGAAATAGATTATTCCTCCCCCCATTATATCACCCCCGAGGTAGAACAAAAATGAGTAACCTTAATTTTCGCGCCAAACCGTATGCCGAAACCTTAGCATGGATCCACGAATTGGATATGTATAAAAATAATAAGAAACGATTTCTCACGTATTGTCAAGATCTTCATGATCCTGCCATTGATAAATTAGTCTTGGAGTTTGATCAAGCGGATCCCACATATCCTAGCTTCTTTGATGCACCCGCAGCAAGCGAAGAACATGGTAATTTTCCGGGTGGATTAATGATGCATAGTCTTAATGTCTATGATCAATTTACGCATATTTTAGATCAACCTCAAGTCGCTCAAGTAATTGGACAATATGTCGATACCCGCACCCGTATTCTATGTAGTTTATTCCATGATTTATGTAAATGGCGATTATATGAACCATGTCTATTGGAAAAAGACTATAAAGGAATCCCTAAAGGCGCATTCAAAGCAAAACCTTATACAAGTAGTGAATTGAATTGTTTAGGACATAGTGTTAAATCCTTATTTATTCTCCAACAATATGGAGTAAAACTAACCCAACAACAAGCTGCTTTGATTCGTTGGCATATGGGGATGTGGGATCGGGACTTTATCAGTAATCAGAAATCAATAGAACGTTTAAACCCCGAATGTATTTTATTCGCGTCGGCAGATTTAATAGCAAGTCAAATTGAACCAAAAATTGGCGGAGAAGATTAGATCTTTTT
>CAYRYM010000057.1:0-3323 GCA_964428705.1 uncultured Candidatus Saccharibacteria bacterium | reverse complement strand
GCCCGCCCGACATGTCGGTGCCGGCGGCGCGCGCGGTTATAGAGAGGTCGAGCTTGTGGTCCTGCGCCTTTTTTGCCGAGACAAACTTTACCAGGGCACAAATGTCAGCGGCATCGAGCGGCCGCACCACCGCCTGCGGCACCACCCTAAAAAGGCTCGCGTCGCGCGAGTACGCGTCGAGCGCCTTGGCGTCGGCCAACACCTCGCCGCGCACGACCCTTTTAAGCTCATCAGCAAGCGGCATTTATATAATTTTACCATGCAAAAACCCGCCCGGGCCAAAAGCCCGCGCGGGTTTTAATACACTGCTACGAGATAGAAGCACGTTCGTCTTATATCGCCGTCGCTCGCGGCAGAATCGAAAGCGAGCTTTCGTTCCTTGCTCGCTAGGCGATCGGGTTGCGGCCCTGGATAAGTCTGATAAGGATCATAATGACCGCTATGACCAACAGGATATGGATAAAGCCGCCGACGGTGTAGGAGCTGACAAGGCCCAGTAGCCACAAAACAAGCAGGATAGTCGCGATGGTTACAAGCATACGCAAAATGATTAAGGATTAATGTATCAACAATACCATTGAACCCTATTGCACCTGATGCTTGTATGAAGGTTATGGCCTAGAGCCCCTCGCGCTGGATGAAGTTGGCGCGCGATATGACGGTGCCGTCGGCATTAAGCTCGACATCGCCCTCCTTAAGCACAAGCTTGCCCGCCTCGTTCCAGATGCCCACCTCCTTGCCTACATTGTCGCGCACGCACATGACGCCCGATACCTCGCCCGGCAAAAGCGGCGTGGTGGTCGCACCCACCAAGGCACAGGTGCCGCGATACCCGCCCACGGGCACATCAACTCCGGCTACGGTCAGGAATACCTTAGTGGTGGTGCCTTGGGTGTCCGGGTCTACTCCCTGGTCAACCAGCTTCCATTGCAGCTGCTCTACAACTACAGGGTCTACCTTGGTGGCGTTAAGACGGCTAACAAGGGCCCAGGCAGCGAGCGCGAGCACAAGCAGGCCTACTACTATGATGATGCGTTTTTTGTCCATATGTAGGGTAGTATACCAAAATGCGCATAAATAAATACCTGGCAGAGCAGGGGCTCTGCACCCGCCGGGAAGCCGACCGCTATATAGAGCAGGGCCTGGTCTTTATCAATGGCACGCAAGCTAGGCTGGGGAGCCAGGTACAAGAGGGCGACAAGGTGGAGACCCGCCTGCCCACAAGGCAGTACCGCTACTATGCCTACAACAAGCCTAAGGGCATAGTCACCCACTCGCCTGCCGAGGGGCAAAAGGGCATCACAGATATCGCGGGCTTAAGCGGGGTCTCCCCCATGGGCCGGCTGGACAAAGCCTCGCACGGGCTCATTATCCTTACCGACGACGGCCGCATCACCGAGAAGCTCTTGGGCCCGGAGGCCAACCGCGAGAAGGAGTACGTGGTGATGACGAAAGAGCACCTGCCGCCGAGCTTTAAGGCCCGGATGGAAAAGGGCGTGGACATTGAGGGTTATATGACAAAGCCGGCCAAAGTTAAGATGCTGGGCGACAGCAAGTTCTCGATAATTTTGACAGAGGGCAAGAAGCACCAGATACGCCGCATGTGCGCGGCGTGGGGCTACACCGTGGCCGACTTAAAGCGCGTGCGCGTGATGAACATCCGCCTAGACACCCTCCAGGCCGGCCAGTGGCGCAACATCCAGGGTCAAGAGCTTAAGGAATTTTTAAAGGGGTTGGGGCTCTAGGCGTGGGAGCCGGCGACATAGCCGGTGGTCCAGCACAGCTGCAAGCTGTAGCCGCCGGAGGGGCGGTCTATGTTTATCATGTCGCCCACCACATACAGGCCCGGGACAATGCGCGACTCCATCGTTTTAAAATTGATCTCCTCCGGCACTACCCCGCCGGAGGACACTATCGCCTTGTCTTTACCAAGCAGGCCTTTAACATGCAGAGGCACCGCCTTAATAAGCTCTATGAGCTTGATGCGCTCCTCGTGGCGCACGCTGTGGTTGGGTGTCTCGCCCGATATACCGGAAATCTCCAGCACTGCCGGCACCAAGGCACTCGGGATAAGCTGACCAAGCGCGTTTTTTAACTTTTTGTTGCTCTGCTCTATGAGCAGTGCCTGCAATTTTTCCTTAAGCATCGCGTAGTCGAGCCCCGGCAGGAGGTCGAGCATAACTACCACATCGCCGTACTGCAGGAGCTCGCCGATGTCCTTGCTCATGTTGAGGACCGTCGGGCCGCTGATGCCGACGTGTGTAAACAATATCTTGCCTTTCTGAACATCTTGCTTCACCCCGTCTTGATAGGCCGTGAGCTTAATGTCTTGGAGAGTGACGCCTGCAATTTTGTGCGCCCACGCGTCGTGCAAAGCCAAGGGCACCAGAGATGCGTTGTTGGGTGCCACCGTGTGACCCAGAGCTTTTAGCCAGGCAAAGCCCTCGCCTGTCGAGCCGGTCTCTGGGCGCGAGGTGCCGCCGGTTGCCACTATGCAGGCCTTGGTGTGTACTTTTGTGTTGTTGGCCAAGGTCACGAGCATAAGCCCGCTCTCTTTATCTTTAGCAATGCTAGAGACAGCCGAGGAGGCCTCCACCACGACACCGTGCTTTTGGCAGTACGCCACCAGCACGTCATACACCGAGCGCGCCTTATGGGTGACGGGAAACATCCGGCCCTCGGCCTCCTCTACCATCGAGAGCTTGTGCTTTTTAAAAAATTGCAGCGTATCCTCGACCCCAAACTGGCTGAACGCCGAGTACAAAAAAGGCTCCGCACCCTTGTACTTGGGCAAAAGGGCGCGCGGGTCCGGCTTGTGGTTGGTGACGTTGCAGCGCCCGCCGCCGGTTATGAGCAGCTTCTTGCCCAGCCCGTGGTTTTTCTCCAGCAACAGGACCTTCTGGCCGCGCTCGGCTGCGCGGCCGGCAGCCATCATACCGGCCGCTCCGCCGCCGACGACAATGACGTCCCATATAGTGTGTGCGGGGGTACTGTGCTTCATACAAAATGTGATATGAAAATACCGGCCCGAGGGCCGGTAGGTTCATTAGGCTGCGGCCTCCTCGGAAGGGGCTGCCGGCTCTGCGGGCTCTGCGGCAGGGGTCTCGACGACCGGCTCTGCTGCGGGCACCTCGGCCGGGTTGTTTACTACATCATCCATAAAGGTTGAAACTGCTAGCGGATAAACGACTGAGCCTCCACCATACCACAGTGGTGCCGCAGATGGTAGGCCAAAGCAAAACCGCCCCGTTTTACCGGGGCGGTTTTGCTTTGCGTAATTACGCGCGCTGTACGTTGACGGCGTTGAGGCCCTTAGGTCCCTC
>CAYRYM010000056.1:0-3456 GCA_964428705.1 uncultured Candidatus Saccharibacteria bacterium | reverse complement strand
GGTGGGCGTGGCGTACAGCGGCACGGTGACAGTCACGGGTGGCGTTGCGCCGCGGGTCTACACCGTGGCGACGGGCGCGTTGCCCACAAGCCTGAGCCTCAACGCCAGCACGGGCGCTGTAACTGGCACGCCATCCGCGGCAGGCACGTTCACCGGCACGATCAAGGTGGTTTCCGACCTGGGCTCCGAAGACACGGCAGCATTCAGCATCGTGATCGCGGCGGCGTAGGCCATGAGCCTCGCGACGTTGCGCGACGCGCTGCAGGCCGCAGCGTGGACACCTTCGCAGCGATTGTTCCTCGAAAAGCTGCTGACCGAAGTGCTGCCGGCGACCTTGCTCGGTAGCAGCACGGTCACGGTCACGGAAGACGAAAGGCTTGGCACGCTGACCTTCGAGTCAGTGGCGGAAGGCCGACGCGTTGCGTTCCCGCTCTACGTCGATGTCGGCAGCATGACGACGACGCTCACGAGCGGGGCAGGGCAAGCGACCTATCGCCTGCCGTTCCCGTTCGTTCTGGAGTACGTGCGCGCCTCGCTTCACGACGCCAGCGACACCGGCCCCGTGGTGGTGGACGTGAACATCGGCGGCGCATCGGTGTTCGGCACCAACAAGCTGTCGATCGATGAAGGCGAGAAGACCAGCACCACGGCGACCACGCCCGCGGATTTCACGCAAGCCGCCTACGAAGACGACGCGGAAATCCTGATTGACGTGGACGACGAAGGCGTGAACGCGTCCGGGCTCGTCGTCTACCTCGTCGGCTACCCGCAGACAGACGCCATCGAACGCATCCAAGAGGACGGGGTAACTCGCCTGCTGGAGAACGGCACAACCCGACTTCTGGAGTTCTGACAGTGGCAGGCAAGATTTCCGAGATGGCGGCGGCGGGCACGTTGACCGGCGCCGAATTGTTGGAGGTTGTCCAGACCGGCAGCACGCGACGCTCTACCGCTGGCGCGATTGCGGCAGCGGCGGCGTTCACGGGCGATGTCACCAAGGCGGCGAATGGCACAGCACTGACCATCGCGGACGAAGCGGTAACGAATGCCAAGCTGGCGCATGTCGCCACTGACACCTTCAAGGGTCGCGATACGGCTGGCACGGGGGATGTTGAAGACCTGAGCCTTACGACGGCGCAGGGGATGCTGCAAGGCAGCGGCCTGGACGTGGATGCGTGCGGCTTCCGCGGCATCCCGCAGAACGCGCAGACGGGCAATTACACGCTCGTCGCTGCGGATGCGGGCAAGCACATCTATCACGCGTCGGGCGCGGGTGCAGGCGATACCTACACGATCCCGGCGAACGCGAGCGTGGCATTCGAGATTGGAACCGCCATCACCTTCGCGAACCTGGCGACGGACAGCGTCGCCATCGCAATCACGTCGGACACGATGTATCTCGCAGGGACGGGGACGACTGGATCGCGCACGCTGGCGCAGTACGGCGTTGCGACCGCGATCAAGATTGACACGACGACGTGGATTATCAGCGGGTCGGGCCTGACCTGATGGGCGCGACACACCAGGCGTTGCTGATGTATGGGGGTGCGGGCGGTGGCGGAGGTGGCTGGACGCCAGCCGACATTTTCACCGGGGCCGTGCGTGGCGCGTGGTGGGACCCGAGTGACCTATCGACGCTCTGGCAGGACATCAGTCGCACGGTTCCAGTCACTACGACGGGCCAGTCTGTTGCGATGATGGACGACAAGTCAGGCAACGGTATGGGACTCGTGCAAGGCGTTTCAGGTGCCCGACCAATCTTGCAGAACGACGGCACGAATTACTACCTCGACTTTGATGGCACAGACGACTTCCTGTCCTACAGCGTCGGCGCCAATCTTCGCATCGAAGATGACGATATCAACGTTGTGTTCGGCATGAAAACGGATACGACGGCTGGCGATACGTCGCCGTTCGCGCGGTCCCTGCAGAACTCGGAAGCCGGGCGCTATTGGATGAGCATTAACAGCGGCACCATTTCCTCAGCCTACCAGTACAACGGATCAACCGTCGCCCTCGCAACAAAGAGCTTCACCAGCACGTCGAATCACGTCATGACAATGACCGTTGATCGCAGTGTCAATAATTCAATCACGCTGCGCGAGGATGCAGCAGCGACGACGGGCACCTACGCCGCAGAGACGACCAATCACACGCCCAACCGGCGTTTCCTTTTGGGCGCGTTCAATGACCCAACGGATGCCGGCCAAGTCGGCTATTTCAACGGCCGCATCTACGGGATGATCCTGTGGTTCGCGCCGGTCGATACCGGCGACATCGACGATGCCGAGGAATGGATGGCGGACAAGACCGGCGTGACGCTGTAGCGCCGCATGGACGAATTTGCGGAGTTGGCTTTCCTGCTGGAGCAGGAGCAGGAGCAGCGCAAGTACAACCGGCTTGCGTACATGTACCCAGCCGAAGGCGAGTTTAGCCGGGAGCGCTACCCCAAACAGATGGAAATGATCCGTGCGTCTGGCACGTATCACGACCTGTCGTTCTTCGGTGGCAACGGTGCGGGCAAGTCCCTGCTCGGCGCGTACATGACAGCCATTCTCGCGACGGGGCGTTATCCCGGCTGGTGGGATGGCTTCATTGTCGACGGGCCGATAAAGGCATGGGTGTCGGGCATCACCAAGGCGGAAGTGCGCGGCTCGCTCCAGGTGTACTTGATCGGCGACGTGGCCGAGAAGGGCGACGTGGCGCTAGGCACGGGGATGATCCCGCGCGAGGACATCATTGATGTCCGATTCAAGCAAGGCACGAACAAGGCGCTCGATTACGTCACCGTCCGCAACCGGATGGGCGAGGGCGGCATTTCGATCATCCGCGCGAAGTCCTACGAGGAAGGCGAAGAAGCCTACCAAGCGGAAAACCTCGAATGGGCGTGGCAGGACGAAGAGCCGCCGCTCAAGATTCATTCGGAAACCGCCATGCGCATGCGCGGGCGAGATGGTCGCGTGTTGACGACTTGCACCCCCTTGAAGGGTGAGACGGAGTTCTATCGCCAGTGTCGCGATTGGCAGAACGCCAACGCGAAGGATGGCGCGTCCCGGTTCTCCGTGACGTGCGGCATGGACGACATCCCGCATCTGAACGAGGCCGAGAAGGCCCGCATGTTGGCGGCGTCCCCGCCGTGGCAGCGCAAGGCCCGGCGTTTCGGGTTGGCGACCGTAGGAACTGGACTGGTGTATCCCGTGGAAGAAACGAAGTACGTCATCCGCCCCGTGCGGCTGGAGCCGCATTGGCGCCGCGGGTTCGGGTTCGACTACGGACTGCACAACACCGCGTTTGTGTACTTCGCCATTGATGACGACACAGACACGGTGTACGTCTACAAGGATTACAAAGACGGCGATAAGCCGATTGTTGTCCATGCCGCCGCGATGTTGGCGCAGGGCAAATGGATCAAGGGCGTGGGCGACGCCAGCGCCAAGGATTCGGATGGCGCGCAGA
>CAYRYM010000055.1:0-3486 GCA_964428705.1 uncultured Candidatus Saccharibacteria bacterium | reverse complement strand
TAACTGTTGGCTTTACTCCCAGCGAGTCCGTGACCGGAGGGGAAGACGATTCCGCCTCCTGGTCCTATCAAACCGGTGACAACTCCTATTCCGGCGGCGCATACGGGCATCCTGTCTGGGGTGTCGTCTGGATTTCCGCCGACTCCGATCCGGACGAAGTAGCCTCTGAGATTGCCGCCGACATCGAATCGCAACTCGACTGACCTCCCATGCAATCCCTCCTCCTGTTCATTTACTCCACCGCCGGACGTGCCCGTTGCGGATCCGTCCTAGCCCTGGCAGTCGGGATGCTCTTTTGGGCAGTCCTCATTCACGCTTTCCTTCCCTGATTCACCCCCAATCCCTCATTCCATGAAACTACGCAACGCTTCCGGCACGCTGACAACCTACGGGTTTGCGTGCGGTTACATTGAACACAAGACTCTTCCGGACGGCTCCCGCACGGAGCTTTACCGGGACGGTTGCTGGCATGTTCGCAAGTTCGGACCGCTTCAGGAACGGATTGTCTGGGAATGCCCGCGCCTCCTAACGGATGCCCGCAAGCTATTCCGTCAAATCTCCCGCTGACCCGCTTCCTCCCTGGTCCCGCGCTGCGGGGCTAGTGGGGAATCTGGAATGGTTCCGGAATCCACACACTCACTCGTTATGCCCGCTAAATGCCCGCCACGCTCGCCCACCGTTAAAGCCCTGTCTGCCGTTTTCGGCGACAAGGCGCGGGAGGCTAAACGCATCCTTCGTATGTCCCGGACGGAGTTGTCCGCGCTCCCTGCCGGGGAAGCCCGGATCCGGGAATGTTATCACCCACCCGCTACCCATGATGTCCGGCTATGGTGCCTGAATGAACTGGCGGAAACGCACGGAGTGGAAGCGTTCAAAGTCCGGAATGGTGACTGGTGCGAGTACCTGAACGGTGGCGACACCTACACGGCAACGCTTGTTCACTTCCGGGGAAGCTACCGTGTCGCATGCTGGGGCGATATCGCCGAACGCTTTGGAACTCTCAACTAACCTTCAATCGTAACCCTAAACAGACCTCTTTATGCCTGACACTCTCACTCTACCGGACGTTTACGTCCCCGAAAACCTCTCCCGCTGGGAACTCCCCGACTCCTATGCCGGCGCGCACTGGGACGGATACTATCGCGCTCCCGTGGGGCGCAATCGCGATTCCGATTTACTTACCCAGTCAAACTGGGATCAACAATGGGAAGCCTTGAAAGCCTTCCGGGCAGACGTGCCGGACGCTGATGAGGTTTCCCCAGTTGCCGTGTGCGAAAATCATTGGGCAGTCGGATGGGTGGAATGGGTGGCAATCCATGAATCGAACGGGCCGGCATTGCGCGAGGCGGACAGGTTGGCGGACTATCCTGTCCTAGACGATGAGGATTTTTCCCGCCGGGAGTGGGAAGATTACGAAAAGAGATGGAAAGACTACGGGTTTGACGGGTTCCTCACGGGAATCCGGGATGCTTTCAAGCTCTCCCTTTCAACTTACTGGGCGATGGAAGAGTTTGACCAGGACGCCACCCGGGAGTTTTTCGAGTCCCTCATCCCTTCCCGGGAGTATTTCACGCCGCACAGTGACGGAGTCAGCATCCGGACGGATAGCGCCATACGACACCTTGACCGCGACACGCTCGCCAAGTTCCTGCGCTCCCAACGAAACAAGCCGGCGGACGCCTAGCCTCCACAGTCTGCAAACCTAACTTGCCTACATAACGCCATGAAAAACGATCAGAGTATATTCGGTTATTCATTCAACTCCATACTGGAAGCCCAGCAAGGCAGAGGTTCACTCAGGCCATTTATCGGAAAATCCGCCACGCCGGTTACAGTATTCTGCATTGGTTGTTCCCGTCCTTTCCGCCTTCCGGTTAACGGGGCAACTAAGCGCACAAAGAGTCAATGGCCGATTGAATGCCCAGTATGCCGCCACCAGCACACTCGGGAGGACGCTAAAGATACCGGCTGGCTCTAGCCTCCCGCTCCCGTGGCCCGGGCCTTCCCGGACCCCGTGGGCGCTAGACTGGCGCAACTACACTATGGAAACGACACACACACCAGGGCCTTGGGGCCTGAGACATTCCGGGAAAACCGTTGTAAGCCTTCCACACACGTCACCGGAGGCGCGGGAAGTTATCGCTTGCAGTATTGAGAACACCGCCAACGCCCGCCTGATAGCGGCAGCTCCGGAACTGCTCGACACGTTCCAAGCCATCCGGAACGACGCTCAGGCATTCTTGGATGGCAAATCCGACATTGACCCCTACGAACTGGCGGAAGCTATTCGGTCCGCTTGCGAGGTTTCTATCGCCCGCGCTACCCAGCCCTAAACACCCCATGAAAGAAACCTACCTCAACGGCCACCGCCTCCGCATTTACGATAACGGCGGGAAGACTGCTGACCGCTACACCGTCCTGTTTATGGACCAGAAAGAGCGTTCGGACGGGATATATGCCTGCCTCGGTATGGACAAAGACCCATTCCACCCATGCGGGATTGGCCAGCATTCATCCGGAACCCCCGGCGTCCACCTTGGCCGGCGCATCCCGTTCGATCTACTCCCGGAACCCTGCCGGCGGGCCGTCCTCGCCGATTGCCCGCGCAATGGCCGGCATGAGGTCGGCTGGTCCTACCCGACATCCGAAAACGCCAGCAAGCTAGGCTTTCCTGCCGGATGCTGGACGGTTGAATACGTGCCTGTCATCAAGGGTGTCCAGCACCCTCCCATCGCCGTCTCCGGACACACCACGAAACGGGGCGCGGACAGTGCTTGCGCTCGCCTGAATGCCTGATTTACCGACAGTCAACACCCTGAAATTGCTTACCTAGCGCCATGAAAAATTACGTTGGATTGAAAGCCGGCCTTGTCCGGGAAGTGTTCAAGAGCGCCAGCCTTCCCACTATGGAAACGCACGGCGGCGAATATCTTGCGGTGATCGGGCCTTTCCGAACCAGGAGGGGAGCCGTTTTCTCTCGCGATCACGGGCAAGGAAACCCCCATTGCCGGTGCGTTTCGGATGCCGAACGGCTGGGCAAGATGTACGCCACCACCCGCTAGCCTCTTCCATGCCTCCGGGGCAGTCCTCGGTGGCATTGGAGAGCCTGGACACACTGGGCCGCATAAACACACCATGTTCTCCCTCCTATTCCCAGCCCACGCCGAGCTAGCGGACGCCCTGGCACGCCTAGAGGCACGCGAGAAGCGCCGCAAGAGCAAGGCACGCAACCGTAAAACCTCACGCTAACCTTATGTGCATCTGTAAAATCCTCCGGCTCATTTCAAGAGTCATCCTTGGAACTGGGCTTGCCTCCCTGATAGCCACCACGCTGTTCGCCTTCAGTCTCCTGGAATTGAAGGACTGGATCATGCTAGCCACCATCCTCGTTTTAGCGGTGGCTGGGTCATGCGCCATTTTGGCACTCATTCACCTAGCCACCAAGCGATGCGATGGCGACCGCTAACCCATCCTCCCACCCTCCGG
>CAYRYM010000054.1:0-3581 GCA_964428705.1 uncultured Candidatus Saccharibacteria bacterium | reverse complement strand
AACACGGTTGTGATAAACGAGCTGGCGTGGGCGGGCACGTATGCATCGGCGGACCACGACTGGATAGAGCTGTACAACCGCGCCGCGTTTGATATTGACTTGTCGGCTGTCTCGCTAAAGGTTGGCGACAATGCACCGGTGCCATTGGCCGGCACATTGGCGGCCGGAAGGTATGTTGTCTTACAACGCACTGCCGCCACTATAAAAAGCATCGGGGCTCCCGCAGTGGTGACAACAACCTTTGCTCCGCTTGGCGCGCAGCCGGTACAAGTATCACTACTTGCAAGCAGCACGGTCATAGACGCGACACCTGCCGCCAGTGCGTGCGGAGGTGCTTGGTGCGCCGGCACTGTCAGCACCTCCGGCTATGCAGACTGGATGGGCAACCCCACCCCTGTCTCGATGGAGCGCATAGATGCGGACGAAGACGGTACCGACCCATCTAACTGGGCCAGCAACGACGGCTACACGCGCTACCACCTGGATGCCGCACAGCAGCAGATAATAGGCACGCCCGGCAACCGCAACAGCAAGCACTGGTTGCTGCAAGGGTTCTACTGCGGCAACGAAAAGGTGCTTGTGCCGGGCGCGCCGGCGCAGGCGTACGAGGCGGACGGCAGCTGCACCGCACTTATGGGCAGTGCATCGTACTGGATGTCGGTGGGCGGCGCAGTGTTTGCAGGAGAAGTGGGGAGCTCCACAGCAGTGGCCACCTTCTATTTCCCCGGGCGCTTCTCGGGCAGCAACCAAAAGTGGGGCACGGCAAGCGTGCCGGTGCTCGAGCCCGGTAGGTACTTTGTCGCTTTATGGGAGTACAGCACCAATATCGGCTCGGGCTACAGTGCCGACCGTTTGCCCGGCATGCATACGTACCTCAAGACCGGGACACCTGTAAACCCAAAGCTGTACTACGTCACCATACCTTTTACTATCGAGGGTCCGGATGAACCGGAGCCGGAGCCTACTCCGGAGCCAGAGCCAACCCCTCAACCAGAGCTAGAGCCTGAGCCAGAACCAGAACCAGAGCCTGTAGTGCCGCCTGATGCGCCAGTAGACGAGGCCCCGAGCTCACCCGCTACAGAATAGCCCCGAGAGTTTTGCCCCATGGGGCTGGGTGGGGTAGTATTACTCCATTATGAATTACACGATGTACCTGCGGTGGGGCGTTATCAGCGGTCTGTTTGCGACGCTTTTTATACCGTTTATCATCGCCGACGGGGCCATGATGTCGAGCCTCTTCTTCCCCTACATTACGGGCAAGAACTTTGCCTTCCGGATCATTATAGAGATTGTCGCCGCGCTCTACATCATCCTGGCTATACGCGACCCTAAGTACCGCCCGTGCGCCAGCTGGATACTATGGTCTGTCCTCGCGTTTGTGGCATGGATGGCTGTCGCAACAATTGCGGCCGCCGACCCTCTCAAGAGCTTCTGGAGCAACTTTGAGCGTATGGAGGGCTACGTGGGGCTTATGCACCTGTTTGTCTACTTTGTGATTATGGGCACGGTGCTTAAGGCGGAGGATTTGTGGGACAGGTTCTTTAACACCTCCATTGGCGTGTCTATGGTCATCGGCCTGCACGCTCTCTTGCAGGGGCTGCAGCTGTTTGGCCTGCACCCGTCGTCGCAGTCGGGTGCCCGCGCCGACGGTACCTTTGGCAATGCGACGTACCTGGCGGTGTACATGCTCTTTAGCATATTCATTACGCTGTACATGCTGGCGCGCCAGGGCAGGCTTACCCAGACCATGCAGTCGGTCTATGGTCTGGCGCTGGTGTTGCAGTTTGCGGGCCTGTACCTGACCCAGACGCGCGGTGCGCTCTTGGGCGTTATAGGCGGACTGGTTATCGCAATGATATGGGTGGCGTGGCGCGCAAAGCAGGCCGAGTGGAAGGGCCTGCGCATGTGGGCCGTGGGCGGCATGGTGGCGGTTGCTGCGCTGGCGGGCGTGTTCTTTGCCTTGCGCCAGGCCGACTTGCTGCCTGAGAGCGGTACCCTGGGCCGTCTCGCCTCTATATCGACAAGCGACCTGACCACTATGTCACGCTTCCAGTACATCTGGCCTACGGCATTTAAGGGCGCTGCAGAGAGGCCGCTCTTAGGCTGGGGGCAGGAAAACTTTAGCTATGTCTTTAACAAGCACTACCAGCCCGGGATGTGGAACCAGGAGCAGTGGTTTGACCGCGCGCACAACCAGTTTTTGGACTGGATGATTGCGGGCGGCTTCCCGGCGTTCCTCCTCTATATATCGTTCTTTGTCTTGGCGGCGTGGGCCATTATCCGCTCGCGCGATCTTAACGTGCCGCAGCAGGCGGCGCTGCTCGGTCTGTTGGCTGCATACGCGTTTAACAACCTGTTTGTGTTCGACAACCTCACGAGCTCGCTGTACTTCTTCACCATACTGGCGTTTGTCTACGGGCTTAGCCGGCAGGAGCTGCCGGGCAAGCCATTGCTCAGCAAACCGGTAAGCACCCACGGCGTGGCTATTGCCGCACCCATAGTCCTTATACTGGTCGCCACGGCGGGCTGGGCGCTTAACGCTCCGGGCCTGGCACGCGCGGGCACCCTGGTTAAGACTATCTCCAACACCTCCGACCCTGCCGCAACTCTGGAGAACTTTAAAAAGTCGCTTAACACCGGCACGTGGCCCGGAGGCGCCTTGGGGTATCAGGAAACGGTAGAGCAGTTTGTTAACTACGCCGGCAACAGCATCGCCTCGTCGCAGGCATCCTCCGACATCAAGCAGGACTACTTTGAGGCCTCGACCGCGGCGATGCAGAGCCTTATGGCACAGCGCCGGGACGACGCGCGCTTGGAGCTGTTTGCCAGCGGACTGCACGCGCAGTTTGGCCAGCTTAAGGAGGCGCTTGCGCATGCAAAGAGGGCGCTTGAACTCTCGCCCGGCAAGCAGCAAATACTCTTCCAGGTGGGCTTAACGCACCTTAACTATGGCAGCGCGCCCGAGGCCCTGGCCGCGTTTAAGCAGGCATACGACTCCGCTCCGGAAAACACTCAGGCGCTGGTGTACTACGCGATGGGCGAGTACTATGCGGGCAACACCGCAGCGGGCGATGCGCTGTTGGTAGAGCGCTTTGGCACCACGCTTGTGGATAACGACCAGGTGCTGCAGGTGTACGGCAACCTTAAGATGTACGACCGCACCGTGGCGATATGGAAAATGAGGGTAGAGAAAAACCCCAAGGACTTCAACACCAACCTGGGGCTGGCCAGCGCTTACTATGCCGCGGGCGACAAAGCCGCCACCGTGGCCCAGCTTAAGGCCATGCAGCAGATGGACATCACCCGTGCCGAGCAGCTGCAGAAGCTCATAGACCAGCTGAGCAACACCAATATCCAGATAGGACAGTAGCGCCGGCTTAGAAATGAAAAGGGCCCCCGAGGAGGGCCTTTTTCATGGACTGTGTTTTGGTACAACTACACCGTAGTGCACTCACCTGGTAAGTATATATCTAATTGTGCAATGCCAGTATAGTTTTGGGGATATACTAATGAGGTGCGCTTTGGATGGGGAGCGGGGCACTCACATTAGGACAATGTTTTGGAGCTCGCCTTCCGCTTCC
>CAYRYM010000053.1:0-3745 GCA_964428705.1 uncultured Candidatus Saccharibacteria bacterium | reverse complement strand
GCACCGAGGACGGCACTACTGTTAACTTTGCCACCAATGCCTCGGAGACTGCCGCTGCAGAGGTGTTGCGCATCGCATCAGGAGACTGGTATGGCACTATTGCCGACGGTATAGACACCACTTCTGTGGACCCGGGCGGCACAACGGCCGCCCCCAATCCGGGCGCGCTTAACCCGGACCCGTGGGGGCTTAAGCACACTCTGTGGATTGTCTATGCCGGAGGCTCGAGCTGGGCCAGCGTGACTAGCTACCCCACAGGCTATGTAACCGGTGATGTACAAACCTCGGGGAGCGGCACCACGGGTGCTACCGCAGCCTACGGATGGAAGCAGAGCCTCAGCGAATCTGAGGATCCGGACGCCTTTGCCATGCCGTCTAACAGCACGGGTGTTGTATTTACTATCGGTATCCGCCCGGCAGACTAACATGCGCCGTTTACTATCAAGACTAAAAAGCCTGCCGGAGTTCTGGCGCAGTCTGCGCAGGTCTGACCTGCGCAAGGTAGCTGCTGATGCGCGCCGTGCGTGGCGGCTGTGGACGGTGGTTGCGGTGTTGGTGGTGCTTGCGGGCCTCTTGGTGTTTGGCGTGTACTACTACTTGGCTTCAACCGACTGGGGCGACATTACGGAAGGGTCCATTGTTACCGACAGCAGGTATCGCGAGGGGCCGCCCGGCTACTACGAGTACCGCACGGTGCCGTACCACTTCTCTATATTGTTTCCGCAGGAGCTCGAGGTTAAAGAGTACGGAGGCAAGGGCGACTCGCTGACGGTTACCTTTGAGGACAAGGCGGGCGAGCCCAAAGGGTTCCAGATATTTGCCACGCCGTACAACCAGCCTGTTGTCTCGGGCGAGCGGTTTAGGATGGACAATCCGTCCGGGGTGTATAAAGAGCCTGTGGATGTGTCGGTGGCCGGCGTGCGCGCCACCATTTTTTACAGCCAGAACGCCCGGCTGGGCGAGACACGCGAGGCGTGGTTTATCCGCAACGGCATATTGTACGAGGTTAACGCCCGCCGGGCGCACGACGTGTGGCTGGGCGAGCAGATGCAAACCTGGCAGTTTGTGCGATAATGCCGGCATGAGAGAGTTGCTGCGCCCGCGGCCCCTGGCAGTCATTGTTGCCGCGTTTGCGCTGGGATGGGGTGTGTGGCTTTTATCCGGCACAACCGCGTGCGGTACGTATGACTATGTCAACGCAGACGTCGCCTGCGGCGACCAGGGTATCAGCAAGGCAGGCTATGTTACCCTGCGCAACGATATCAGCCGCTATATAGATGAGGCCACCAGCACCGGGCGCGCCAGCGAAGTGTCGGTGTACTACCGCGACCTGCGCGACGGCCCCTCGTTTGGCATTGGTGCGGGCAACGCGTTTGCCCCGGCGAGCCTGCTCAAGCTCCCTATAATCATCTCGTTCTTCTCGCTCAACGCCGACGAGCCGGGCGTACTGGAGAAGAAGCTACGCTACGACCCGGGCGTGCTCGACAAGCAGTTTGACATAGCGCGCCAGATTAACTTTGACTTTTAGGGCGAGACGCTTAAGAGCGGCCAAGACTATACCGTGCGGCAGCTTATGGAGGCGTCTATAGTCTACTCGGACAACTACGCCTACTTTACCCTGCTTAAGTACATCAACCTGGAGCGCCCGGGCGGCACGGCGTTTGTACTTGAGACCATGCAGGAGCTGGGGGTAATAGACCCGAGGTCGCCCGAGGAGGAGACGGTAACCGTGCGCAACTACTCGAGCCTGTTCCGCCTGCTGTACAACGCCTCGTACCTTAGTGCCGACGACTCCGAGGAGGTACTAACTTGGCTTGCGCACTCGAGCTTTAGCGCAGGGCTGCAGGCTGGCGTACCGCGCGGCACCATTGTTGCCAGCAAATTCGGCGAGCGCGAGGTGAGCGGGGACAAGCGCCTGCACGACTGCGGTATTGTCTACTATCCGGGCAACCCCTACACGCTGTGCGTGATGACGCAGGGGAGCGACTGGGCAAGCCTCAAGGCTGTCATTAGCGACATAAGCGCCATGGTCTACCGTGAGGTGGACTCCCGGGCGCGCTAGGTGGGGAAGTCCGACTTCCCCACTTTTGGCGAACAAAAAAACGCGGATGTTCCGCGTTTTTTTGTGTCCTAATTTAGTTAGTTACTGGCAAGCGGCCAAGAGTGCGGCGCGGGTGCGCGGGCCGGCACTGCCGTAGCCTGCGTCGGACGCGCTGGTGACAACGCTGTTCTTTAGCTGCCAGCGGCCCACGGCGCGCTCTGTGGCCGGGCCAAAGTAGGCCGTTACCTGGCCCTCGGGGTATATGGCCGGGTCCCGGGCCAGGAATGTCTGGAGCGTCGAGACATCAAAGCCCGAGGCGCCCTGCGAGAGCGAGCGGGTCAGTGCCGGGCAGGAGCCTGATGATGCACCCGCTGCCGTGCTCGCTGACGTCTGCGCCTGGCTGCTTTGCGTGTACGAGCTCTGCGCGGCCGCAAGCTGCGCCCTCAATGTCGCGTTCTCGTTGTTAAGAGCGATGTTCTTGTTGGTCAGGGTTTGTATCTGGGTTAAAAGGCCGGTCACATACTCCAGCGTGTAGGTGCCTGTGGCGGTTGTGGGCGGTACAACTGTTGCTGTGGGCGACACGGCAGTCGCCCCGGAGGTGCCGGGGCGGTCGCTGTCCTCGGAGCAATAGTAGGTCTTGGTGAGCTCCTCGCTTAAGGCACGCGCGTCGTGCATGCTCATCATGCGCTGGGCAGAGCCGGGGCTCATCATGCCTGCCGGGCCGGCAAACTTGGGCATGGCCTCTATTGCATTTATGTACTTGGTGAGCGCGGTTTGTGCGCCGGAGTGCGTTGAGGGCAGGGTGTAGACGTCGCAGTCGCCGTTGCGGCATGCCTGGCGCGCCTTGGCCGCCTCGTCGTGGGCGTAGTAGAGGTCTGCGCGCAGTATTGTCTTGCCGTCCAGAGAGTCGGTAACGCCCGCACCTTGGTTGATGCCGGGCGAGACGTTGGGCGATATGTAGCCTGCGGGAGCGCTGCCCGCGCGGGCGATAGCCTTCCATAGGTCGTTGTAGGCCAACTCCGACTTGTCGTACAGGCCCACCCACTTAGTTATGTCTGCGCGGCGCTCGGCCGATATGCCGCACTCTGCACTCTGCGCCTGCACAACAGTAGCCGCGCCCACAACGCTTATAATGCCGACCACAAAGGCCAGCGACATATATATTCTTTTATCCATATAGATAGTATAGGTGCTTCAAGCATCATTTCATCTCTATGTGGGGATATCAGGGTATGGAGGCGGGGTGGGGGCGTACAATAGGGGAGAGTCGTATGAATAAGAAATTTATCTCGGTTGCGGCGCTAATTTTTGTGGCCGCGCTCGCGGCCTATGCCGTGTTTTTTAGCGGAATATTTGGCGGTCCGCCCGCCGAGATACACCCAAACGCGCCCGGCATGCCGGTTGCGGGCACTATAGAAGCCGTGAGTGCAACCTCTATTACGGTAAAGCCGCAGAGCGGCGCTGTGCGCACGTTTGCCGTTACTGCGGACACACGCATTATCTCGACCGTCGAGGCGGGCGAGGCGGGCCTGGGGCTTGCCGCAGCCAAGGCGGGTACTGCGGCAACGGTGGTGCCCAGCACCGCCGATGCCTCGATGGCTGCCAATGTGCAGTTGGTCATGCCGCCGCCGCTCCCGCCACCTGCACCTGCCGGCAGTGCGTTTGTAAACATCAGCGGGCCGGTGCTGTCGCACTCGGCCACGG
>CAYRYM010000052.1:0-3969 GCA_964428705.1 uncultured Candidatus Saccharibacteria bacterium | reverse complement strand
GTCTATCTCCTCCTGCTTTTTGTATACGCCCTCGCCGCGGCAAGTCTCGCACTTTTCCTTGGGGACTTTGCCCATGCCGCGGCATGTGCGGCACACCGTCTGCATCGTTATAGCGCCAAAGAACGAGTTGGTCGTCTCGTGTATCTTGCCGGCGCCCTGGCACGTGGCGCAGGTAATAGTGTCCGTGCCCATCTTGGCCCCGGAGCCTTGGCAGGCCTCGCAGGTGCCCGTTTTGGCCAACAGCACCGAGCGCGTCGTGCCGAATATCGACTCCTTAAAAGGTATCTCGAGGTCTATGGAGATGTCGCGGCCGCGGCGCATGCGGGTGCCCCCGGCCTGGCCCGCAAAGTAGTCGCTAAAGATGTCGCCCATGTCAAACCCGCCCGCCTGGCCCTGGTTAAACGCCTCGGCGAATGAGCTAAAGTCAAAGCCACCGCCCTGGCCAAACCCGCCAAAGCCCGCACCAGCACCGGCCCCCGGCCCGCCGCCCCCAAACACGCGGCCATAGCTGTCGTACTCGGCGCGCTTTTTGTCGTCAGAGAGTACCGAGTACGCCTCGGAGAGCTCCTTGAATTTGTCGGCATCGCCCTCTTTTTTGTCGGGGTGGAACTTGTGCGCCAACTTGTGGAACGCCTTCTTAATCTCGTCTTTAGATGCCTTCTTCTCAACCCCCAATATCTCGTAGTAGTCGCGTTTGGTAGACATATCTTGAGCTAGATTCTACTCTTATTTTTCCTCTTCCGCAAGCCTGTCCGCCAATCCGGCGGAGTCTTCCTCTGCTCCCGCTTCGTCTACATTCACGGCAGTTTCATCATCTTCTGATCCCCCAAGGAATCCGCCCGCCTGGATGCTCCACAGCTTTTGGTAGAGCCCGCGCTCGTTAATAAGCTGGAGGTGCGTACCCTGCGCCACTACGGCGCCCGCCTCCATAACGATAATCCTATCCATCTTCATAATGGTTGAGAGGCGGTGCGCAATGACAATGACCGTCTTGCCCTCCATAAGCACGTTAAGAGCGTCCTGTATAAGCGCCTCGGACTCGCTGTCGAGCGATGATGTGGCCTCGTCCAGCACCAGTATCGGCGCGTCTTTGAGTATTGCGCGGGCAATAGCCACGCGCTGGCGTTCGCCGCCGGAAAGCTTGATGCCGCGCTCGCCCACAAAGGTGTCGTAGCCCAATGGCAACTTGCTTATAAACTCGTGGCAGTGCGCCTTTTTAGCGGCCTCTATTACCATCTCGTCTGTCGCGTCGCGGTAGCCGTAGCGGATGTTTTCCTTAAGCGACCGGTGGAAGAGTATCGGCTCCTGCGGGACAAAGGCAATGGCGTCGCGCAGACTGTCCTGGGTTACTTTGGCAATATCCTGCTTGTCTATCTTTATCTCGCCTTGGTCTACGTCGTACAGGCGCAGCAGCAGCTTGGTGACGGTGCTTTTGCCCGCACCGGAGGGCCCAACCAGCGCCACCCTCTCGCCCCCGGCAATGGTGAGGTTAAACTGGTGCAAAATAGGCGTGCCTTTATGGAAGTTAAACGTAACGTCGTCAAACCACACCTCTGCGGCATCTACAGCCAAATGCTTTGCACCGCGCTTATCCTTAACCTCGTGAGGAGTTTCCATTGTCTCAATCATTTCGCTGGCATCAGCTAACGCGTTGTGTATTGCCTGAAACTGCCGCCCAAGGCCCCACACAATGGTAAACACACTAAAGACGTATATCTGCACCAAAATCATGTCGCCAGTAGTGAGCGCGCCGGAACGGATAAGCGACACTGTCAGCCAAAGCACCCCAATATTAAGCCCTATCGCAAGCAGCCCTTGGATGCCGTATATGATCGCATTGAGGTTCCACGACCTGAGCTGTACCCGCTGGAACGTATCTGCTGCAGCACCCACAATTTTGCCCTCGTACGTGTTGTTGGAAAAAAGCGCAACGGTGTTCTGGTTTGATATCGAGTCGGCAAGCGCTGCGGTCAGGTTTGAGTCCTCCGTTGCGCGCGCTAAACGGTACGGCTGCTGCCAGCGCGACATAAACCACTGCGCAAGTATAAACACTATGACCCAGCCAAGGATAACAGAGCCGAGAATGGCGTTGTGCCAAAACAATACCGCGACGATGCTGATAATGTAGAGCGTAGCCTCCAGAAACACCGATATTACCGAGTAGTACAGGTGCTCGTAAGCGCTGCCAAAGCGGCTTATGCGGCGCGTTAGGGCGCCCGAAAACGATCCGGTAAAAAATTGATACGAGTGCCGCATGAGCGTGTTAAACGCCTCTTTTGTCATGGCTGCTGCGGCCTTAGAGATTAGGGTGTACCCTGCCCACATTTCCAAGCGCCCTCCTGTCCAGCCGACAAAGCTCACCGCAACAAAAATCCATAGCACCTGGGCAATAGGCTCAAAAGATATTGCCGTGCCCTGGTTTATGAGGTTAAAAATCTGCTTGAGGAATATTGGCGCCGCTACTTTGTCTACCTGCGACAGCAGCACGCCCAAAAGCGAAAACGCCAAGAGCCACGGATGCTGCTTGGTGTGCCTCCAGTAGACTCTAAGCACTGCCTTGGTATTAAGTTTGCGCTTTTTAGGAGGCATTTGTACCAGTTTACACCCGGGTACCAAAAAAGCCTCGTCACTGCATTGACAAGGCTTTTTTGTTTTCAAATTACTTCTGGTCGGGGTTGTCTGCCGGGGGCGTGTCGCTGGGCGGGGTCTGGGGCTCCTGCGGCGCCTGTTGAGCGCCGGGCTGGCTAGCAGCGGCTTTCTGGATTGCCTCGTAGACCTTAGACATCTCCTTGGACAGGTCCTCGGTGGCGGCCTTAATGCCGGCCGCGTCGTCGCTCCCCTTCTTGTTCTCGACTGCAGCCACCTTCTCGGTTATAGCGGTTGCAACCTCCATGGGGATCTTGTCTTTGTTGTCGTCCAGGGCCTTGCGGGCGGCGTACACCGACTGCTCCGCCACGTTGCGCGCCTCGGCAAGCTCCATCTTTGTTTTGTCCGATGCCGCGTTAGCCTCTGCGTCCTGGCGCATCTTCTCTATCTCTGCCTCCGAGAGTCCTGAGGACGCCTCGATGCGTATAGACTGCTCCTTGTTGGTGGCCTTGTCCTTGGCCTTAACGCTCAAGATGCCGTTGGCGTCTACGTCAAAGGTTACCTCTACCTGCGGCAGGCCCCGAGGTGCGGGCGGGATGCCGTCGAGCACAAAGCGGCCCAGAGACTTGTTGTCGGCCGCCATGGCGCGCTCGCCCTGGGTAATATGAATTTCTACCGAGGTCTGATTGTCGGCCGCGGTACTAAATGTCTGGCTGCGACTGGTAGGTATGGTGGTGTTGCGCTCGATAAGCTTGGTGGCCACGTTGCCCATGGTCTCGATACCCAAGGACAGCGGGATAACGTCGAGCAAGAGCACATCGCGCACCTCTCCGCCCAGTATTCCGCCCTGTATGGCCGCGCCCATGGCCACCACCTCGTCGGGGTTGACCGACATATTGGGCTTCTTGCCGAAGTAGGCCTCTACGGCGGCCTGCATGGCGGGCATGCGGGTCTGGCCGCCCACCAGTATCACCTCGTGTATGTCGGCAATCTTAAAGGGTGACGCCTCCATGGCGCGCTTGGTTATGGAGATAGCGCGCTCGATAAACTCTGCCGTTAGCTCCTCCAGCTTTGCGCGTGACATTTTAACAAGCAGGTGGCGCGGGCCGGAGGCATCGGAGGTTATAAACGGGATGTTGACCTCGGTCTCCATAGAGGTAGAGAGCTCTATCTTGGCCTTCTCTGCCGCCTCGTCTAAGCGCTGGCGGGCCAAGGGGTCGGTACGCACGTCTATCCCTGACTCCTTCTGAAACTCGGTCGCAAGCCAGTCGATTATCTTTTGGTCTATGTCCTTGCCGCCCAAGTGCGCGTCGCCGTCCGTGGAGCGGACCTCGATAGAGCCCTCCTCTCCGCCGGCCATCACAACCTCAAGGACCGAGATGT
>CAYRYM010000051.1:0-4092 GCA_964428705.1 uncultured Candidatus Saccharibacteria bacterium | reverse complement strand
AAGTTGCATAAAATCTACCCCTCATGTATATCTTCGCGGGCTCAATGCTCGATATAGCCGTCGCTCCGGTCAAAAAACAAGCGAGCTTGCTTTTCTCCCTACGCTAGGCTATAGTCCCTATAACTTCGAAAGGAGTTAGATCTACGTCCCGGCTCACACAGCCCGGACCAATGGACTAGCCGATCCGCAAGGACGCTTGTCTATTGCGGATTTTTCTATCTGAAATGAAATTCATACTTGGAACCAAGGGCAAGATGACGACTGTCTTTACGGAGGAAGGCCGGGCCTTTGCCGCGACCGTCATTAACGCCGCCCCCAACGTCGTCACCCAGATAAAGACCGCTGAAAAGGTGGGCGCCATAGAGGCCAAGGAGGGCCGCGTCTCCAAGCCGCAGGTGGGCCACGCCAAGGGCAAGTCCCTGCGCGAGTTCCGCGAGCTGCGCCCTCGCCCGGCCACCCACAAGGGCAAGGTAGACACCAACTTCCCCGAGGTGGGCTCGGCTATAGACGTATCTGCCTTTGCTGTGGGCGACAAGGTAGTTGTATCGGCAATCTCTAAGGGCAGGGGCTTCCAGGGCGTGGTTAAGCGCCACGGCTTCCACGGCGGTCCCCGCAGCCACGGCCAGAAGCACTCTGAGCGCTCTCCGGGCTCTATTGGCGGCGGAGGCGGCCGCGCAGGAGGCCGCGTTGCCAAGGGTATGCGCATGGCCGGCCGCATGGGCCAGGACAGGGTCACCGTGCGCAACCTATCCGTGCTTCAGGTGTTGCCTGAGACCGGCGAGATCGTCATCGGCGGCGCCGTACCGGGCCGCCGCGGCACTGTCGTAGAAATCCGCGGCACTTCCTCTCACTCGTAAACTCGTACGCAATCATTTATATGGAAACTAAGATTTACAACATAGAGGGCAAGGAGGCGGGCAAGATTGCATTGCCGGAGAACATCTTTGGCCTGCCGTGGAACGCCGACCTGGTGCACCAGGTGGTCATCTCCATGCAGGCAAACGCCCGCCACTCGACAGCCCACACCAAGACCCGCGGCGAGGTACGCGGCGGCGGCAAGAAGCCCTGGCAGCAGAAGGGCACCGGCCGCGCCCGCCACGGCTCCAGCAGGTCTCCTATATGGAAGGGCGGCGGCGTAACCCACGGTCCGCGCTCCGACAAGAACTACGAGGTCAAGATAAACCGCGCCATGCGCCAGAAGGCCCTCTTGGTAACCCTCTCGCGCAAGTACAAGGACGGCGAGGTCATCTTTGTAGACTCTCTTGAGATGAAGGCGCCCAAGACCGCTATGGCCAAGGCCATGATGCTTGCCCTGGGCAAGAGCTTCTCGGGCCTCAACAAGGCTAAGAACGCCGCCTATGTGGCCCTGCCGAGCCGCAACGCGCATACGCTTAAGTCGTTTGCCAACATGGGCCACGTGCAGGCCGGCTCCTTGGCAGACCTCAACCCTGTCTCTATGCTCGAGGCCAAATACCTGGTTATTGCCGACCCTAAGGCCGCTATAGAGACCCTGTCCAAGAAGTTGTCTACCAAGGCTGCTGGTGGTGCCCCGGCTAAAGCTACTGCTACCAAGAAGGCAGCAGCAAAGAAATAAGATATGAAAAAGCTTTCCTCACAAATACTGCTCGCACCGCGCATTACCGAGAAGGGCGCCTACCTCAGCGAGGGCGGCGTGTACGTATTTAACATCGCCCGCGATGCCAACAAGATACAGGTGGCCGAGGCCATTAAGGAGACCTTTAAGGTAACCCCGCGCAAGGTGACCGTGGTCAACATGCCGCGCAAGCAGACTTCAACGCGCGGCACCAACCGCAAGGGTATGACCCGCGCGCAGAAGAAGGCCTACGTCTACCTGAAGAAGGGCGACGCCATAGAAATCGTATAGACCCAACACTTTTATGAAAAGCTATAAACCCTACACCAAGTCGCGCCGCCACATGACCACCGTTACCTTTAAGGGTAAGGTCACGGCTACAGAGCCGCACAAGGCCCTAACCCGCGGCGGCAAGCGCGATGTGGGCCGCAACAACGCCGGCCGCATATCCGTGCGCCACAAGGGCGGCGGGCACAAGCGCCTCTTCCGCGATATCGACTTTGGCTACAAAAAGCACATCCCGGCTAAGATCGAGACCGTCGAGTACGATCCGAACCGCTCCGGCTTTATTTGCCTTGTGCTCTACCCGGACGGCGAGCGCCGCTACATGCTGTGCCCCAAGTCTGTCACTGTCGGCCAGACTATTGATACCTCCGAGACCGCCTTGGCTGCACCAGGCAACCGCATGCCTCTCAAAAACGTGCCCATCGGCTCCTTTGTCTACAACGTCGAGATCAAGCCGGGCAACGGCGGCAAGCTGGGCCGCGCCGCAGGCACCTTTATCGAGCTTATTGCACGTGACCAGGGCTATGCAGACCTTAAGATGCCCTCGAGCGAGGTGCGCAAGGTTATGGACACCTGCTGGGCTACCATTGGCGAGGTGAGCAACGACGAGCACCACCTGCGCACCATAGGCAAGGCAGGCCGCTCCCGCTGGATGGGCATCCGCCCGACAGTGCGCGGTACCGCCATGAACCCGGTAGACCACCCGCACGGCGGCGGTGAGGGCCGCCAGGGCCGCGGTCTTAAGCGCGCCAAGACCATGTGGGGCAAGCCGTCCGGCAAGGGCCAAAAGACCCGCACCCCCAAGAAGTACTCCAACTACCTTATTGTGTCCCGCCGCAAGGTAGGCAAGCGCACTCGCGGAAACAAATAAATATAAAAAAACAAACCCCGGCCAAAAGCCGGGGTTTTTCGTCGCGCTGTCACTTGCTGAAGGTGGTGGTGCGGGGGAGTGCCCTCCCGTCGGGGAAGACAATGGTGGGGCTTGTGCACACAACACCGCCGGCACCCGCATTTTGTCCGTCGCGATCAATAAAGTGGTGCACCGGCAAGGTGTCGCCGCTTGCCAGGGTGGTCTGGGTCGGCGGGGCAGTCTCTCCGCAAGTACAGGCGGGTAGGTGCTTTTGGGTCATCTTGGCCTCCTTGTACGGGGTGGGTCTGGGGCGAATATAGCATGAATTTGACTCTGTGGGGGCTATCCTGTACATTGGTGGTACTCCCGTGTCGCAAGGCTCAACCGCTCGCTGGTTGTTGCGGACAGGGGAATTTCTTATGGCACGCTCAGTTAAAAAAGGACCCTACGTCGACGAAAAGCTCCTCAAGAAGATTGAGGGCAAAAAGCCTCAGACCACTGAGATGATTAAGACGTGGGCGCGCCGCTCCCAGATAGCCCCTGAAATGGTAGGCTTTAAGTTCGGCGTATACAATGGCCGTGTGCACATAGACGTGCTCGTGTCCGAGGATATGGTGGGTCACCGCCTGGGCGAGTTTAGCCCGACCAAGAAGTTCGTCCGCCACGGAGGCAAGATGCAGAAGGAGATGGAGACCAAGGCCAAGGAGGCCGAGATTGCGTCCGCACAGGCTGCTAAGGCCGCCGGCGACGCCGTCAAGAAGAAATAATTTATGGACAACGCTTCTACCGCAAAACTTTCTAACTACCGCCAGGCACCCCGCAAGGTGCGCATCATTGCCGACCTCATACGCGGCAAGGGCGCCCAGCATGCCATCAACCTGCTTTCCGTACTGCCCAAGCGCGGCGGCGAGCCGATGAAGAAGCTCGTCGAGTCTGCCGTTGCCAATGCCAAAGATGCTACCGCCGCTGACCTCTACATTTCCTCTATACAGGTCAACGGCGGCATCGTCTTTAAGCGCTCTATGCCCCGCGCCCGCGGCCGCGCCAGCCAGATACTCAAGCGCACCAGCCATATCACGCTTGCTCTGAGCAAGAAAGCTCCAAAATCCAAGCCTACAACTACCAAAAAGGCGCAGAAGGCCGAGGTAGCAGAGGCCGCACAAAACTAATATGTCTAAAGTTGTAAATCCATTTGCTCATAGGCTCGGCATCATCAAGGACTGGCGCCATCGCTGGTACGCCTCCGGCCCCGCCTACCAGGAGAACCTTAAGGCAGACGTCCTCTTGCGCGAGTACCTACTCAAGACCCTGCGCGGTATGTACATTGGCGGCCTCGAGATAGAGCGCAATGCAAAGCAGCTGC
>CAYRYM010000050.1:0-4129 GCA_964428705.1 uncultured Candidatus Saccharibacteria bacterium | reverse complement strand
CGGAGCGGCCATAGATAACAGCCGGCAAGACCCCCTTGTCGCGGAGTGCCTTGGCCTTGGTGTCAGAGCTGCGCTTTTCTACGGTCAGTTCCATATATTTCTGTTCGCCCACTATACCCTAGCGAAGCGAGAGAAACAAGCCCTCCAGGGGCTTATTTATTTATATAGTTACTGCTCGATAAGCTCCGGGATAAGGGTAACGTTAGCCTCTTTGGTAGTGGCCGAGCCCGCGTCGTTGGTGCAGGTAAGCCTGTAGGTGGTCTGGTTGCCCACGGCCGCCGCTGTCGTGCCCGAGTCGCCCGAGGCAATGGTCGTACCCGTGTTGGTGGTAACGCGGCACGAGCCCGAGGCAACGCCGGATGCACTCCATGTAATTGTCACCGAGCTGCCCTTGCGCACGCGCACCGCATCAAGCCCGTTTACTTTAATATTAAGCACCGGCTGGCGGATGCACATGTTTGTCCCGCCGTCGCGCGTGTAGCCCGATGCGCACGAACATGTCGGCCAGTTGACCTCGTTTTGGCCCGGGCACAAGACCTGCACGCAGATGCCGCCCTGCATCTGGTAGCCGACGTCGCAGGTGCAGTTGGGCGGCGTGCCCAGCTGGTGCGCGCCAGAGCATGCGGCAACCGGCGTGCACGAGGCGCCCTGCAGGGCAAAGCCCGTGTTGCACGAGCACAGGCCGGCGGAGGAGGTGCCGTTTGTAGGCGGCGTGGCCTGCATGCCGGCAATGTTTGTACAGACATCAACTGCAGCCACGCACACACCTCCCTGCTGAGCCTGGCCCGCGGGGCAGTTTACGGTGACCATGAGCGACTTGCCGTAGTTGTTCCAGCTGGGATAAGCGGCTGTGAGCGCGGCCGGATAAAAGACATACTGGCCCGGCGCTGTCGCGGTAAAGGTATAGGTTTTAGGGCTCGCCGCGGTGGTGTTGCTGGTGCCCGGCAGTGCGTTGTTGTTGTTGTCGTTAAGCGCGGTAAAGATAAGTGTGTCGCCCGAGGCGGCCGTGTAGGTGCCCCTAACCGTGACAGGCTGACCAAGCGTTACCGTAACGTTGTTTGCAACATTGTTGCCGGTTATGGCGAGCGTGGGCTGGCCAACCGTGGCCGTCACAGTACAGGCATTAGAGCCCGAGTTGTAGGTAGTGCCCGAGGGGCAGGTGCACGAGCCGGCGGGGCTGGAGCCCGATGGGTAGGTTGCCTGAGTACCGGCCAAACTGGGGCACACGTCGGTAGTGCCGGCTGCAACACAGCTGGAGCCGTTCCATGTCTGGGTGGCCTGGCACACGGTGAGCGTCAAGGATGCGTAGTTGGTCGCGTTGGGGTTGCCGGTAGATGCCGCGCGCGCATAAAAGAGGAACGTGCCGGCGGCTGTAGGGGTAAAGGTGTAGGTGCGCGGCGTGGTGGCGCCCGAGGCCCCCGTAAGCGACGCGCCCGCGTTGTCGGCGATGCTCGTGTAAGTGAGCGTCTGACCCGAGGGCGCGGCAAAGGTACCGGTGAGCACCGCAGACTGGCCCACCTTAAGCCCTGTCGCGGATGCGCCGCCAACCTTGGCTGTGAGCGTCGCGGTTATGCTGCCGGAAGGAGCGGTGCAGGTATTGGTGCCCTGCGTATACGTGTAGGAGGCCGGACAGGTGCATGAGTTGGCGGGACTGCTGCCGCTAGGATAGCTGGTTTGCGTGCCGGCAAGGCTCGGGCACAGGTCGGTTGCGGGTGCAGCGGCTACGCTCACGGTGATGTTCTTAACAAGATTAGCCGAGCCGTTTTGCGGCGCACAGGTAAGCATGAAGTTGGTCGGGTTCTGCTTCAATCCGCCCCACGCGCCCGTCGAGACATTGCCTTGGGTGGGGCCGCCGGAATAGAGGATGTTGTCGGTCAGGTTCCAGACGTTGCAGGCTGTCATGTTGGTCGAGGACCAGCTGAGGCCCGCGTTGTCGTTGTACGCGTAGCTTGTTTTGTCAGACAAAAAGGTAGAGGTGGGCAGGACAGGAGCCGCGGGCGCTAAGATAGTAATGGTCGTCTGGCCCCACGCGTCTACTATATTGGTAAGGCGATTATCGTGGCACTTGGCAAGGTAGGTAGTGTCTTGATACAGCGGGCCGGTATTGATGTATACGTCCTCTGAGCCGCCGGACCACAACTCCTGGTAGGCAGAGTTGTAAATCTTGTAGCCGTCCTGGTCCTGGCAATGAAAGCGCAGCAAGGCGCTCTCGCCGGCATATAAGGACTGCGGCTGAGCCGTAAAGTACTGCACATATATGGCGTACGCCGGCGCGGCCGGAGCCATAAACGCCAGGAACACTACGGCAAAGGCGCCTATGCTAAAAATGTGGCGCGTAAGGGTGGTGTGCCAATGCATATAATCGTATTAAAACTAAGGCGTACCCTTAGTATATGCCTATTGTTGGGCAAACAGCCGCATCTTGTGGACAAGAAACTCCTGCATAGCCGCGGTGGCCGGCGCCAAGAACTTGTACGGCGTGGTCTCGTCGCTCTGGAGCGACTTACGCAGGGCGTCGCGGTACAGCACCCTAAGCTCGGTATTGATGTGCACTATTGTTATGCCGGCCTTTATGCACGCGACTATGTCGTCTTCAGTATTGCCGGAGGCGCCGTGCAGTACCAAGGGTACGCCGGTTGCGTCCGCTATCGCCTTAACCCTGTCCGGGTGCAGCCTGGGCTCGGCCGCGTGCTTGAGCATCCCGTGCACATTGCCCACCGCCGGGGCAAAGCAGTCCACCCCTGTCGCCTCGACAAACGCATTGGCGTCTTCCGGGGTGGTGAGGTTGGCCACGCTAGCGCCCTCGGGCAGGCTGTCGAGCTCCTTAGACGCTTGGCCAATGTAGCCCAGCTCGCCCTCAACTATAATGTCGCGCCCGGCCGCGCGCGCGTACTTAACGCACGAGGCTAGCAGATGGATGTTTTCTTCCGTGGGCAGGTTGGCGCCGTCTACGACGACCGAGTCAACGCCCGCGGCTATAGCGCGCTGGACCTTCTCTGTCGTGTAGGTGTGGTCGGCATTCAGGTAAATCTGCACATCCTGTTTTTGGTACAGCTCGACAAGCGCGCGCGCCTGCATAAACGGAAAGTACTCGCGCTCGCCCTCGCTTAAGCCCGCAATAACAGGCAGGCCGGTCTCGCGCGCCGCGTCAATAATAGCCTTGAGCTGGTTGGAGTCTGAAAAGTTAAAGTGCCCTATAGCCTTGCCTGCCTGCTTATATTCCTGGATAACGTCGCGCAGTGGTCTCATGTATCCATTATATACTACTGCTATATGGACTTCTTGGCAGTGGGCGACATAGTCGTAGACGACTTTATCCGGCTTAAGGACGCGCACGTCACCTGCCGCATTGACAACACCGCCTGCGAGATATGCATGCGCTGGGGCGACAAGATCCCCTTTGAGTTTGCTGTGACCGTGCCTGCGGTGGGCAATGCCGCAAATGCCTCGGTGGCAGCGGCACGATTAGGACTCAGCTCGGCACTAAGGGCCTATGTAGGCGCAGACAGCCACGGCCAGGAGTGCATCGCCCGGCTTATGCGCGAGAAGGTGGACGCAACGTTTGTCGAGGCACAGGCCGGCAAAAAGACCAACTACCACTACGTGCTGTGGTTCCTCTCTCAGCGCACGATACTGGTCAAGCACGAGGCGTTTGACTACGCGCTGCCTCCTATGCCCGACGGCCCCAAGTGGCTCTACCTCTCGTCCTTGGGCGAGAACTCCCTGCCCTACCACCATATGTGGGTGGATGCGCTTAAGCGCTGGCCATCAACCAAGCTGGCCTTCCAGCCCGGGACGTACCAGATGCAGTTTGGCACCGATGCGCTAAAGGATATGTATGCGCGCGCCGACATCGTCTTTTGCAATAAGGAAGAGGCAGAGAGGATTTTAGGCCGCGAGGCCGGAGCGGACATTAAAGATCTGCTTGACGGCATGCAGGCGCTCGGGCCCAAGATTGTTTTGATAACCGACGACACGCGCGGCGCGTACTGCGCCGACTCCGCTGGCAACCGCTGGCACGTGCCGCGCTACCCTGACCCAAGGGAGCCCTACGAGATAACGGGCGCGGGCGACGCGCACGCCTCGGGCACGGTGGCGGCGCTCGCACTTGGCCTCCCGCTGGAGCAGG
>CAYRYM010000049.1:0-4207 GCA_964428705.1 uncultured Candidatus Saccharibacteria bacterium | reverse complement strand
GGTTTTGATTAACACCGTATCTGGAATGTTGGTCAATTGTCAGATAGCCTCCGTTGATCCTGTAGTCGTGGATGGGGAAACCGTCCACAGTACCGGTAGTTCCGGCGTTTATACAGGCAAAAGAAAAAGTGTTTGCCGTTACAGCCGTCAAGGTCTTGCTGCCTACTGTAATTGTGCCGGTAGCTGTGGATGCCGAGACATAAAACGTGGCTCCAACAAGCATCCCGTGGTTGGCCTGGGTAACGGTTGCGGTCGTCGTAGAGTGCGTCCAAGGCAGCGCCGATGCGGTCGTTGGTTTAACGAGAGAGTCTATATTGGCCGCTGCGGTAATTGTAAATGTTGCCATATCTTTTTTAAGAATACGTCAGCGAAGCGTAATTGTCCCAAACCTGATTAAATGTGCCGGTCCCGGCCCAGGTAATAACGGTGCCGGACGTGCTGTCGACTTTTTTTACGCGCCATGACGCAGCGGATGTTGCCGTTCCTATCGCGGCCTCGCCCACATAGTCAACCGAGCCGACTGTCGCCATCCTCAGAGCGTACTTTACCCCGCCAAAAGAAATGGTTTGGAGTGTCGTCTCCGTTGATGCACTTGACGGAAGCACCGAGGACAGGACATCCACCTGCACATGCCTGTCGCCGTCCACTAACCCAAGCCTGGATACATCACCGGAGTCGCTAAAGCTGCTTCCTCCAGCGCCACCGCCTGCTTGAACATTTACATTTAGATATCCAGACCCGTCAAAATCCAGGTCTGTGGTCTTAAGGAGTGTATCAAGAGTATCCTCGGTCGCGGGATTAACGCGGGCGTTGGTAGCGTCTTTGACCCCGACCACGCCAGAGGTCGGCGCGCTGCCAAGCACATAGGCCTCTGCCTGGCGTGGCACCAGTGACGACGCCAATACCCCGAGCCCGGCCACGCCCGCAACCTTGAGGAACGCGCGCTTATCGGCATCAGATATACCCGCAGGCTCATGCGCCGGCGCTTTGTGCTCAGCACGGCTTGGAAAAGGAAACACTGTGCTCTCAAGAGTCTCCCGCGTAACAAGCCGGAATGTATATATATTGGGCAGCAACATAAGCACCGGCACCGTAAGTATACCAGTACAATTTCATGTTTTCTTCAGAAAAAGAGAGAATTATGCGACGTGAGTCTCGCGCGCTTTAAGCGAGGAGTATATCTCTATAAGTGCCAGGCACAGGCTTACAACCAAGGGGCCCAAGAAGAACCCCAGCGGGCCAAAAAATGACAACCCGCCCAACACTGCCAAAAACACCACCAAAGGGTGCAGCTGCATGCCACGCCCAATAAGCCTTGGACCAAGCAGGTTGTCTACTAGCCCCACCGTAGTTAGGCCCCACACCAAGAGCCCCGCAGCACCAAAGGTGCTTCCTGTAAGGAAGAGGAACAGTACCGCCGGGGCGATAACAAGCGCCGTGCCCACCGCCGGCACAAGTGCCGCTATGGCCGCCACGGCACCCCATAATGCCGCGTTGGGCACCCCAAATATGGCAAACCCGATGCCCACAAGCACACCTTGCACCAAGCCTATGGTGAGGCTGCCCTTAACCGAGGCCGACACGGCCGACTGCAGCCGAGAGACAATCATCTCGTCGTCGCGGTCCGCAAGCGGGCTTGTCTTAACCAGGTACTCTTTAAGTCTCGCACCGTCCTTAAGCAGGAAGTAAAACGCAGTAAGGAAGACAAACAGGCTTAGCAGTATGCCGGCTAGGCTCGAAAATATGGGCCCTAAGTTGGCAGCTAATACGCCGAGCGCCTGCGTTGCGTACTGCCCTACCGAGAGGTCTACACCGGCCGGGATAGGAAGCACGGTGCGCACCGAGGCCACAGTACTCTCGACAAATGCGATAAAGCCGCCGCCGCCCGCGCCAGCAAGAGAGGCATAGAGGTGGGTCGTTTCCTTAAAAATCTGCGCACCCAAGAGCCCTATAGGCAGAAGGAGTATAACAACCGCCAAAAGCGTAGTGGCAAACGCCGCCAGGCTTGTGCGCCCGCCAAACGCGCGCGTTAAGCGCTGCTGCACCGGCTGGAACAGGTAGGCAAACACTGCGGCCAAAATAAGCGGCGCCAAAAACGGCTGGAGTATAAAGTAGACGACGACCAGCGACGCTATCAAGCAAAACAGCAGGAAGTAGTTGGAGTGATGGTCGTGGTGCATACAAATATGTGGCTGATAATCGGCGATGGTGGTGAGATTCGGTCAGGCGTTCCAAAGTTGTCGTCACAACTTTGGCCGCACTACCCTGCCTCGCGACCCTGCAAGTGCAGGGTGCCCGCTGCGGCCTTCGAATCTCACCGCTGCTCTCGCAACGACGATTCGTACCGATGGTGCCCCGCACCATACGGCACGATTCGTTGCGGAGGCGGTGAGATTCGAACTCACGGTAGGTTGCCCTACGCCGCCTTTCCAAGGCGGTGCACTAGACCGCTATGCGACGCCTCCAATGCTCCAAGAATATAGCACAAAATAAGGCTAATGGTGTAGCAGTGCCTTGACCCTGTCCTCTATAGGCGGGTGGGTCATAAAGAGTTTGGCGAGGCCTGACATGGCTGCCTTAGGGCCAAACGGGTTTGATATATAGAGGTGCGCTGTGGCGTTGTTGGCGCGCTGCATAGGCGCGGCATATGCGCCTATCTTTTGCAGCGCGTTTGCCAGGCCCTCTGGGTAGCGTGTAAGCAATGCTCCCGATGCGTCGGCCAAAAACTCGCGCTTGCGCGATATGGCCAGCTGGATAAGCATCGCGACTATGGGGGCCAGCACAATAAATGCGACTGCGATGATCATGAGTATCGGGTTTTTGTTGTCGCGGTCGCGCCCACCTCCGCCCATAATCGTCGAGCGCAAGAAAAAGTCGGAGGCAAGCGTAACAAACCCCACCAGCACCACCGCCACTGTCGAGACAAGCATGTCGCGATTGCCAATGTGGCTTAGCTCGTGCGCCAACACACCCTCAAGCTCGGTACGCTCCATCATACCCAAAAGCCCTGTGGTAACCGCCACAGCCGCATGCTCTTTATTGCGTCCGGTAGCAAAGGCATTAGGTGCCGGGTCGTCTATCACGTACACGCGCGGCTTAGGGAGCCCCGCGGTAATGGCCAGGTTCTCCACAATATTATTGAGGTCCGGGTACTCTGCCTGAGTCGCCGGCTTGGCTCCGCTCATGGCAATAACCACTTTGTCGGAGTTCCAGTAGGCAAACACGTTTGTCGCCACGGAAAATATAACCGCAAACAATAGTATCCCCGGACTGTCGTAGTAGTACGAGACTCCCCAGCCTATAGCCACAACCACGGCAAAAAAGCAGGTCATAAGTACCCACGTCTTGGCGATATTAGACTCCTGATGCGTATAGAGTGTTGCCATAAGGCTTAAGAATACTTTGATTATACAAAAACAAAAGGGACGGCCTGCAGGCCGCCCCTTAGTAGTTACTCAGAAATACTGTCAAAAAGAAAGCGATGCCCTTTTGGCAATCGGAATGTTGCAAGCTCAGTCTTGTCGAGCCAGACACATTCGTGTTTCTTTTCCTCCCCTTCAGCGAGAGGGTCCCTTTGGTCATCCTCTAACTCAAAGAGAAACGAGCGAAAATGCGCGAAGCGGTTGACACATTTAGGGGCATGATAAAACTTCGCCTCAAAGAGGGGCAACTCCTTTATCAGCCTCAAATTCTTGTAACCGGTCTCTTCGTGTACTTCGGCCCGGGCAGCCTCTTCAGGGGTTTGGTCATCTTCTACCCCACCCGTAACAAATGTCTCCCAGTCGACCTGCTTCCAACGCAGACCCAGATATTTGTCGACTTTAGGGTCGTACACAATAGCCGTTATGGCCTGACGCTCGACAAATGGCAACTCCGGACGCGGCGCATCCGGACCTTCTGCGACGAATAGTGGTATCTCTGCCATATATAGCTCCTCGTGCCTGTCCAAAAGAGACCCTACGCTACTTAAAACTTGACCGCAACTGGCTGGCGCGCCGCCTCCTCGCCCTCGCCAAGCTCGAAGAACTCGCGCGGCTCAAACCGGAACATGTTGGCAATAACGTTGCCCGGGAACGACTCGATAGAGGTGTTAAGGTCGCGCACGTTAGTGTTGTAGAAGCGGCGCGACGCCTGGATCTTGTTCTCGGTGTCGCTCAGCTCGCGCTGCAGCTCCAAAAAGTTGGTGTTGGCCTTAAGGTCCGGGTAT
>CAYRYM010000048.1:0-4332 GCA_964428705.1 uncultured Candidatus Saccharibacteria bacterium | reverse complement strand
CCGCCGGCACCGACATGTCGGGCGGGCCGCTCAACACCTCTATTATTTTAGACACCACCGCGCACTTGGGTAAGCTTTTGGCGCTCACCGACGAGGACGCTACCGTGGAGCCGGGCATGTACTTTAGGGACTTTGACCGCGAGACCAAGAAGAAAGGGCTGGAGCTCCCGAGCTACACCGCCAGCCGCGAGTTAAACACCATAGGCGGCATGGTGGGCAACAACTCCGGCGGCGAGAAAAACCTCAAGTACGGCAAGACCGCGCGCTATGTAGAGGAGCTGGACGTGGTGCTTGGGGACGGGGAGGTCCACACGCTCAAAAACTTGGAGGGCCGCGAGCTGACACTCAAGCTGGAAGAGCCCGGGTTTGAGGGCGACCTGTACCGCCAAGTGGCGGGGCTGGTGTCGATACCGGCGTACGCAAAAATAATAGGCGAGAACAAGCCGCAGGTAGAGAAAAACTCGTCCGGCTACGCGCTATGGGACATAGGCGACGGCAAAAACTCACTCAACTTGGCAAGGCTTATGGTCGGCTCGCAGGGTACCCTGGGCATTGTCACTAAGGTCAAGGTGGGCTTGGTACACCCAAAGAAGTACTCGTCCATGGCCGTGATATTTGTAAGCAACCTGTCACAGTTGGGCGAGCTGGTGCCCGAGGTATTAAGCTATAAGCCCGACAGCTTTGAGTCTTATGACGATCACACGTTTTCCATTGCCATTAAATATCTGCCGGAGCTCGCCGCCCAGATGAAGAGTGGGCTTCTGAGCATCGGGCTCTCATTCCTGCCCGAGCTGTGGATGGCGCTGACCGGCGGCATACCCAAGCTGGTACTGTTGGTGGAGTTTAGGGGCGACACGCAGGAGGAGGCGCTGGCCCAGGCTCAGAAGCTTGCAGCCGAGGTTTCGCACAACAAGAGCCACGTGAGCGTGCGCGTGGCCAGCACAGAGGCGGCCGCGCGCAAGTACTGGGCCGTGCGCCGCGAGAGCTTTAACCTTCTGCGCAAAAAGATACGGGGCAAGCGCACGGCGCCTTTTATAGACGACTTTGTGGTGCCGCCGCCTACATTGCCGGAGTTCCTACCTAAGCTCCAAGTGCTCATGGCGCAATATCCTCAGCTGACCTACACCATTGCCGGGCACGTAGGCGACGGCAACTTCCACATTATCCCGCTCATAGACCCTACAGACCCCACCATAGGCCGGGTGATAGACGAGCTGAGCCATAAGGTCTACGACCTCGTGCTGGAGTATCACGGCTCGATATCGGGCGAGCACAACGACGGGCTGGTACGCACGCCGTATGTCGAGAAGATGTTTGGCCGCGACATGTACGCGCTGTTTATGCAGGTCAAGCAGATATTTGACCCGCACGGCATCTTTAACCCGGGCAAAAAGGTAGGGCTGACCTACTCGCAGGCGCTCTCTAAGCTCGACCTGCCCGGCACTCCAACCCAGTAACTACCTATTAAGCGCTATAGGTAGTAATAGGTAGTTAACCCGCAGTTCAGGCGGGTGTGGGTATGCTGGGGTAGTGCGATTACTCCGCTAATCGACTACCTATATGAAAGAACAAGAACGCGACGATCAGCCTCAGTTTGACCCGGAGCGCGACGAGCTTGATGTGGCAGGCGAGAGGCCGAGCGTTGAGATGCCAAGCAAGCGCACCGGTGGCAGAGGGTTTGCCGGCATGAGCGAGGAAAAGCGCAAGGCCATAGCGAGCAGGGGCGGCAAGTCGCAGGGCAAGGAGAACAACCCGGGCAACTTCGCCAACAACCGCGAGAAGGCGGTTGCGGCAGGACAGAAGGGGGGCCAAAACAGCCACGGCGGCGGGCGTGCAAGCACGGACAGTACCGATACAGACAGTGATATCTAGGCAAAGCGCCTGACACTAATAGAAACCGCCCGACGCATGGTCGGGCGGTTTGGCGCGTTTACTATCGGCGCCTGTGCGGCTGCTTCTTAACCAGAACCTCGGCAAGCAGGATACCTAAGAGTACCGCAATGCAAAGCATTATTGCCGTCTGCTTGTGCGCAATGATGATAAAAAACACGAAGAAGACGGTGCCCGCGCTAAAGAGGGTCATTGGCAGTGTCGCCGGGCTCGTCCATCGCGTAAAGTATCCCCCTGCCGCCGCGATGAAGAGCAAAATTATTGTCTTGGACATCGTTGCCACTCCTGCTGAATGAATCGTTCTTGCCATAAAGTATACTAAGCACATGAAAGAGACAATAGTCTTTGGCGGCGGGTGCTTTTGGTGTACCGAGGCGGTATTCCTGATGATAAAGGGGGTAGAGAGTGTCGAGCCCGGTTACGCCGGCCCGGCTTATAAAACATCCAAAGGGCCGAGCTACGAGGCAGTCTCGACGGGCACGACGCCGTATGTGGAGAGTGCCAAGGTTGTGTACGATCCGGATGCCATTTCTTTTCCGGAACTATTGCAGGTGTACTTTGGCAGTCATGACCCGACACAGGCTAATGGGCAAGGCAACGACATCGGTCCGCAGTACCGCAGTGCGGTGTTCTACACAACACAGCGGCAAAAGGAGATGACCGAGCACTATGTAAACAACCTCAACCAACTGGTCTACCAAGGCGTTAAAAAGGTGGTAACAAGTGTAGAGCCTCTTGTGGAGTTCTACGTGGCCGAGGATTATCACAAAAAGTACTACGAGACCCACAAAGACGCCGGCTACTGCCAGCTGGTCATCGCCCCCAAGATTGAGAAGGTCCAGACCAAGTTCAAGACCCTCTTAAAATAATGTCTCAGGAGGAATTTGAAAAACTTATAGAGGAGGAGTTCCCCAAGGCGGTGCCGGAGAAGTTCCATGCTCTGCTTAAAAACGTGGCGTTTTTGGCCGAGTGGGAGCCTAGTGCGCATGTGCGGCAAGAGGAAGGGCTGAAGGAGGGCGAGACCCTGCTTGGCCTGTACCACGGCGTGCCGCATACGGCGCGCGGCGACTACTACGGCGTGGGCGGGACACTCCCCGACACCATAACGCTGTACCAAGGCCCGATAGAGGAAGAGGCGGCAGAGCTGGTGGTGCAGAGCCAAAAAGGTCAGATGGAGGGTAAGACTTGGCCTAGCGGCCCGGAGCGCGCTCCAGATGATCTTTTTGGCTCTGCAGTGCGGAAGGTGGTGCGCGAGACCATTTGGCATGAGGTGGCGCACTACATGGGGTATGACGAGCATCAGGTGCGGGGGAGGGAGGATGAGCGCGATAATGGTAAACTGTAAGTATATGAATAAGAACGCACTAATATGGGCGCTTGTCGTGGCCGTGTTTGCCACGGGCGCGTACTTTTTACTCTCGAACTCTACTGCAAGCCTGCCGGGCGACACGGCAGCGACAACTACGCCCCAGACTGCCCTTGAGCAGTACTCGTCGGAGGACGGGTACTCGTTTATGTATCCCAACACCTACGAGCTGTCATCGCGCACAGAGGGCAACGCCGAGCGCCAGTGGGATGTCTTGGTCCTATTGCCCAAGGGCTACGTGCCGCCGCAGAATGGCGAGGGTCCGCCCGCCATTAGCCTGAGCGTGTTCTCCAACACTGAGGGGCTCTCGCTAGATGCGTGGGTGCAGGGCGACGCCCGGTCTAACTGGAAGCTGATAGTAGATGAGCGCGCCTCACGGCCTATGACTGTAGGGGGCGAGCCGGCCCTGTGGTACCACTACTCGGGCCTGTATGAGGTAGACTCGGTCGCTGTAGCACACGGCGGCAAAATATTCCTGTTTAGCGGCGACTGGTTAGACCCGTCTGACCAGATACGCGCGGACTTTAACAATCTTATTAAGACGGTACAATTTAGTGATGCCAGCTAAACCTGCCTTAACCCCGTTTATACTGCTTGCGCTCGCCCTTGTGGGCCTCGGCGACGCATTCTACCTCTCGTACTTCCAGTACCTCAACCTTATACCCTCGTGTGCCATAGGCGGCTGCGAGACCGTGTTAACCAGCGAGTACTCTAAGCTGTTTGGCATACCGTGGAGCTATATCGGCCTGGTGTACTACCTGTACATGCTGTGCCTGTCGGTACTCCTCATAATTGACCCGGGCTCAAAAGGCCTCAAACTGGGCGCCCTGGCCTACACTGGCTTTGGGGTAGTCTACTCGGCGTGGGCGATATTCTACATCCAGCTGTCTGTCATAGGCGCGATATGCCAGTTCTGTGCGATATCGGCCTTTATAACCCTGCTGTTGTTTATAACCGCCGTGTGGCACTGGAAGAAGGCTTAGCTAGGCGTAACCCGGCGAAAGCAGGGTCTCGTGGGGTACGTATATTTTTTTGCTAAAAAATTACTCAGTCTCGGCCTCAGTCAGGCCTGCGAA
>CAYRYM010000047.1:1184-4346 GCA_964428705.1 uncultured Candidatus Saccharibacteria bacterium | reverse complement strand
GTACGACTATCCGGCAGGCACTATAGAAAAGAGCGACTCGTTTAACCTCACCGTGCAAGACTCTGGGGGGTTTAGCTTTAGTTTGTCGCCGCAGAGCAGCAACCCGAGCGTGGCACCCGGCGGCTCTGTTGATGTTGTCATAAACGCCACGGCGGTCTCGGGCAGCGGCACGGTAAACGGCTTTTACCAGTCCGGCCTGGAGAGTATTGCCGGCGCCCAGTACCCCGACGGGCCGGGCACGTGCAGCCCGACAGGCAGCCCGACTCAGTGCACCACCTACACTATTACGATACCCGCGGGTACCGCACCGGGCGACTACAGCGTGTCTGTCTACGCAAGCGGCACCGGCGGTGCCTCGGGCAACACATCATTTACGCTTACGGTGACAGGCGAGGCAACGGGCGGGCTTGTGGTGAGCGCGGGGGCCAGCGACGACGCGGGCGAGCCCGGCACCGACCCCGGCCCCGGCACGTTTGTGCTGGGGCGCAGCGGAGGCACAAGCGGCACCGAGCTTGACCTGCCTGTTGTGTACGTGATAACAGGCACGGCCCAGTACGGCACGGACTACCTGTTTGATACGGAGCAAAGCACGTGCCAGAGCATTACTACCGAGGGCGCCACTATCCCATCCGGCTGGACATCCTGCACCATTGTGGTGGCGCCGGAGCCAGACGGCGAGCCCGAGCAGACGGAGACAATTATACTCACACCGACAGAGCAAGCCGGCGGCGGGGCTCCGCTCTAATCATCTATATTTATGCAACGCTCTATACGACACTTTGTCCGCACTAAAATGTTCCCGCTTGTTGTGGTTGCGGCGTTCCTGCTGGTGCAGGCGGCGGCCATAGTGGTGCCCACAAGGGCGCAGGCGGCACCGACGATCAGTGCGGCAACCACCGGCACTATGAGCTTTTTTGGCAATCCATCCGCCACCAAGACCGTCTCGTTTAACGCGGGTACGGGCACGGGCCGCGTGCTTGTGGTGGTGGTAGCCTCCGACAGCCGCACCAACAAGATGAACAGCGTGTCGTACGGATCATCCTTAACTCCTATGACCCAGGCGGTAGACAGGCTGGCCGGCGGCACTGCCGTGGCCAGGGTGCAGGTTTTTTACCTCGTTAACCCGGAGTCCGGCACCAACAGTGTGAACTTTACGGCCTCATTCCCCGACGATTATGGCTACATCATAGCTTATGTGTCGGGCGCCGATACCAGCGACCCTATAGGCACTATCAACCCCAACTCGGCCAGCAGCGGCAGTACGCTCTCGGTCTCCAACACCCCCGAGGCCAGCGACTCGCTTATTGTTGCGGGCTTTGCAAGCGACTCTACCACCGCGTTTACGCCCAGCGGCGGCTCGACCGAGGTTGGGGACTTGCTGGCGAGCAGTGTGCGTACCGGACTGTACACCAAGGTTGCACCCACGGCCGGCGCCGCTACAAGCGTTGCGGCATCCGGCGGCTCTCTGGGATGGGCCGCAGGCGCTATAGAGATAAAACTGCCCGTTGACCTGCCGGAGGTGTCGGTGGTGGCAACCGACGAGAATGCAGAAGAGCCGTCGTATCAGTACGACTACTCGGGCGACCCGGGTGTCTTTACATTTAGCCGCACCGGATCGACGGCCGCCAGCTTAGAGGTCAACTTTGGCCGCGATGGGACGGCATACTACACAGACGACTACAGTTTTGACAACGAAAGTACCTGCAGTGGAGTGAACGGCGACGGCCTTACTATCCCCGCGGGCCAGGCGTCGTGCACGCTTGTCATCATGCCCCTAGACGACGAGGATAGCGGTGAGCCTACCCAAACGGTTGAGATTAGTATTGAAGGGGGCCAGTACGACTATGGAGCCAACACAACAGACACGGTCTACATTGCCAACTATGAGCCCACAGCCCCAGGCGAGGGCTACACGGTAGCGGCGCCGGGCTTTGCCAGCATGCTCTTGTATGACGTCGACACGGTGCCTGCCGGCTCGGTTACGGGCTTTACCCACACGCCTCTGCGGGTCAGGGCCGGACAAAGCGCCATGCTTTCGTGGACTATAAGCGGGATGACAAGCTGCTCGATAAGCCCCGGCATTGGCGGCGTGACCCCGGGAGACGGCACGCACTCGTCAACGACTCCGGCCATAACGGCGCGCACCACCTATACTCTTTCCTGCAGTGACGGCACGGGGCCGCTGGAGCCTTGGACAACAACAGTGGGGATAGTACCGTCGTTTATCGAGCAATAGGCATATACTGAGTACATGGACAACACTACAGACAAGCGGGGCGTGTGGGTGGGCTCGGTTGCGCTGCTGCTTATCGTGGCTGTAGTAGCCGGCGGATACTGGATACTGCGGGGTGCCAGCAAGCCGGCCATACTGCCGGTTAACACCGCCTACGAGACTCCGGACTCCGTCGAGATAACCTACGTAAAGAGGGCCGGCGCGCATACCTTTTTTGGCACTATCCCCATGACATCCACCTGCAACAGGGTCGCCAGCGGCGTCTCGACCAACGAGGTTAACGGTGTACTGGAGGTCTCTATCGCACTTGGCGTACTTCAGGCGCAGGAGGGCGCGTGCCAGGGCGTTGCCGACGGCTCGACGCAGTCCTTTGAGCTGGCGTTTACTCCCGAGCGCGACCTCCCCATAAAGTTTGTGGGGCTCACCGTCAACGGCAAGAAGGTCGAGTATACGCTTAACTAGCATGGCACTGCGCGTTGCCATAAACGGCTTTGGACGCATAGGCCGCTGCTTTTTGCGTGCGGCATGGCACGAGCCCGAGATAGAGGTGGTGGCCATAAACGACCTGGGCACCACAGATGCGCTGGCGTACCTCCTAAAGTATGACAGCGTGTACCGGCAGTTTCCGGCAGAGGTGCGCGCCGGCGAGGGCGAGCTACTTGTCGGCGCCAAGCATATAAAGGTATTGGCAGAAAAAGAGCCCGGCAAGCTCCCGTGGAAGGATTTGAATATTGATGTGGTAGTGGAGTCTACAGGCTTCTTCACCGAGTTTGGCCTGGCCCGCGCGCATATAGATGCGGGAGCCAAGCGTGTGGTTATATCGGCCCCGGCCAAGGACGGGCCGCAAGAGCCGGGCGTGCCTGCCGGCGTGACGGTGTTGATGGGCGTTAACGACGACAAGCTTGCCGGGGCACAGGTGTCCTCCAACG
>CAYRYM010000047.1:0-1174 GCA_964428705.1 uncultured Candidatus Saccharibacteria bacterium | reverse complement strand
GACGCCGCTATAGGCATAGACAAGGCCTTACTTAGCACCACGCACGGCTACACGGCGTCGCAGTCGCTTGTAGACGGCCCGTCCAAAAAGGATCTTAAGGAGGGCCGCGCGGCGGCACAAAATATTGTGCCGACATCCACGGGCGCGGCCATAGCCGTGACGCAGGCGTACCCCCAGCTGGCGGGGAAGTTTGACGGTATAAGCCTGCGCGTGCCCGTGCCTGCGGGCTCTATTGCAGATATTACGTTTATAGCCAAGCGCGACACTACCGCCGAGGAGGTAAACAAAATTTTGACCGATGCCGCCGGCCAAGCACAGTGGCAGGGGATATTTACCGTTACGACCGACCCTATAGTCTCCTCCGACATCATAGGCTCTACATACGGCTCGGTGGCCGACCTGTCTATGACGCGCGTGATAGGCAACCTGGTTAAGGTGCTGGCGTGGTACGACAACGAGATGGGATATACCCACACGCTTGTAAGACACGTAAAAGCCGCAGGGACAACCGTTTCTAATGGCGGAGCCATAGGAAACGGACCAAATAAAGACAATAATGGTTTATGAAGATTTTTTTGGCCTCAGATCATGCGGGGTTTGAATTAAAGCAGAAGCTTGTAGATTTTTTGCATGCAAAGGGTCACGAGGTGGAGGACATGGGGCCCACGCGCCTTAACCCCGCCGACGACTACCCGGACTACATAACCCCGTGCGCAAAAAAGGTCGCCGAGACGCCGGACAGCATGGGTGTAATTTTGGGCATGTCGGGGCAGGGCGAGGCCATGGCCGCCAACCGCGTGCGCGGGGTGCGCGCCGCGGTGTACTACGGCGGGCCCGCGGATATCGTTAAGCTGTCGCGCCGGCACAACGACGCCAATATTTTAAGCCTGGGCGCGCGCTTTGTCTCGGCAGACGAAGCTATCAAGGCGCTCGAGCTATGGCTTGCGACAAACTTTGAGCACGACGAGCGGCACCAGCGCCGGATTTTAAAGATGGACTACCATGGTTGATGTTATTCCCGCACTTCTCGTACGCTCTAAACGAGACTTGGAGGCGGGGTTGGAGCGCCTGCGAGGGGTATCGAGCTGGGTGCAGATAGATTTTGTTACTACCAACTACCTCGAGGGGCAGGAGGCGTTTCCGCTATGGGAGGAGTTTAACTTTGAGGCAGACC
>CAYRYM010000046.1:392-4564 GCA_964428705.1 uncultured Candidatus Saccharibacteria bacterium | reverse complement strand
TAACCCCTGCGCGCGTACCCGCCACTTTAAAGTCCATGTCGCCAAACTCGTCCTCAGGACCTTGTATGTCGGTCAGGACTTTGTACGCGCCATTATCGCCAAGCATGAGCCCCATCGCAATGCCCGCCACCGGTGCCTTAATAGGTACCCCGCCGTCCATAAGTGCAATGGTGCTGGCGCAGGTCGAGCCCATAGATGTTGATCCATTAGATGCCAAGCACTCCGACACCAAGCGTATGGTGTACGGAAACTGCTCGGCCGGAGGCAGCACGGCCTCCAGGGCCTTTTGTGCAAGCGCGCCGTGGCCCGTGGCGCGGCGGTTAATACCGCCCATGCGGCCTGTCTCGCCGCTAGAGTACGGGGGGAAGTTGTAATGATGCATAAACCTCTGCTTGGTGTCGTGCTTCTCCATCGAGTCGATTATCAGACTGTCGCCGGGCCCGCCTAGCGTGAGTGCGGTAAACACGTGCGTACCGCCGCGGTAAAAGATCCCGGTGCCGTGCAACAGTGGCGACACTCCGCCCGCCTTGGCAAACAGCGGGCGCACCTCTGTCATGCCGCGGTTGTCGGCGCGCTTGCCGTCCTCCACTGCACCACGATGGATCTCCTCATCTACTTTGTCCTCAAAGTATCTTTTTGCAATACCTTTCATGCCCGCAAGCTCCTCATTCTCCTTAATCTTTGCCATCCATTCGTCCTCCAGAGCGTGTATGGCGTCTTTGCTGGGAGCGCCGCAGAACACCGCCGCCCCCATGCGCGATGCGAACTCGCTCGCATATAGGTCTACAAGCGCTGCCGGTAGCTCGGGCTTGTCAGCAAGCTTCTTCTCCTTGCCAATCTCTTTAATTATCTGCTGCTGCCACTCTAAAATTTTGTTGTGCTCCTCTGCGGCTTTTGCAAAGCCCGCGGCTATAGTGTCCTCCTCCACCTCCTTGGCGCCCACCTCTATCATGTTTATGGTGCCGTCCTTACCGCATGCCAAAATGTCTAGCGCCATTGTCTCACGCTCTTTGTAGGTTGGGTTAATTTTTAGTCCGTCTCCGATGCGCACCGCGGCCACGGGCCCGCCCCACGGTATGGGAGACGTTGCAAGTGCTAGAGACGCCGCGTTAACCGCCAGATGCTGCGGGTCGTCCTCGCCCAAGGCAAGCACGGTTACCACCACCTGCACTTCGTTGCGCATATGCGATGCAAAGAGCGGGCGTATGGTGCGGTCTACAATGCGGCCTGAGAGTATCGCGTTCTCGGAGGGCCTGCCCTCGCGGCGCATGTACTGGCTGCCCAGTATGGCGCCCGCGGCGTAGTAGCGCTCCTCAAAGTCCACCGTTAAGGGGAAGTAGTCTATATCGTCGCGCGTGCGGTGCGACATTACCGCGGTGGCAAGCACTGCCGTCTCGCCGTAGCGCAGTATCACCGAGCCCTGCGCCTGCTCTGCCAGGTCGGTAAACTCCGCCACCATTTGTTTGCCTCCTACCTCGAGCGTATAGCTTTTGCTTTGCATACTTCTTTATGCGAAGCGCTCAGATTTTAGGTCACAAGGCACTCCTTGTTGGCCTACCTATCCGCCCGCTTCGCGCTTAGTTGTTAATCGAACTACTAAAAGAGTAGCAAAGAAAAAACCCCGGCGCCAATGGCACCGGGGCTGTCGGCCAGGCCGACGTGGACGTTACTTCTGCGCGGTCTTCTTCTTGGTGTAGTCGTCGGCGAAACGGCCGAGCGCCGAGAGGAACTTCTTCATCGAGTCCTGCGTGCCGAAGGCGACCGGGTCTGCGTCGCCGATCCTCAGCAGGTGCTGGTCGCCCGGGCCGTCGATGCAGGCGGCGCCCACGATCTGCGGCTGCAGGCTGAATAGGGGTACATTGCCGGCACCGGTCATGGGAGCGTAGGTAATGGCCGTTGCAGTGCAGTGGACCTTCACCTCAGCCGCCGAGGCCGGCATGGCAAAAGCGGTCATGGCGAGAACAGATGCGAACACGAGTGCGGACTTGCGGAACATGGGAGGAATCTCCTAGCTACCCTCTCCTACGGAGTCGGGGTGGCGTGATGCCAAAAGAGAGCTTAACCCAGCCTTTTTCATATGTCAAGAGTATACTTGACAAATAAGATAAATGGGTGTATAATATACACTAGGAATTTGGTAGCCATAGGGATGTCCCAATGGCGTTGAAATTGGGGGTAAAAATGATCACTTTTTCGGACTTACGGAGGTTGTTCCGTTACTACGACGCACTAAGGGTGCTTGTTTACGTAGTGTGTTGGATAACTTTCTTCCTCCTACTTGCGCTCTTGGCGTCTGTTTGGCCCAAGGGTGCTCTGTGGGTCACTAAGCTGGTTGAGCCTCTCTCAGGTCTGCTCAAAGACCTGTTCTGGGCAGCTATCCCGGAACCTGGCCACCTTGTCAGGTCCGGCGGGAGGTTTCTGGCTTCATTTGGCCGCAAAGCCTTGTCCATTACCAGTGACAAGACTCAGTTGGCGGTCCAGCTGGGGGTCCTCAACGGATTCCTGGTCGTCTCCATCGCAGCGATGATATCAGCCTGTACGGTGATGTCGTTCGTCAAACGGTGGCTGATCCGCCAGCTTCTTGCAGGACAACAGCAATGAGCACACGCAACGCAAAACCGCGCCTTTCCAAAAGATTGGCGCGGTTTTTTATTTGCTTGTTCTTAGTACAACCCCTCTTCGTACAAGAAGGTCGTAAGCTGGTCGACCATAAACTCGTACGGCGACAGCACCGTCATTCCTATTGCCGCAACAAGGGTGTATGCGGATCCAAAGCTGATAGACGAGTCTTTGAAGTTGCGCGGCCACGAGCTTATCTTGGTCTGGTCTATGCCTTTTGCATCGAGCTGGGCCTGCAAGCTTGTAAGCTGTGAGGCATCAAGCCCGGAGTCGCGTATGTTCTTAAAGAGCACAAAGCTGTTGGCGGGTACGTGAATAAGGTAGCCGTTGGTGTCGGTGATGCCCACGCGATAGATAACGCTGCTCGGGTACTCGTCCTTGTAGAAGGTAAAGTTCTGCGTCGAGGCTAGGATAGTGACTTTAGGGAGCCACTCTATCCTGCACACCTGCCACCACACATAGTCGGTGCGGCCGCTGTTGTACAGCGCAGCCGTAGCCTGGCGCGCCGCGTTAAGCGGGTCTGCAGAGGCCATGATGGCCTTCCAGTCGCGGAAGTCCTTCATGCGGCCAAGGCCTAGTACCGGTGTAGTGTCCGAGAAGGATGCGCCGGTTTTATCCATAAACTCCTTAACTGTCGGCATGTCCGGGTTCATGTAGCGGTCCTCTGCATTGTCGCGCGTCGGGTCCTGGCTCATGCACACGGCCGCAGACGGGACGTGCGGCCCCGTGTAGGAGGACACGGCAGTCTGTGCGGTGTTGCTGTCGGAGCCCCGGACTTCTTTGCCCTCGCCCTCCGATGAGGTTTGAGAAGGCGTATATACGACAGCTGGTGCTGTCGTGCCGCAACGCTCGGCTATAGCAGCCTGGGTCTGGGGCCCGACTGTTCCAGCCGCGCTGCCTGCCACCACCCCGCTCTGCTGCTGAAAGTATTTAACCGCGGCCTCGGTTATAGGGCCAAAGTATCCCGTCGCGTCGCTTTTACTCATAAGCCCCTGGGATACAAGGAAGTTCTGCAGTGCCTCAACCGACAGTCCTTGCGAGCCCTGCGAGAGCGAGCCGCTTATCCCGCAAGTTGCGGGGGCAGTGGCGGTTGTAGGCGTGACAACAGGTGTCGTTGTTTGGGTGGTGGTCTGCGCGGTCGTTTGTGCGGGGGCCGCTGCGCCGTTGAGTATGACCCGTACGTCGTCTATGGTCGCCTGCGGCACGTCAAAAGCCTGCAAAAGGCCGATAACCGCGTTTATCTGCACGGAGGTCAGGCCTGCGGCGTGGGCCTTGGGTGCCTGCACAACAAGCAAAGAGCCTGCGCACAGGAGCGTGATGCCAAAGAGTGCTGCTTTTTTAAAAACTGAGCTGGTGCTGGTGTGGGTCATGGTGTTGCTAATGGGTTAATAAAACGAGAAAGGGCCCACGCACAAGCGTGGAGCCCTGATAGTCGTTAGTATAGTCCCTATTTATATTCCACAGGGATTGAGTGTGGATATCTTTGGATGATTTACTGCTCTCCGGACATTTTTATAGCCGGGTCCTCCCCTTCTCCATCCCAATCGGGGGCC
>CAYRYM010000046.1:0-382 GCA_964428705.1 uncultured Candidatus Saccharibacteria bacterium | reverse complement strand
GGGCTGGTGTCGGCGTTCACGCGGCCGCTATTGCGGTCGGCGCCCGCTGTGCCAAAGCCCGGTATCCACTTACTCCCCCCGCGGTAGCCTATAAGGTAGCTGCGGGGGTCGTCGCACATGTCTATAAACTCGTCGGCCGCCTCGCGCAGCTGGCCGGATGAGGATTTGCCAAAGGCGATAACCTCCACCTGGCAGCCGTGCGCGTACTTGAGGTACTCGACAACCGGGACAAAGTCGCCGTCGCCGGTGGCCAAGATTATGGTGTCGAGCTTCTGCGCCATGGCAACCATGTCTATAACAGTGCCCAGGTCCCAGTCGGCCTTCTTGGCTCCGCCCGCAAATATGCGGATATCCTTAACTTTTGTCTCGATGCCGAGCTTGT
>CAYRYM010000045.1:0-4825 GCA_964428705.1 uncultured Candidatus Saccharibacteria bacterium | reverse complement strand
TTCTGCGGCGGCAAGGCGCTCACCGGCCTGCCCTACTGCGCGCATCACTCGCGCATTGCATACCAGCCGGCATCGGACAGGCGCAGACTTCCTCCCAAACCATCAGTACCGGGTAGCTACGCACACCGACCCCAACGTTTTGCAACCGTATAGACCCGCCACCAGACGCCCCCGCATACACAATGCGGGGGCGCGTTTTCGCTCGTGCAAGTTGACATATGGTACTGTAGTACGGTATCAATCTCTCTCGTGCGCTCCACATCCCTATGAAGCTCGTCATTGTAGAATCCCCCGCCAAGGCAAAGACTATAGAGAAGTATTTAAAAGACATCGACAAGTCGGGCGACTTTGTCGTGCGCGCCTCAGTAGGCCACGTGCGCGACCTCCCCAAGTCCAACAAGAAGGCTATTGATATCCCCGCCGGCTTTGTCCCCCACTACGAGGTAGTGCCCGGCAAGGCGCATGTTATTGCCGAGCTGCGCGAGCTCGCCCACAAAGCCAAGGCGGTCCTGCTGGCAACCGACCCCGACCGCGAGGGCGAGGCCATTGCGTGGCATATAAAGGAGGAGTTAAAGCTCAAGAAGCCCGCGCGCATCGTGTTCCACGAGATTACTAAAGACGCTATTGCCGAGGCGCTCGCCCATCCGCGGCTCATAGACGAGAACTTGCGCATGGCCCAGGAGGCGCGCCGTGTACTCGACAGGCTCGTAGGCTACGACCTGTCCGGCCTGATATGGAAGAAGGTGCGCTATGGCCTCTCGGCAGGCCGCGTACAGTCTCCGGCCCTGCGCATTATTATGGAGCGCGAGCGCGAGATACGCGCGTTTATCCCGGAGACCTACTGGACCATTACGGCAGACACAGAGACAAAAGCCAAGGCGGCGCTTTTGCTTACCTGCGCCGAAGAGCCCCGCGACAAAGCGGTCACCGACAAGATATTGGGTGCCGTTAAAAAGGACGGGCTCACAATTTCCGACGTCTCGGAGACCGAGGCCAAGCGCGTGGCCAGGGCACCTTTTACCACCTCTACCCTGCAGCAATCGGCATCAAGCCGCCTTGGGTACTCGCCCAGCAACACCATGCGCATCGCACAGAAGCTGTACGAGGCGGGCCATATAACCTACATGCGCACCGACAGCACTAACCTGGGGCTACCGGCGCAGGCTGCGATACTCGCGCATATTGAGAAAAAGTACGGCAAAGAGTATGCCGAGGCCCACACCTACACCGCCAAGTCCAAAAACGCGCAGGAGGCGCACGAGGCAGTACGGCCAACCAACATTGCCAAGGAGTCCGCAGGCACCACCCCCGAGCAAAAGAAGTTGTATGAGCTTATCTGGAGTCGCGCTGTGGCATCGCAGATGGCCGACGCCAAAATACTGCGCTCCAAGATTGAGGCGCAAGTGCCAGCAAGGTCGAACCTTAACTCGGGCTCTCAAGGTTCGACCTTGCTGCCCGCTTTCGTGGCAACGGGCTCACGCGTGATGTTTGACGGCTGGCTTAAGGCCGACCCGGCAGCGCGCGGCGAGGATGTCGAGCTGCCCAAGGTTGCCGTGGGCGAGGAGCTGGATGTGAAGGATGTCTCTGCCGAGGAAAAGCAGACAACCCCGCCCCCGCGCTACACAGAGGCCGGGCTTATTAAAGAGCTGGAGAAGCGCGGCATAGGCCGCCCATCGACCTACGCCAGCATTATGCGCACGCTCGACGCGCGCGGGTATGTCGAGAAGGAGGGCCGATCATTAAAGCCCACCGACACCGGCGACGTAGTATCGAGCTTTTTGGAGGAGTACTTCCCCACCTACATCAGCGACACCTTTACCGCCGAGATGGAGGACGAGCTCGACGAGATAGCCAACGGCGAACGCGAGTACCTCAAGACCCTTAAGGATTTTTACACCCCGTTCCTCAAAGAGGTAAAGCTCAAGGACAAAGAGGCCGGCAAGATCACCGACCTTGGACCGGCCCCGGAGGAGTTTGTGTGCCCGGTGTGCGGCAGCCCTATGGTCTTTAAGCTCTCGCGCCAGGGCAAGTTTATGTCGTGCTCGACATTCCCCGAGTGCATGGGCGCTCGCACAGAGGCTGGCGAGGTAATAAGCAATGACCCGGCAAAACCCATAGGAGTGCACCCCGACTCCGGCGAGAATATTTATGTGCTCTCCGGCCGCTTTGGCCCATATGTGCAGCTGGGCGAGATGCCGGAGGGTAAGGGCAAGACAAAAGCCAAAAAGCCCAAGCGAGCATCAGTGCCCAAGGAAAAGGATCCAGCTAGTGTGACCATAGAGGAGGCCGCACTGTACTTGGCTCTGCCGCGCGAGCTGGGCAAGCACCCCGACACCGGGCTTGATATTGTCGCCAACACCGGGCGCTTTGGCCCCTATATTGCGCACCATACCCAGCCCAAGGCCGACTTCCGCTCCCTTAAGACCGACAACCCGTACGACATAACCCTCGAGCGCGCGCTTGAAATATTAAAGGAGGAAAAGAAACGCCGCGGCTTCGCCAAGAAAAAGAAGGAGTAGCCTGCCCCGTGGACTCAAAGAGTCTCTACGGGGTACACTAAGGCCTAATGGCTACGCTTGCAAACATTTTAGAAAAGATGAGCGCCCCCACCAAGGCCGACAAGGCCTTGGTAGAGAAGGCGTATAACTTTGTCGCCGAGGCCCATAAGGACCACAAGCGCTTTTCGGGCGAGCCCTACCTAGTGCACCTGGTAGAGACAGCCAAAGGCCTCGCCGAGCTGGGCATGTCTGCCAAGACCGTTGCCGCAGGACTGTTGCACGACAGTATAGAGGACGTGGGCACTACCCCCGAGCAGATAACAGCCGAGTTTGGCAAGGAAATATGCTTTCTTGTAGAGGGGGTAACCAAGCTGGGCCGCTACAAGTACCGCGGCGCCGAGAGGCACCGCGAGTCCTTGCGCAAGCTCCTGGTAGCCACCGGGCAGGATGCGCGCGTGCTCATCATAAAGCTCATGGACCGCCTGCATAACATGCGCACGCTCGAGCACGTGCCGGCCGAGAAGCGCCAGCGCATCGCGCTGGAGACCCTGGAGATTTATGCCGCAATAGCCCACCGCCTGGGTATGGGCGTTGTGCGCCGCGAGCTGGAGGACCGCGCGTTTGAGTACGCCTACCCCGAGGACTTTGCCACTATTAAAAATCTTATTGCAGAGCGCAGCGAAAAGTCATTTGAGCGTCTCGACCAGATGGCGCGCACGCTCCGCAAAGAACTCGCCAAAAACAGCCTGACTAAGTTCCACACCGACTACCGCGTCAAAGGGCTCTGGAGCCTCTCACAAAAATTAAAGCGCAAGGGCGGCGACATAGACAAGGTCTACGACATAGCGGCCCTGCGCGTAGTGGTACAAAGCACCGAGGACTGCTACCGCGCACTGGGGCTTGTGCACAACCTCTGGCAGCCCTTACCCAACAAAATTAAGGACTACATCGCCTTCCCCAAGCCCAACGGCTACCAGGGTCTGCACACCACCGTGTTTGCGGGCGACGGCGGCATTGTAGAGATACAGATACGCACGCAGGAGATGCACAAGGAGGCGTTGTACGGCATCGCGGCGCACGTGGCCTACAAGGACGGCGCGGGCTCAACGGGCGGGCAGTCGAGCTTTGACTGGATAAAGAGCCTCCTGCCCTCGTTTAGCAAAGGAGCCAAGGAGAGCAAAAAGGATGCCGGCACAACGGACACAGACGCCACGCGCGCCGCGCAGAACCGCTACGGCGGCCCGGCGGCCCCGGAGTGGCTGGCCGAGCTGGGCGAGGAGGCCGACGACCCGGAGTTTGAAAAGACCTTAAAGACCGACATCTTTACGCACCGCGTGTTTATATTTACGCCCAAGGGCGACGTGGTAGACCTGCCGAGCGGATGCACGCCGCTGGACTTTGCCTACGCGATACACTCCGACATAGGCGACCACGTGTCCGCAGCCAAGGTCAACGGCAAGCTTGTGGCGCTCGACACTACCCTGCACAACGGCGACATAGTGGAGATCCAGACAAAAAAGGGCTCGCACCCGACAAAGAAGTGGCTCTACATTTCACTCACCACCCTGGCGCGCCGCCATATCCGCCTCTCTCTCTAGAAGGAGGAGAAAGTTTAATTAAATAGAGAAGCTGTTGGGGTCGAAGGTGTTTTCATCCTTCTCCTTTTCCTCTTTGGTCCTGTCATCCAGCTCCGGCACCAACTGCTCTGGTGCAGCGGCTGCGAGTTCGGGAGTAGGCTCAGCAACAGATGTGGGCGCGGCGGCAGAAGTATCGCCGGCGGCAGCGGAATGTTCATGAGGAAAAGTCTGGCCTGACGCAGGGCCGCTGTCTGCGTACAGGAGACCCGAGGACTTTTCAGAGGGAACTTCCGCTGAAGCTTTGGAGAGCCGGCTCGCGAGGTTGGCAAATATCACGCGCAGGTCGTCCTCTCACATAAAGTCTATGATGAGCTAGCCGCCATAATACTTATTCTCTATGGCCACGCGCGTACCCAGCGCCTCGCCAAGCTCCTTTTCCATATCCAGAATCTCGGGCGAGTACAAATACTCTTTCTTGCGGACCTTGTCGTAGGCAATGCGCCTCGCTATAGCCTCGGTGTCGCGCACGGTAAGGCGCTTTAGCATCACCTCTCTAAAGAGCGTGTTCTGCTCCTCCGGCCTGTCAGCCAGCATCAAGAGAGGCCTTGTGTGGCCCTCGTTGATCTTGCCCGCCATCAAAGCGTCGAGCATCTCCTGCGGCAGGGCCAGCAGGCGTATGGAGTTAGAGACATACTCGCGGCTCTTGCCCACCTTCTCGGCGACCTCTATGTGCTTAAAGCCAAACTCCTT
>CAYRYM010000044.1:0-5195 GCA_964428705.1 uncultured Candidatus Saccharibacteria bacterium | reverse complement strand
GACATGACACCACTATAGCCCAGGTGCACGACTAAGTAAAACCCTCCGTTCTTATCCCCACTCTATCCACAGGTTGTGCACTTAATGGCACTTTTTGACGGGTTATCCACACGCGAGTATCCTTAGTGAGTATTTTCCTATGACAACCACGAAAGAACTTTGGGAAAACGCGCTTGTAGAGCTCGAGCTCACTATATCCAAGCCCAACTTCAACACGTGGTTTAAGGACACTCATATTGTGCGGGTAGAGGACGGGTCGGTATACCTGGGCGTGCCCTCGCAGTTTGCCCGCGACTGGCTCTCGACCAAGTTCCACAAAGACATCGTGCGCAGCCTGCGCATGCTCTCGGACTCTGTGCGCAATGTCGAGTATGTGATATCGCGCGGGGCTAAGCGCGCTTCAGAGGAGCCGCGCGTGGTGCCCCCGCCGCCTACAGAGCTGGCCCTGGAGCCCGTACACCAAAAAACGAGCCTTAACCCGCGCTTTACTTTCTCCTCCCTGGTGGTGGGGCCGTTTAATGAGCTGGCCCATGCGGCGGCGCAGGCCGTGGTGCGCAAGCCCGGTATTGCCTACAACCCCCTGTTTATCTACGGGCCCACCGGGCTGGGCAAGACCCACCTTATACAGGCTATAGGGAACCACTTTAGGGTCCAGGCTCCCGACCGCAAGGTGTATTACGTGACCTCGGAGCGCTTCTCTATGGACTATGTGTCGGCACTGCAGGCCGGCAAAGTGCAAAGCTTTAAGGAAAAGTACCGCCAATATGACCTCTTAATAATGGATGATGTGCAGTTTTTGGCCGGGCGCGACAAGATTAAGGAAGAGTTCTTCCACCTGTTTAACTTTTTGCACGACAACAACAAGCAGTTGGTGTTCTCCTCCGACCAGCACCCCAATGTTATACAAAACTTGGAGGACCGGCTAAAAAGCCGCTTTAGCGCAGGCATGATAGTGTCGGTGACCCCGCCCGACCACCAGTCGCGCCTGGCCATTATCCGCACCAAAGCATCTGCGCATAACTTTATACTCCCCGACGACGTACTGGAGTACCTGGCCACCACCATAGAGGGCAACGTACGCGAGCTTGAGGGCGCCCTCAACACGCTCATGATCCAGTTTGAGATGCGCGGCGAGCCGCTGACTATAAGCGATGTTAAGACCCTCCTGCGCGGGCAGGGCAACGCCGCCAAAAAGGCCGTGTCGGTGCAGGAGGTGGTTAAGACCATAGCCAACTTTTACGGCGTAGAGGAGGGCAGTATTTATGAAAAGACCCGCCGCAAGGAGGTGGTGCGGCCGCGGCAGGTTATTATGTTCCTTTTGCGCGAGGACTTCCGCATCTCGTTCCCCACAATTGGCGACAAACTGGGCGGCCGCGACCACACGACCGTCATACACTCGTGCGAGAAGATAAAAAACGACCTCAGGTCCGACTCGGTGCTCTCAAACGAACTCCACCAGATCCGCCTCATGCTCAAATGATGGGGATAAACGGGTGGATAAGTGTTTAACAAGAGAGGGGATAGGTAGGGGTACAAGAAAATAAAGGTGTTGATAGAAAACGGCACAGGAGTAGTATCCACAGCAGAGTTCATGAGATCTCCACAGGTACAAAAGGACAAGAAGGCTCAAAAAACCCTTAGTACATAAAGACAGTTGGAGTTATCCAGAGTATCCACAGACCTAATAATAGTAATAGTTTTATATATAAAGAGTTATGAAATTTGAGACCACAACCGAGAGCCTGGCACAGGCGGTCGCGACAGCGAGCCGGTTTGCTGAAAGGAGGGCCAACCTCCCGGTACTCGGATGCGTGCTCTTAACCGCAGAGGGCTCCAGGTTGACGCTACGCGCAACTAACCTTGAGTGCGGGGTGGAGATCACTGTAGCCGCTAAAGTCTCAACAGAGGGCACTGTGGCCGTTCCAGCGGCTGTTTTAAACGGCTTCCTCAACAACTCAAAGGGCGCGTCGGTAACTGCGTCATTAGTGGGCGAGGTGTTTAAGGTTGAGAGCGAGCGCGCTAGTGCATCCATAAAGACTATCCCGCATGAGGACTTCCCGATATTGCCTAAGGTTGCCGCCGAGCACTCGTTTACCATTAAAGCTGCCGACTTGGTGCGCGCCATACGCTCGGTAGCGTACTGCGCGTCTTTGTCGGCGGTTAAGCCGGAGCTCCAGAGTGTTTTGCTGTACGGCGAGGCAGGCAAGCTGGTGGCGGTTGCAACAGACTCGTTTAGATTGGCAGAAAAACAGATGCCGCTTAAGTCGGGTGGCGACATACCGCAGCTGTTGGTGCCTGCGCGCAACGCCGCCGAGCTTATGCGTGTACTAGAGCACAGCAAGGGTGATGTAGAGATGTACTATAACGACAACCAGCTCTCGACCCAGACGGACGGTTTGTACTACACCTCGCGCCTGCTGGATGGCGCGTTCCCCAATTATCGCCAGATACTCCCCAAAGAGTTTAGTACCGAGGGGTTGGTATTGCGCGAGGATATGTCGAGTGCACTCAAATCACTCTCAATATTTGCAGACAAGTTTGCCCAGGTGTCGCTTGCCATAGATCCGGTTAAGAAGGCGCTGTTCCTCTCATCGCGCAACCCGGACGTGGGCGAGCAGATCTCGACTGTTAAAGCGACCATTACGGGCGACGCAGTCTCTGTCTCGTTTAATGGCCGCTACCTGGCCGACAGCCTGCAATCAATAGTGGGGGATTCCGTCCGACTCCATAGTAACGGTGCCGGCAAACCCATGCTCATCAAGGATGCTAGCGACGACTCCTTCCTCTACCTGGCTATGCCCATGAACCGCTAAGGTTTGGATTCAAATATTGTCAAAATCCAACTCGACTTTTTACACTTTTTGTTGTAGTTTTTCTGCGGATGTAGCGGTTGCTACAACCCCGGACCTCGGGTGGAGGGAAATCCTCGGCTATCAGCCGGAAAGGAAGATGTGATGAGATATTCAGACATTACTCTGGGGAAAGTAGAAGCAATCATTAATAAGTTGGGAGGCGGGGAGGGGGTTAACCGCTTTCTTGCCGGCGACTGGGAGGTTGCTATTAAGAGGCATGTAATCAATACCAACTTGGAGCCTTATCGCGACGATGAGTTTTTTGGTATTGCGAAGAATAAGGCTCTTTTGAAGGATAATGGACTCTTGAAGTGGGACCCTGAAAAAATTCTGCTTTATAAGACACCCAGTCACTCCAAGAGACTTTCTTTATCGGAACAGTTGAAAAGTATATCTACCAAACCTTTGCTCAATGCGTGCGTGCGAGACTATCTGCTCAAACACACGGAGTTGCTGCCGCAGGAGTGGACTAGTAGCATATTGTGCTTCGGTGGCACGATATTTCGGGATCGGAACAACAACATGTTTCTCCCAACCATCCTGTGCAGGGGGAGGAAATGGAAGGATGTGTACTTCGGCCTCGACGATATACTCACATGTCAACCCGGCGAATTAGCCTTCTTGATGCTGAAGGATTAAATAAAAACGGCTGCCAATTGGCAGCCGTTTCTCTTTTTTGTTAGCGGGGGACGGTGCCGTTGTTGGGCGGGTTTTGCCCGTTGGTGCCGCTGCCGTTTTGGAAGTCGCTCGGGTTGACGTTTTGCCCGGGGATGCACTCGTTGGTGCGCGGGTCTACAAAGCAGTCCTCGGCGCCGCCGGTGTTAAACGCACCGCCGTTGCCCGCCACCCACGCCTGCACGGGGTACTCCCAGTACTTGTACTGGGAGTCGCCTATGGAGTTGCCGTCGCCCTGCGGATTGTTTGTATTAACCCAGTAGAGGATGTCGTGGATAAGGCCGTCTTGGCCCGGAGTCTGCCATATGCCGTTAAGTACGGGCTTGGTTGCGGGCTGTGTCTCTGCGCGCTGGAAGGGCTCCTGCGGCGTCCTGGAGAGCGCGTAGCGCATAAACTCGGCCCAGGCGGGGCCTATGATAAAGCCCGACACGCGGCGCACCATGGGGGTGTTGTCGTTGTTGCCGGCCCATGCGCCCACCGATATGTTGGGGGTAAAGCCGACCGTCCATGCGTCGCGGTAGTTGTTGGTGGTACCGGTCTTAATGGCCACGTCGTGTCCGGGGAAGTCAAAGAGATTGTTCTCTCCCAGAGGGCCGCGCGCCACCGGGTCTGACAGCACGTCGGCTATCTGCTGGGCCACCATGGGCTCCATAACCTGCACGCCGGCCACCTGCGTGTTGTCCTCTATTATGTTGCCCTGGCTGTCCTCGATCTTGAGTATGGACTGCTCCTCAAAGTGGATGCCGTTGTTGGCAAACGCGCCGTAGGCGTTTGTCATGTCCAAGGGCGTTACCTCGCCGCCTCCCAGCACAAGGGTGAGGCCGTATTGGCCCGGGTCGCCAAGCGTGGAGATGCCCATGGACTTGGCCAGCCGTAATGTGTCGGAGAGGCCCGCCAGGTAGATGGTTTTAACCGCAGGGATGTTCCTGGACTGAGCCAAGCCGCTGCGCAGGGTTATGGGGCCGACAAACGCGTCGTCGTAGTTTTGGGGCGCGTAGCACGGGGGCTCGCTGTCGTAGTTCTCAAACGGCTCGCACGCGGTCGAGAACTGCGTGGGCAGGTCAAACACCACAGTCTCGGGCGTGTAGCCCTCGGCAAACGCCTGCGCGTAGGCAAACGGCTTAAACGCCGAGCCCGGCTGGCGGCCCGGTGCCATAGTAGCCACGTTGTAGGCGCCCGGTATTATCTCGTCAAAGTAGTCGCGCGAGCCGACCATCACCAATATCTGGCCGGACTTGGGGTCGGTGGCGACCATGGACATGTTGGTGGCGGCAAAGTCGTCTACATTAGAGAGCGCGCGGCGCTTTACTATCTCCTCGGCGTGGGCCTGCAGGTCGGCATCAAGCGTGGTGGTGACCCTCCAGCCGCCGCGCTCCAGGGCCTCGGTGCCGTACTTGTCCTCCAGGTACTGCTGGACGTAAAAGACAAAGTGCGGGGCGAAAATGCTGTTCTTTTTCTGGGGCTGGAATACCGCCATCTGGCCTTTGTACTCGTCGCGCTCGTCCACGGTTATAACGCCGTGCTCCTGCATCTTGTCGAGCACGAGGTTTTTGCGCGCCTCAAGTTGGCTGTTGATGCCCGACTCGTCGGTGCGCCACGGGTTGAGTCTGGTGGGCGAGGGGAGCATGGCTGCCAGGTAGGCGGCCTCGAGTATCGAGATGTCGGCTG
>CAYRYM010000043.1:0-5198 GCA_964428705.1 uncultured Candidatus Saccharibacteria bacterium | reverse complement strand
CTGCGCGGTGTTGGGCTTGGCACTCGACACGGTCGGCGCATTGTCGTCATCACCTGAATCATTATCCTCGTTGCTGCTGTCGTCGTTGTTGTTGCCGCCATTGTCGTCGTCGTTATTCTCTGAGGGTGTTTCCGTGTTGGAGCCAGTGACACTTATAACAACCGAGGGCCAACCACACACAGCTGTAGGCGCACACACGAAGGCGGCTTCTTTAAGAGAAGCCGCGTAGGAACCCGGCGTACTGTACACGTGGGTTACACCGTCCTTCCCCACTGCGTTAGTCGAGTAGGACGAGGAGTTGTCTCCAAAGTTAAGATTGTAGGTTACTGGTGTCCCCGAAAGATTTAGCTTCTCGATTGTAAACTTGACCGAAAGAGGAGCTTTGCCTGACACAGGAGACGCTTTCAGGCTGTACGGTTCATTGGCACCAGCTTGCTCATCAACTTTGATAGTCGTTTTGCACGTGCCGGTCTGGCCGCCGGTGCTTGTCACCAGCATAGTCGGCGATACCGAGCCTTTGCCGTTTGCGTACACGACTATAGAGCCATTTGTCGCAAAGTAGCCGCCGGTAAGACCGAGTGTGTTTGCGGCACCGTCCTGCTTCCAGGTAGCGTAGCTTGCGCCGGTGCTGCTCCAATAAAGCACTACGGCCTGGCCCTCGTCTACCGACGACGGGTTTGCAGTGAGCGTACAGCTAAGAGTGGCGACAGGGGTCTCAGTTGCAGACCCACCGTTCAAAATTATCCTCACGTTGTCTATGGTGGCCTGCGGAACGTCAAATGCCGACAGGAGGCCCAAGACCGCGTTTATCTGTGGTTGCGTGAGGCCGGCTGCATGGGCGGGAGCGGGCACCAGCACAAGGGCAAGTGCACAAGCAAAAGCCGCCACAAAAAGCTTGAGGTGGAGGCTAAAAGAGCGGGCGGCGAGGATGTTGGCATTCATAATCGAGCAAGTGATACTAAAGGCTTTTAATAAGTGGCGACAAAACGAGCAGGACCGAAGGGACAAAACGAGAAAGGGCCCCAAATGCAAACGCATCTGGTGCCCTGTATGAGACTTAGTATAGTCCCTCTCGCTTACCCCACAAGTGCGGGGGTGTGTATAACTTTTAGTCCTCGATAGTAAAGACGTGGCTCTTGTCCTCGTCCAGCTCGTCGCCGGAGCCATTGCTGCCCTCTGTCAGGGTAGCTTTTATGTAGTACTCGCCGTCGAGGTCGTAGCCGCACAGCCCGTTAGGGTACTGCAGGGTGCAGATGTCGCCGCGCTCCGGCACATCCCACTCGTAGTCATCGTCGTTAGCGTCTACTATAGCGATAGTGCCTACGCGGTCATCGTCCTCGTCATAGAGCTCGAGTACGACAGAGGCATTGTTGGGCTCATCGTCGAGCGTCCACTCGATATCAAGCTCGTCGCCCTGCTCTACCGTAACATTGCTAGACGGTGCGGTTACATCGATAGTGCCGTCATTGTCGTTGTCATCATCGTCATTATCGCGCTCGGTCACGCGGAAGGTGGCCTCATCGCGCTCAAGCTCCTTAACCTCGATGTTCCAGTCGCGGAAGTTGACGTCATCGCCGTCCTCCAGCACGTAGGTCTGCGAGGGCGCGTAGATGCAGTAGACGCCCGCGCTGCAGCCCTCGGTCACCGTAATGCGTACGGCCTGGGGCTCCTGATTGTAGTAGTAGCCATAGCCGTACTGGCTGGCAACAATCTGGGTGAGGGTTATCGTGAGGTCCTCATTACGCAGCTCGCCTGTCTGGCCTACGTCGAGGCTAAAGTCGCGGTCGAGGCGGAAGGTTACCGTAGGGCGCGTAGGGTTGGTGGGGTAGCCGGGGTTGTAGCCGCCGCCGCATACGCGGCTTATTGCCTGGCGGGTAAGGGGGCCAACACCACCCGTAACCGGATATACGGCATTCTCCTGCTGGAAGCGGGATACATAGTAGCTGGTCAACTGGCCATAATAGCCGCCGGTCAGACGGGTGTCATTGTAGCGGGAGCGCAAAAAGGTCTGGAGCGCGCTCACCTGGCCGCCTGTGGTGTAGTCGGACGAGCCCAGGACAAGGTTGTAGGACAGGGCCGGGCAAGACGAGCCATAGCCATAACCGTAGCCGGTGCCAGCGTAGGGGGTGGTGTACTGGGTCGTGTACTGCGTCTGGGGGTAGTAGTAGCTGGGGTTATAGGTCTGGGCCATCGCAGGGACGGCAAAAGACAGGCCCAAAAGGGCAAAAGTGCCGAAAACAAAGGCTTTTATAGAGGTTTGCATAGTAAATAGATTATTCTGCGCCCTTAATAATTAGGTTCGCGCCTACAATACCACAAGACGGCCAAAGCGCAACTATATTACCAAACTCAAATAAAGCTGCCGCCCCCGGCTGGGGGCGGCAATAATCAGGCACGGCCGGCACAATCTTGAGGGTCAGTGCAGGCAAGCTGGATAAGGTCGCCGCTCCAGCGTCCCAGGCACCCTACCCTTGTTATGAGCGGGTAGAGGATGTCGCATGCCTGAACAAGCGCGCTCAGTTTTTGTTTGACGGCATTATCTGCAAAGAGGCTGCCGGCCCAGAATCTGCCGCGCTCTCCGTTGAATCCCACTTGGACGTACGGATTGAAGACGTTGTTGAGTGCGGCGCATAGCATCTCGACCTCTTCGAGATTCTGGGTCTCGGGCTCCGGGAACCACATGAGCGCCTGCATAGACCCAGGCTCGCCGGTTTGTGATACAAGGACCGGGTAGCGCAGCATCTTGTACTGGCCATAAATCGTGATACTGATGCCGTTCTCCTCCTTGTGATACGAGATATTGTGTGCCCGACAGAGAGATTCAACGCATGCTAGTGTCATACGCAACTCCTTTTTGCTGAGCGTGGTTCGTCTGACCCCATTCAATCACCCGCGTGTACAAATGCAAGCTTGTATAAAGCACAACGAAAACGCCGCCCCTTTGGGGCGGCGTAATCTTTTCCAATACCGGAGCTTACTTGCTCTGGTGGAGAATGCCCTCGACGTTGTCTATCTCTGCCTGGGGCACGTTAAACGCCGCAAGCAAGTTGAGTATCGCCTGTATCTGGGGCTCGGTCAGCGCAGCTGCCTGCGCGCGCGGAGCGGCTACGCCAAACAGCAGTGCGGCCGAAAGCGCCACGCCCATGGCAAGCAACGCCAGTTCCTTTACTCCCCTGCTCTGTGATAGTGCGGTAGTCATTGTATATATGGTGTTGGTTAGTAACGCGTATATTTTACCTCATATTTGCTTTGCAACAAAAAACGCCCGGGCTCCCGGGCGTTTTTTGTTTTTGTTTGTGAATGTTATTTGCGGGCGGCGACAATGGTTGCGGCAACCTGCGGGGGCACGACCTCGTAGTGGTCGAACTCCATGGTGAACGATGCGCGACCCTCAGACATTGAGCGCAGCGCTGTCGTGTAGCCGAACATCTCGCTCAGCGGCACCTTGGCCTTAATAGCGCGCGCAAGTCCGCGCTCCTCCATGCCCTCAATCTGCCCGCGCTTGGAGTTAAGCGAGCCGGTTACGTCACCCATGAACTTCTCCGGGGTAACGACCTCGACCTTCATGATAGGCTCCAGCAGTACCGGCTTTGCCTTGGTAAGTGCATCCTGGAAGCCCATAGATGCCGCTATCTTAAAGGCGATTTCCGAGGAGTCCACATCGTGGTAGCTGCCGTCGTACAGCTCGATAGAGATGTCCACCAGTTTGAAGCCTGCGACAAAGCCGCGCTCCATTGCCTCGCGCACGCCGTCCTCAACCGGGCCGATAAACTCGTTGGGGATGACGCCTCCCTTGATGTTGTTGATGAATTCGAAGTGGTCTTCGCGCGTAACGTTCTTGGCCTGCTTCTTGTCCTCGTTAACGGGCTCCAAGGGCTTAACGCGCAGGCGCACATGGCCGTACTGGCCCTTGCCTCCCGTCTGCTTGATAAATTTACCCTCGCCCTCGGCGGCCGCCATGATTGTCTCGCGGTAGGCTACCTGCGGCTTGCCGGTGTCCGCCTCGACGCCGAACTCGCGCTTCATGCGGTCCACCAAAATCTCGAGGTGCAGCTCGCCCATGCCCGATATAAGGGTCTCGTTAGTCTCGGCATCAGACGTGATGCGGAAGGTTGGGTCCTCATCGGCAAGCTTCTTCATTGCCATACCCATCTTCTCCTGGTCGGCCTTGGTCTTAGGCTCGATGCGCATCGAGATAACCGGCTCCGGGATTATGATGCCCTCAAGCACGATCGGGTTGGTCTCGTCGGACAGCGTGTGTCCTGTCTTGGCGGACTTGAGGCCCACCGCTGCGGCGATCTCGCCGGCAAACACCTGCTTAACCTCCTCGCGCTTGTCTGCCTGCAGGCGAACGATGCGGCCCAAGCGCTCTTTCTCGCCCGTAGAGGAGTTGATGATGTATGAGCCCGCCTCGACGGTACCCGAGTACACGCGGAAGAAGGTCAGCTGGCCCACAAACGGGTCTGCCTGGAGCTTAAAGGCGAGAGCGGAAAACGGCTCGTCGTCTGCGGCCTGGCGGCCTATAGGCTCGCCGGTCTGCGGATTGGTGCCGGTAATGGGCGGCATGTCTGTGGGGGACGGCAGGTAGTCGACAACGCCGTCGAGCACAAGCTGCACGCCGCGGTTCTTAAGGGCGGAGCCGGTGTAGACCGGGAAGATACGGTTATCTATAACAGCCTTGCGCAGGACCTTCTTGAGGTCCTCCAAAGCAGGCTCCTTGCCCTCGAGGTAGTCGGTCATCATGGCGTCATCGTGCTCGACGATGCGCTCTATAAGCTCTGCGCGGTACTTCTTGGCATCGTCCATCATGTCCGCCGGGATGTCGTAGGTCGAAACTATCTCGCCCATGGCGCCCTCGAACTTGTAGGCCTTCATGGTAAGCAGGTCCACAACGCCGTCAAAGTCGGCCTCGGCACCGATAGGCAGCTGCATGCGCACCGCGTGCTTGGTAAGGCGGTCGAGTATGGAGGCGTACGACTTCTCGAACGATGCACCCATGCGGTCCATTTTGTTTATAAAGCAGAGGCGGGGCACCTTGGCCTCGTCGGCATAGCGCCAGTTGGTCTCGGATTGAGGCTCGACACCGGCAACGCCGTCAAACACGACAACTGCACCATCGAGCACGCGCATGGAGCGCTTAACCTCGACCGTAAAGTCTATGTGGCCCGGGGTGTCGATAACGTTAAAGCGGTACTTCT
>CAYRYM010000042.1:0-5902 GCA_964428705.1 uncultured Candidatus Saccharibacteria bacterium | reverse complement strand
CACCCCCGACCGAACATCACCAGCGACGTGACGAGGCCGGCGACGAAGTAGGACCTGGAACCGAGGCGAGCGAGGAAAGCGAGCACGGGAACCCTCCGAGGGCCGATGGGTAAGACGGAGCTCGGCCGGTGTCGATCGGGCGCAGGCGTTCAGCGCGGCTGCCCAACCTGCTCGCCCGCTCGGCCCTTCGCCCGGTCGAAGTCGCGGGCCGCGGCGTAGGCCCCGAACGCCAAGAGCACGAACGCGACGCCCAGAAGGACGCCGATTCGGCGGACGGATGTCCTCGCCGGGACGCGGCGCCCGCAATGGGGGCACGCCGCGGCCCCCGTGGAGATCTCTTTCCCGCAGTCCGCGCACGTCGTGAGAGCCATCGGTCACCTCCGCCCCGAGGCTACCGGCCGACGGCTTCCGTCCGCTACGCGCCGCGCGTTCAGGTCCAGTCAAGACTCCACAGCTCGTCGGGCCCCTCACCCGGCGAGCGCCTCTACCGGCTCACCAGTTTTGGCTGCGTGGGCCTTTCTTTTGCCCGAGATCCACCATGGCGACAGCACAGCTCCAATACCGCGTGAACGGCGGCGCGCTGCACGAGGACTCCATCGAGGTGTCCGCGGGCGACGCGATCAGCCTCACCGCCGCGGACTTTTCCGGCTGGGCCACGGCGCGGTGGGAGGCGGTCGCGAAGCCGCCGGACGTCGTGAGCCTCACCGGCTGGACGTACGACAGCGCGACCCAGCGTTTCTACTACCTGGCCAACAGCGGCGCGAGCGGGCCTGTTCCCCCGACGATCACGCTCCCGAGCGACTGGGGCAAGTGGACCTTCCGGCTCACGGTGCGCGACGGCTCGGGAACCGCGATCGTGTCGGAGGACCTGAGTGTTTCGATCCTCAGCACCAACGGGCTTCAGGACCTCGCCGTGGGCGAGAAGGCGCAGTTCGGGGGCGCGCGCAACTGGCCTGGTCCGTTCCAGGACAACCTCCGTGTCCTCGACGCGTGGATGACCGCGGGCGGGCCGATCGCCGTTGCTGACGTGCCCTTCGTGCTCGACGGCGTCGACCCGAGCGGGCTGCTCACGAGCTCGGTGAACGGGCAGGCCCTCGCCGCGACGCTCGCCCTCGCGTCCACCACGGTCGCGCCGCTCGCGGTGCGGATCAACCCGTCCACGAACAGCACGATCGTCGACGTCTTCTCGCTGCGGCGGAGCACGTCGCACGCGAGCCACGGGGCTAACGGGCTCGGCGCGCGCATCTTCGTGGAGCTCGAGGACTCCGCCGGCAACCACGACCGCGCGGGCGCCTTCGAGTGGGACTACACCGACGCGACCAGCACCAGCGAGGACGCGCGCCTCACCATCAAGCTGCAAACGGCAGGCTCGCTGGAGGACGCGCTCGTACTGAGCGCCACCGGCGTCACTCTCCCCGCGCTCGCCGGCAGCGGCACGCGCTCGGTCACCGCCGACGCGAACGGCGTGCTCGGGACTACCACAAGCAGCGGCGGCGCCGATGCCACCGCCCACTACGTGGTGGATGCGACGACGGCGACGAACGCGAACGACCAGCCACTCCGCAGCCTTGCCGCGGCCCTCGCGTTCAACCGCGCGGGCGGCGCCCCCGTCACCCTCGGCAACACCGTCGCGACGAGCGGCGCGAAGGTCCAAGTGCTCTCCCTCCGCCGGCTCACGGGCGGCGCGGGCGCGAACAACGACGGCGGCTACATCTCGTTCACCATCCCCGACTCGGGCTCCTCGGAGACGGAGGCGGCGCGCCTCGGGTGGTCCTGGCAGAACGTCACGGGCACCTACGGGTCCGTCTCGCTCGCAGTTCGCGACAACCTTGGCCTCACCGAGCGCTACACGTGGGCGAGCAACGGGAAGTTCTCGGCGGTCAACCTCGCGGCCACCGCCCTGTCCTCGGCGGGCCTGCTGACGAACGACGGGAGCGGCAACCTCGTCTCGAACAACTCCAGCATCCTGTCCGTCGGCACCGTCACCAACGTCTCGAACGCGAAGGACATCACCAACCTCTCCTCCGCGCTCGTGTTTCAGTGCAACTCGGCGCTAACCATGTTCGTCGGTCGGTCCGACGCATCCACGAACACGACGATCCCGGTGATGCAAGTCGCCCGCGCGTCCGCTACGGCCGGCGCCAACGACATCGGCGGCTCGATCGACTTCCTGGTGGCGGACTCCGGGGCCGACGACCAGACCGCCGCACGGATCGCGGGGCGCCTGTCGGATGCGACGTCCACGAGCCACGTCGGCGTCCTCGACTTCTACACCTGCACAGGCGGCGCGGCCCCCACCGTGAACGCCACGCTCAACGGCGGCGGGGTGTGGGCCACCGTCGGGGCCATGAAAACCGACGCGGGCTTCGACTCCACGACGCCCACGGCGCTGCCGATCGGCGCGAGCTCCACCAGCCTCACCCTCGGGAGCAACGCGACCGCGGCGCACGTCGACACCCGCCTCGCCAGCGCGGGCAGCGCGCGCTGGTACGTCAACAACGTCCTTCAGGCGTCGCTCGGCGCGGCCTCCCTCACGTGGGGCGAAACCCTCACGACTCCGGTGTTCGGGCAGGACGCGCGCACCACCGACGCCGCGACCACCACCACCGTCCTCGCCGGACAGGCGCCGTGGGCCAGCGCAACAGGCACCAACCGCAACAGCGGCAGCGTCCGCGCGCGCATCCCGTCGCCCGCGGCCGGCGGCGCCGAAGGTTTCTTCTACGTCGAGATCTCGGGCGCCGACGTCATGCGCGTCGGGCGACCCTCTGGCACGTTCGAGGCCGAGGTGCGCTTCTCCACGGCGGCGACGGTCATTCGCCCGGCGACGATCAGCGGCAGCACGCTGGAGCTCTACTCGGCCGGCGTCCGCCTCTCCGGCGACACCATCCGCCTTCAGGACGTCGGGCAGACCCCGCAGCTCACGTGGGCGGTGACGTCCACCGCCATCACCGCCACGCACGCCGCGGGCCTCGCGACGGTCACCGAGACGTGGACGCAGGACGCGAGCGCCGCGGGCGGCACCTGGACCTGGAACGGCCAGCGCGGCGCCTCCGGATTTGCGGGCGGCAGCCTCGCCTTCAACGTCGGCGACGGCGGGACGACTGGCACCAACGCCCCGGGCAACTTCGACATCGGCCTCGGCACCGCCGTCTCGAGCGTCACCGGCAAAGCTCGATTCCTGAACGCTGCGGCTGGCGTTCTCGGCACGATCGGGCAGGTCGCGGGGCCGACGTTCGAGGTCGCGAGCGGCGCTGTCTGCACGACCGGAGTCTCGATCAACGCGACAGCGGGGGACGTCGCCCTCAAAACGAACGGCACCACTCGGCTCCTGCTCGAAGACGACGGGAGCGCGGCGACGTTCTCCGTCGACGTCGTCACGAACAAGCGCTTTGCCTCGACGCCGAGCACGCCAACATCCACCGCGAACGCGGTCACGATCAGCCTCTCCGACTCGCAGAACCCACGCCACACCGTCACGGAGGCGACCACCGTCACCGTCTCCGGCGGCACGGTCGGGCAGCGCGGGATCATCGAGTTCGTCCAGGGCGCCTCGGGGTTCACGGTCACGATGCCGGACAACGGCACGGGGGTAGAGTACGAGGCTGGCATTCTGGCGCTCGGCGCCTCTCCGCACGTGCTGATGGTGGATGCCACGGCCTTCACCCGCACGACGTTTGATTACTACGTTCTGGCGAACGGAAAGGCCCTCATTCGCCAGCGCGCGGTCAACACCATCCCCTGACCCCCCGAGAGAACCCACATGGCCCTCGAAAAAGCGAACCCCAACTCCGTGCTTCCTGCCGCTGGGTCGCGCGCGCTCCGCACCCTCTTCCGCGCCGACGGAACAGCCAAAGTCGAATACAAGGCCGAGTCGACCGACGGCAAGCTCCACGAAGCGGAGTTCGAGAACACGACGGCGGCCGCGTGGATCGCGAACGCGATCGCCACCCCAGGCACGAACGCCTCGATCGACGCGCTCGTCGCCGCCTACCCCAGCTTCACGGCGGCGGACCTCGCGCCTGCCGCCGCTGCTCTCCGGATCTACGGCGACCAGGTCGCCCTCGGCTTCGCCAACACCTGACATCGGAGTCTCCCATGTACCGATTCGCTCCCATCGTTCTCGCTTGTCTCCTCTCCGCGTGCTCCCCTGTCGTCGGCGAGCCCGGCCCGGCCGGCGACGCCGGTCCGCAAGGCGCCCACGGCATCAACGGCGAGGACGGCACCGACGCCGCGCAGGATGGCAGTCGACTGATGGCCCGCTGGATCAACGGCAAGGACGGAAGCCGCCAGTTCAACGGCGACTTCCTGGACGGCGAGCGCGACGAGGTGTGCGCGTTTCGCGAGGAGGGCAGCGAACTGCGATGTCTGCCGCCGGTGCTCGACTCGACGGAGTGGAACACGTTCGTCGATTCGGACTGCTCCGGAGACTACGGCTTCGTCGCGCTGTACGCGCCGGCCGGCTCCGAGGGGTCGAGCCTCGCGCGCATCCACGGCGGCCCGATGGACGGCGAGATCCTCATGCGCGCCGAGGAGGTCGCGACGCTCTACACCAACGGCAGCGGCCTGCCCTGTCAGCCGCTCGTGAGCGATGGATTCCCGCCCCCCTACTACCACTGGCCGGTCTTCGATCCGTCGGCGTTCGTGCTCGGGACGGTGGAGTGATGGCCTACGCCGAACATCGCGCGTCCGCCGTGCTGCCGAACAGCGGGGCGTTCGCCACCGCCCACGCCGCCTCCCGGATCGCTCTCGGCGTCACCAAGCTCGGGATCCGACTCCGCTACACCGAGCACGCCAGCGCCACCGACGGCTACCCCGGCTTCCGCGTGCGCTGGTCCCTCGCGGGCGGCGACACCGCGCTCGCGACGGTCCGCTCGAACAGCCTGACGGTGTCGACCACCACCGCCACGATCAAAGAATACCTCGCCGTCGTCGACTGCGAGGACCTCACCGGCGCCGCCGACGTGGCCACCGTGCGCGAGATCGACGTCGTGCCTGGCGCGTACGCGGTGAAGATCGAGCCCGCGGAGATCGGCGACACGGCCAATCCGGGCACCCTCGAGATCCTCCTGGAGGGCATCCAATGACCTTCGGCGGCGGTTTCACTACCAGCACCGGCGGGGGAGGGGGCGGGGACACCGGCGATCCCCTCCGCTTCGCTCGCTTCGACGCGCCCACGGCGTCGAGCGTGAACGGCCTGCTCACGAGCACGGCGACGACGCTCGCGATCGTGACGTACAGCCTGACCGTGCCGGGCACGCATCGGCGCAACGTGGTCGTCGCGCTCGGGAGCCGGGTCGGGGGGTACGTCGGGCCCTGGACGCTGACGGGCACCATCCTCGGGGTCGAGGCGACGGAGAGCCTGACGATCCCGGCCAACGGGAACGCGACGGTCGTCGGGAAGAAGTGCTGGGATCCGGGGCCGCTCGCCCTCGCGCGGCCCGCGCAGCTCGCGACCGACGGCTCCGTCCAGGTGGGTCTCGGCGACTCGATCGGCCTGCCAGCGCAGGCGGAGGAGAGCGCGACGCCGAACTTCCACGGCCACCTCCTCTCCGTGATCGACAACGGCTCGGTGTCCGTCCCCGCGGACGGCGTCTTCGGCTCGATCGTTGGCCCCTCGATCGCAGGCGGCCACGGCGCGTATTCGGTGGCCAGCGGCCATTCGATCATCGGCCAGACGATCGAGATCACCTATCTCGGGACGGTGGAGTGATGCGACCGCTCGTGCTCGCAGCGCTGCTCGTCGCCGGTTGCACCCCGCAGCAAGCGCGCCTCGCCAACGCGATTGCGAACGGCGTGGCGTGCGGCGTCGCGGCCGCGCAGGAGACGCCCTGTACCCCGCAGGCGGTACTCGACGCGCTGGCCCGGGACGGCGCCGCTCAACAGGCCAAAATCGAGGCGGTCG
>CAYRYM010000041.1:0-6007 GCA_964428705.1 uncultured Candidatus Saccharibacteria bacterium | reverse complement strand
CGACGACCGGCTCTGCTGCGGGCACCTCGGCCGGGTTGTTGGTTACATCCTCCATATAGGTTGAAACTGCTAGCGGATAAACGTCTGAACTTCCACCATACCACAGCGATGCGCCGGATGGTACCTGCGCACCCACAAAAGCAAAACCGCCCCACTTGCATGGGGCGGTTTGCCTAGCGGCTATTACGCGCGCTGTACGTTGACGGCGTTGAGGCCCTTAGGTCCCTCGGCTACCTCAAAGGTAACCGTGTCGCCCTGGCGCAACTCGTCGAACATAACGCCATTGAGGTCCTTGGAGTGGAAGAAGAGGTCTTTAGCCTCGCCCTCGCGGGAGATAAACCCGAATCCGCGGTCCGTCAAAGTTTTAATTGTTCCTGTCATTTTTTTTGTTTGTTTTCTTGCTCGAAACTCCGACCCCTGTTTCTTAGTCTTTTAGACCTCTCTAGTATACCACACTATTCTATATATATCCTATCCCCCAAAAACTTCGGGCTTCGGTGGATAACTACCTCCAAAACGGCCTTTACGCGCGCCAACGACTCGCGCACCTCGTTGCGGGGCAAAAGATGCACGTTGTCGGCCCGGTATCCCACCGCATCTATCCCCAATGTGCGGGCGATAAAGAGCGCCCGCGGCAAGTGGAAGGTCTGCGTGGCCACAATAGCCGACGTAACGCCAAACACCTCGCGCGCGCGGTACATGGTGCTGTAGGTATCAAAGCCCGCGTGGTCCAAAAATATATCAGCCTCGGGGATGCCCTGGCTTACAAGGTACGTGCGCGCCGGGTCCACCTCGTTGTGCTCGGCCGTGCTGTTGTCGCCCGAGACAAGAATCTTCTGGCCTTTGCCGGCCCGGTACAGCGCTATAGCGGCGTCGGCACGATCCAAAAACACGGCCGACAGCGCCCCCGAGCGCAGGACCGCCGCACCCAGCACGATAACCACCGAGCGCTCCGGCACGTCGCTGACATTGGAGTACATCCTTTTTTGCTGCAGGCCCACCATGAGCGCGTTTGTCGTCACAAATATCGCCGCCAGCACGAGCAGCGCCATCCCACTCCAGTAAAATATCCGCTTGAGCATTATACGGGTAAGTGTATCAAACAACCTTGGGCTCACGCGTGGTGGTATTTGCCACCCTGGAGTATAGAGTGCGCTCGGTAGAGCTGCTCGGCCACAATAAGCCGTACCAGCATATGAGGAAACACTAAAGATGAAAGCTTAATGGTGATGTCGGCACGCTCTGCCACCTTGGAACTAACCCCAAACGCGCCGCCGATGATAATCACCAGGCGTTTTGTGCCGGCCTGCATCTGTTTGTCGAGCAGTGCGGCCAGGCCCGGGGTGTTAATGTCTTGCCCGCGCTCATCCAGGAGTACTACGTAGTCGCCGTCTTTTATCACTTTCAGTATCGCCGCACCTTCTGTGTCTTTGTCGCTTGGTTTTGGCAGTACCCACTCAAGCGGCAGCGCTTTTTGCAACCGCTTTTCATACTCGGCAATGCCGTCGGCCACCATACTGTCGTGCGCGCGGCCCGGCGAGATGATTAAAACTTTCATTAGTCAAAAAGGGCGGTCAGATACTCGTCTATCTGGCGCTGCTCCAGGTCGTAGAAGTACTTGCCCTTCTTGTGCAGGTCTGTCGCCAGCTCGACGCCCACAAAGCGCCAGTGCCACGGCTCGTATATATAGTAGGCGTTGGATTTGGGGTACGAGAGCACAAAGCCGTACTTGTGCGCATTGTCGAGCATCCACTGATACCCGGGCGTCTTGTCAAACACCTCGGTAAGCGCGCCCGCCCTCGAGCCGACGATGTCCATAGTGGTGCCCAACTGATGCTCCGAGTAGCCCTGGTCGGCACTAAAGGCGTTGGCCGTGCCTGCGCCATAGGTGACCGTGTAGGCGCTCTTGAGCGCCCTCTGCTCCTCAAACGAGCGGTAGGCCGACTTAACAAACAGGTCTACATCGTCGTCTTGCGCCGCGTTGAGCATCTTTTCTAGGTATGGCCGCACCTGCGCGCTTATTTTTTCTGCGCGGTCGGGGTTGTAGGTATACTCGGGCTCGATCTGGGCCAGGCGCGCCGGCGCATAGTGCTCGCTTAAAAAGAACACCTTCGAGTATTTTTGCAAAATCTCGCGGTCGGTGTCCTTAAGCTTCTCCAGCACGTCGACCGTGCCCGATATGTCGCCCACCGTATTTTCAAACCCGCCGAGGCGCTCCTGGACCTGGGCCAGGCCCTGCTGCGCGGCGTAGAGCTGGTCGGACAGGCCCGTTATCTTTTGCTCAAGCTCTGCGGTCGAGCTTGCCACGGCAGACATAGTGCCGGACAGATCTCTGTACCCGTATACTCCGGCGCCCGCCAACAGCACCAGGGCCACAGTGCCGCCCCAGATCTGCCACGACACAGCGGATAGGCCTTTCATTTCGTTGATTGTATCAACGCGAGCTTGTTTTTCCTAGGCAGCTTCTTGATAGCGGCCTCGCGCTTAAGCGCCGCCGAGCGGTCGGCGTGCCTCTCGCTGTAGACTATTTTTTTGGCCCCGCGGGCGCGCGTGTAGTGGCTGCCCGTGCCCTCTTTGTGCTCCTTAAGCCGGCGCGCCACGTCGGTCGTAATGCCCGTGTAGAGCGTCTTGTCCGCGCACTGGAGTATATAGACGAAGTACACACCCGTTAGTGTAACAAAGCCGCACGGCATGGTGCACGGGAGCGTACTGGAACTCTGCACGCAATGCGGCCAGGGGAAAGAAAAGGCCCCGCGATGCTGTCGCGGGGCCTTCCGTGTGGCGGCCTTGGTTTTATACAAGCCTGAGCGCAGCCCGCTGATACGGCCTCAGCTTGTCCTCTACCTTTTCCAGCACTCCGGCATCGGCATTTCGTATACCGGTCTGCAGAGCCTGCTTCCACCAGCGGCAAAGTTCTTCAAGCGAGGAATCTACCTCCTTTACGAGCACAAAATGCGTCTCGTCGTTTGTATACACCTCAAGAACAAGCTCGCTCTCGCTGTCCAGCTCCCTGACGGCAAGGTTGCCCATGCCCACAAAACTGCCGGGAGACAGGCAATTCCAGCTGCTGACTATAAGTTCCGGGCAACGCCAGTATTCCTGATACAGGTGCAATGCCCGCGGCGCTTTCAACATCATGGCATTCCTCCATATGTGACCGTCCTCTCTGCCTCAACGATACTGCGAACCCTTGCATAGTCAACCGGATCCTTTCCTCTGTAAAAATGGAAGTACTCCTGTGGTGGCGGTGTTGGAACCCTATTTACTTCTTAGCCTTCTTTTTCTTCGCCGGTAGAGACTTGGCAATGTCGAGCAATATCCTGGGCAGGCTCTCCAGCTTGGACAATTGGTGCTCCTCTACAAAATAGTGAGGTTTGGCACCGGGATACGGCTCGTCCTTTTCGCACACTGCTTCAAGTTCTTGGCTTGCAGGCAGTATTTTTACATACAGCTGGTCGTCGCACACAAGCGCAACCACCTTGCCGTCGACATACAGGGCATACTCGCCAAACATAGCCCGGGCTGAAAACTTCTTAGAGTTGCCGAGCTTTTTTAAAATAAACTCTACCGTTTCTTTTTGCGTAGACATAAATTTGCTGGGGGGGAAGGATTCGAACCTTCGTAGCGGGATTCAAAGTCCCGAGTCCTACCGTTAGACGACCCCCCAATACTATCCAAGGATACCAAATTCCGCCCGACATTACAAAACAAATTTAATACCCCGACAAACTTGAGAATGTTGGGGTGTTGTGTACAGTAGTGGCGTGGATAAAATAAAAACAGCCAAACAAATGGAACGCCATCTCAAAGGCGTCGCTAACCATTATCGTATCGAGATTCTGCTCCTTATAGCCGCAAAGCCTAAAATTACCCTAGAGGCCATCTCTACTTCTCTCTCCGCCAGCGAAAAGACCTTGGGCGAGCATACGAGAAGGCTTGTACAAGCCGGACTCATACAGAAGCGATACAGGGGCCGGTTTGTGGAGCACTCTCTCTCGCCGTATGGAAAATCATTTGTTCAATTTTTAAAATCCCTCCAAAAGCTATAAACAACATCCCAACAAACTTGAGAATGTTGGGGTATTGTTTACGAAACTTTTTTAAATTTCCGGTGTTGTATAGATGGCATGACCACTAACCCGTTTTTAAATGCGCTTGGTGCCGTCGGCTACATTGTCGCCGTTGTAGTCGTTATGTATTATGGCGGGCCGCTTATGGGCGGCCCGGACGGAGAGGACACCGTCTTTATCCCCATGGCGATGCTCAGCCTCTTTGTATTCTCCGCAGCCACCATGGCCTACATTGTGCTGTACCAGCCCATGGTTATGTTTCTTGAGGACAAAAAGGTTGAGGCGGTCAACCTGTTTTTAAAGACCATAGGCGCCCTGGGCATCTTTATGGTGGTCCTCTTTGCCCTGCAGTTTGTCTTTAGCCGCTAATTCCCCAACGCTCTGTACAAAGCAAGCTCGAGCGGGATCTGGGGCATGGGGCTGCGGCTAGTTTCTAGGAGGGCGGTTATGAGCTCGGCGAGCAATGCCGCGTTAATTGCGGCGCCGTCTTTGCCCGCTAGAATTTTAAGCAGCGCCAAGTCATCCTCGCCAAACTGGCCCGCCAACTCGTCCCCCAGTTTGGGGGCAAAGCGTAGCAGCAGCACGGCACGCACCTTTGCCAAGGCGAGCAATATAAAAGTCTTGGCCTCCGAGCCGCTCTGTATGGCGGTATGAAATTGCTGCACCGCCCCGCCAATATCTTTGGCAGCAAGCGCCTTAATGAACTCGTTCACTGTTTGCGCCCCCGGTGCGCCCACTACGCGGGCCACCTCCTCCTCTGTCAGCTTCTCATCACTTGAGATTGTCAAAACCTTCTGCAAGATGCCCAAGGTGTCGCGAAACGAGCCGTCGCCCATCAGCGCCACCAGCTCGGCCCCCGCCGGAGTCATAGATGCGCCCTCCAATTTAGCGACATCCAGCACAAGACTTTTAAGCACCTCATGGCTGGGCTTTTTAAAGCTAAACACCTGGCAGCGCGAGACTATTGTCTCGGGCACCCTATCAAGCTCGGTTGTCGCCAGCACAAATATCACGTGGCTGGGCGGCTCCTCCAGGGTTTTAAGCAGTGCGCCCCATGCATCCTTGGTCAGCGCGTGCGCCTCGTCGATTATGTAGAACTTATACGTGCTGGCAAACGGCAATGTCGCCACGCCCTCGCGCAGCTCGCGTATCTCATCAATCCCGCGGTTGGAGGCGGCATCCATCTCATAAATGTCCTGCGGGTCTGTACCAAGCGCCGTCGCTAGGATGCGCGCCATACTTGTCTTGCCCGTACCGCGCCCGCCCGCAAACAGGTACGCGTGCGCAATTTTTTCGTTCTTGACCGCTGCCTCGAGCACGCTCACCACGTGCTCCTGCCCGCGCACCTGCGCAAATGTCCCCGGCCGGTAGGCACGGTAAAGAGCCACGGGCGCTCGCTCCCCTACCTCTGCCTTTTTAACCATGTGCCCAGTATACCTCCCCTACCGAGAGCTTAAAAACTGCTCTATTTTGCGCTCGACTTCGACTGAGTCATTGGCCTCCATAAGCTCCATACGCAGCTCGCGGGCGCCCGGAAACCCTTCCACATACGCCTTAAAATGCTTTTTCATAATCGCAAAGCTCTTGATGTCGCCCAGCATAACCTCAAAGAGTTTAGTGTGCTCGACGGCAATGCGCAGCCTCTCTTGCAACTCCGGCTCCGGCCTCTCGCTAAACATCCATGGCTTGCCGAATATCCCGCGGCCTATCATCACGCCGTCGCAGCCTGTCTCTTTGACACGCACACGCGCCTCCTCAACATCCTTAACATCTCCATTGCCCAGAATTAAAGCGTCGCTACCCAGCTCGTTGCGTATCTCCACTGCGCACTTAACCCTCTCCCACCGCGCGGGCACCAGCGACATCTCCTTGCGCGTGCGCGCGTGTATGGTTACGGCCGCCGGCTTGGCCGCCAAAATCTTGGGCAGCCACTCGTC
>CAYRYM010000040.1:0-6113 GCA_964428705.1 uncultured Candidatus Saccharibacteria bacterium | reverse complement strand
CTATACCCAATATTCCCCTATTTCTCAAACGCAAAAGAAAAAACCGGCGAGTGCCGGTTTTTTCTTTTGTGTTTTTAAATTACTCCTGAGTTGCCGCTGCCTCAACTGCCTCGGGGGCCTCCGTAACCGGCTCCTCTGCGGCTGACTCCTCGGCCAGCTGCTTCTTGCTCGGGGTGACCGCGAGCTGGCGGCGCATAGCGCGCTTCTGGTCGCGGGCTGCCTTGTCGCGGATAAAGTAGAGCTTGGCGCGGCGCGTGCGGGTGCGGCGCAGAACCTCGACAGAGTCTATCATCGGCGAGTACAGGGGGAAGATCTTCTCTACACCGATGCCGCCGGAGACCTTGCGCACCGTGAATGTCGCCCCAGCCTCAGTGCCGTGCTTAACGGCAAGCACCAAGCCCTCAAAGGCCTGGCGGCGGACGTTCTTGGTGGTGACCTCCTTCTTGTTGGCGGCCTTGCCGGTCTTAAGCTCGACAATGTTCTGCCAGACACGCACGGTGTCCCCCGAGCGGATGCCGAGGTCCTTGCGCTCTGCCATGTTGACCGTAGAGGTTTTGACTGCCGTTTTTGCCATAATGCTCAGAGACTGTAACACAAAGGCCCTATCCCTGCAATTGTAGCTCCGCCTTCTTAAAATCCTCCGGAAGAGGCGCGGAAAAGACCATTTCCTCGCCGTTGGGATGGGTTACGGCAAGCGACAGCGCGTGCAGGGCAAGCCTCTCAAACCCCAGCAAGTTGGGCCGGCCGGTGCCGTAGAGTCTGTCGCCCAGTATCGGGCGGCCTATCGAGGCAAAGTGCACCCTTATCTGGTGCGTGCGCCCTGTTTTGGGGAAGACCTCCACATACGTAACAGGCTCCTGCGTGTCGGCCTCGTACATCTGGGCCTTAAGCACTTTGTACATAGTGACAGCGTCGCGCTGCACGCCGTAGGAGAGCTTGGCCGAGCGCGGGCCACTACCTCCGCGGCTGGAGCCTATAGGTTTGTCTATAATCCCCCGCTCTTCCTTAAAGGTGCCGTGGACAAAGGCACGGTAGGTCTTTTTTGTCTCGCGGTTTTTAAACTGCTCCTTGAGGAACTCGAAGGTCTCCTCGGTTTTGGCTATAGCCAACACGCCCGTGGTCTCGCGGTCTATGCGGTGCACAAAAAAGTAGTTGCCCTCGCCGTACTTGCCGTCCAACCAGTGGGAAAGAGCCGGGTAGTCGTGCCGCCCGTCCGGGTACACGATCATGCCCGCGGGCTTGTTAACGACCACCATCTGGTCGTCCTCAAATAATATTGTCGGCTCCATAGTGTGGGCGATACAGGACTCGAACCTGTGACCATCCCGGTGTAAACGGGGTGCTCTACCAACTGAGCTAATCGCCCTTACGCACACCCTATCAGAAAAAAGCTTTTCTCTCTAGTGTCTTGTCTCCTCGGAGGGAATCGAACCCCCATAGCCGGCTTAGAAGTCCGGTGTTCTATCCGTTGAACTACGAGGAGAGCGTCTCATTGCTACCAAGGCAATAAGTTGAATTTTACGATAGCATACAGCGCAAATAGCGCTATGCCTGCCACTGTGGCCCACACCGCGTACTGGTCCATAACCTCTAGGACCGGCTCGCCGAACTTCCACACGATAAAGGTCGCAATGCTCATGCGCATGCCCCTACCGAGGGCAAACCCGGCCATAAACGGCGCAAAGGGTGCGCCCAATATGCCCGCCGCATAAATAAACGCCTTGTCAGGCAGAGGCGTAAACGACGCAATAAGCATCGTAAAGAAAATGTGCGCGCCCAACAGCTCCTGCGCGGCGGCAAAGGCGCCGGTGTAGCCCCAGCTGGCCAAGAGCCCCTCGCCAAACGTGCGGTACAAAAAGTAAAACAGCCAGTACCCCGCCACCGTGCCGAGTATGGAGAACGCCCACGCTACCGGCAGGTACACGCGCCACCGGTCGCGGTGCGCGAGCATAAGCGCTGTCAAAAACGCCTCCGCCGTAATGGGAGAAAATAGCGTGTCCGCAAACGCCACCAGCCCCAGCCATGCCAGAGCCCACCGGCTCTTGGCGTGCTCCTTAAACCACAGCCACAGGCGGCTGCGCCTGGGCGGCGGCGCTATATGTTCAAGAACATCCATATTACTTTGCCTTGGCCCCTGGGGCAGCCTGCGTCTCAAACAAGTTAAACGGCTCCTCTGCAGTGCCGCCGGTGGCCAGTATCATGGCCTGGCTCTCAAGCCCCATCATCATGCGTGGCGCCAGGTTGGTCACAAACGGGTAGCGCTTCCCCACCAAGACCTGTATGTCCTCAAAGTACGGACCGATGCCCGAGAGCACCTGGCGCGGGGCGGCCTCGCCAAAGTTAACACTGAGCTTGAGCAATTTATCGCTCCCCTCTATGCGCTCGGCGGACACAATCTCGCCCACGGTTATCTCCACCTTCTTAAAGTCGTCTATCGAGATAGGTTCCATATTTATTTTTTGTTTCTATCGAGGTAGCTCTGCAGGACAAGCGCGGCGGCCGATGCATCAAGGGTAGCATGCGAGGGGTTTGCCTTGCGCGACTTAGGCTCGGGCGCAAACTGCCGCGCCGCCATGGCGGAGGTAAAAAACTCGCGCTCATACTCCACGGGCAAGTTTGTCAGCTCGGCGATGTCCTTTTTAAATTGCTCGATGTCCTCCATCACGTCGTTGGCTTGGCCGCTGTTGTTGCGTGACTCGCCTATTATTATCTTTTGCACAGCATTCTCGCGCACAAGGCTTGCCACCTCCTCCAGTGCCCCCAGCCCCGCCTGTACGGTACCCAGAGGGAACGCCAAAGAGCCCGTGTCGTCGCTTACCGCAACACCGATGCGCTTGGTCCCGTAATCTATGCCGAGATACTTCATGTATGTATACTACTTTGACTTCAAGCGCGCCGCACGGAACCCGTCGTCGAAGAGTTCATAGTAGTCCGCATAGATATACTTCTGCCCGTAATCGGCATCACCAAGAGGCTCCAATATTTTTAAATCCTGGAGTCGCTCAATCATATTATAGGCTCCCTGTGGACTAAAACCGGTCCATTTTGCCACTTCTGCAACACCAACAATCGGCTGGCTGAAAAGTTTGCGGACCACTTCAAGCGTCGATTCGGCAGACTGCTTGCCCAGTTTCTGCATTTTCGCGAAGTCTCGGTCCCGAAGCGCGGTAATTTGCGTACAGGTCTCGATTGAGGATTCAGCAATCTCAGCTACACCCTCAAGAAAAAATTCAAGCCACCCCTCGATATCCGAGTCCTCTTCGTGATAACTCTGGAGTTTCTGATAATAGAGTTTCTGATACTTCTTGAAGTAACTGGACAGGTAGAGCACAGGCAACTCAAGAAGCCCTGAGTGGTGCATGTACATGGCAATAAGCATACGTCCCGTACGTCCATTGCCGTCTGTAAACGGGTGGATCGTTTCAAACTGAGCATGCAGAAGACCGGCCTTTATAAGCGACGGGTAATCATCTTTTGCGTGGATGAATTTTTCCAAATCATCAAGCGACTTATTCATGTCGCCCGGCGCAGGCGGCACAAAGGATGCATCACCGGGGGTCTTGCCCCCTATCCAATTCTGGGAACGCCTGAACTCGCCGGGATACGCATGTTGCGTGGAACGTGCACCGGTCATCAACTTCCCATGGATTTCGCACACCAATCTCAGGGAAATAGGGAGAGTCTCGCTCCGCTTGATGCCGTAATTTACCGCATCAACATAATGGACGATATCATCCACATCGGGATGTAGGCGCGACTTTTCTTCCGTCACTGGCGCGGCAACCGCATCTTGCAGAGTAGCTTTAGTCCCTTCTATCTGGCTTGAGTAAGCCGCATCCTTTTTAATGAACATGAGCAAGAAAAAGTCCTTGTCAGGCAAAAGCCGGGTGATACCGTCAAGCTTGCCAACAAGTCGGATTGCTTCCTCGAGCTTTTTATACAATTTAGGGCTAATGGAAAAACCTCCTCTCGGGGGGAAGTCGTAGGGGGTGAAGGACTTAAATCCTTCTTTTTGGGCCACATAACGGCCTATTTTTACTCTATTGACATTGTTCATACCAATATCAACAGTTTATGCTAATCAGTTGATATTGTCAATAAGGATATCAACTCTTGGATAAACGTCACTATTTGCGGAGGGGGTGGGATTCGAACCCACGGTATCTTGCGATACTCCTGTTTTCAAGACAGGTGCACTAGACCAACTATGCGACCCCTCCGTATATTAAGCTTATACCACCAAACCTGCTCACAGTCAGCGTATCGTTGGCAGGATGCGCAGATGCGGTATGATGCGCGCAGAAGGGATATTGCCATGAAACGAGACGTAAAACATATCGAGGCCACGCTTCTGTTCCCCATCACGACCACCAAGGTCGGGCTTGGGTACAAGAAGCAGAAGATAGGCGCCGGCCTGCTTAACGGCTGGGGCGGTGTTGTCGAACCGGGAGAGAGCCCCCTTTCCTGCATCGTGCGGGAAGTATTTGAGGAGGGCGGCGTGCAGGTAGACCAGAGAGAGCTCACTAAAGTTGCGATCATTCTATTTCACAACGAAAAGTTTGACTGCAGGGTGCATGCCTACCTGGCACCCTGGCACTATGAGCCTCTGCAGGAGACGGATGAGATGGGAACGCTCGCGTGGTATTCCCGAACTAATCCGCCACTCCATCGCATGATGCGCGCCGACAGGATATGGGTCCCCGAGATTCTTGCCGGCAAATACATCCGCGGCGAGGCTTGGTACGGACCCGGGCAGAAGGAACTCACCGGGCACGGCTGTGTTATTGACTACGTTCAGCCGCACCAACTTACTGACTTACACTGAGTGTAAGTCATTTTTTTATTTCTCCTCGCGCAACACGAAGCGCGCGGCGTACATAAGCGGCGCGTTTGCCAGCCCCACTAAATATTTAACAACGGTGAGCCCGATGATGAGCGGCAGCAGCGGCTGCACGCCGGCAAACGCAAGTGTCACAAACAAGACACTGTCGATAAGCATCGCCGGCAGCGAGCTAAACGCGTAGCGCATCCACAGGTGCTTGCCCTCGGTCTTTTGCCTAAACCAGGCGTACAGGTAGGCGTCGAGCGTCTCGCTGATAAAGAAGGTGACGACTCCCGCCAAAGCGATACGCGGCACCGCGCTAAGCACAAACTCAAACGCCCCTTGGCCGTTAAAGAACGGTGCCGGCTCTAACGCCAGCGCGATGTAGGTAAACGCGACAAACGCGACCTGTGCCAATGCGGCCATGACAATGGCCCGCTGGGCCTCCGCACGGCCAAAGCGCTCGTTAATAATGTCGGAAACAAGAAATGTAACGGAGAAGAAGATGGTCGCCGCCGGCGCAAAGAGCGTAGTGATGAGGAAGTTAAACCCGACAATCTTGGCCGCCACTAGGTTAGACACAAGCACCAGCGTTACAAACAGGGCTACTAAAGCATCCGGACGGCCGGAACGCCGGGCCATATAGGCGGCACCCAAGACAGACACGCCTATAGCGCAGGCCCACGCCAAAATAAGTGAAATACTCATGCGTCCATACTAGCTCAGGGGGTATACTTACAGCAATGGTAGAGAATGAGGGACAAACAATCTCCTGGCAGGTCGAGACGCACGAGCACAAAGAGCGCTCGGTGGACTGGTACTGGGGCCTAGGGCTTGGCGCGGCCGCGGCTGCGGGCATCTCCTTGTTTTTTGGCAACATACTTTTTGCGCTCATTATCCTTATGGGCCTGGGCTCGATAGCGACACTCGCGGCCCGCGGCCCGCGCGAGCACTGGATGAAGGTGGACAGCCGCGGAGTCTCGATGGACGGCACGCTGTACCGGTTTGCCTCCATACAGTCGTTTTGGATACAGGCAGAGGACGCAACGCACGAGGCGCGCCTGCTTTTGAAAACCAGCGGGGTGTTCTCGCCCCAGCTTGTCATACCTCTGGGCCACATGACCCGCGCGCAGAACGTGCGCGCCTACCTTAAGCGCTATGTAGAGGAGGTTGAGCAGGAGGCCCACTTGGGCGAGCACCTGGCTGAACTTTTTGGGTTATAGGAATTTCTTTTGTGGTCACAAGTTCGTTTGCGCCGTCGCGCAAACGCCTCGCGACCCCGGCTCGCGGT
>CAYRYM010000039.1:0-6413 GCA_964428705.1 uncultured Candidatus Saccharibacteria bacterium | reverse complement strand
CAAAAAAGCGCAAAAGGGCCCGTTCTCACGGCTTTCTTAAGCGCAACGCCACCCCGGCAGGCCGCCAGGTGCTCAAGCGCCGCGCCCGCCGCGGTCGTGCCAGCCTTACGGTATAAATGCTCCCTAAGCGCTCCCGCTTAAGTGCCGCCGATGTCCGCCAGGTTATAAAGGCCGGCCGCTCCGCCCGGGGGGCCGGCATTTCCGCCAAGTACGAGCCTGCCTCAAGCCCCCAGGTGGCTGTTGTTATAAGCAAAAAGGTCGCTCATGGTGCCGTAGAGCGCAACCGCCTGCGCCGCCTGGTATACCGCAGCCTGCCCGCGACGCTGCCCCGCGCACGCGTGGTACTCTTTGTTCAATCAGCTAAGCTTGATCCTGAAGCAATCACAACACTATGTTCACAACTTTCCTAGTACAGCCCATATACAACCTGTTCGTGTTCCTTATTGGCCACATGCCGCAGGGCGACACCGTGCTCGCTATTGTGGTCCTGACGCTTATCATGCGCGCGGTGCTCTACCCTATCTTTACCTCCTCCATACGCACCCAGATGGGCATGCAGGCCATGCAGCCCGACCTGGACGCCGCCGAGGCCAAGTATAAGAACGACAAGGAGGCGCTTACCCGCGAGCGCCTGGCTCTTTTAAAAAAGCATAAGGTCAACCCGTTTGCGGGCTTTGGCGCGCTCATCATCCAGCTTGTCGTGCTCATTGCGCTCTACTTCGCGCTGTTCCGCGAGGGTTTCCCCGTTATAGACGAGTCACTGCTCTACAGCTTTGTTAGCATGCCCGCGCAGGTCTCGACCGTTTTCTTTGGTCTGTTCGACATCCTCACACCGCACAACATAGTCCTGGCAATCCTTGTGGGTCTCACACAGTACCTCGCCATACGCCTTACCTTGCGCCGCACCCCCTCCCCTACCAACCCGGAGAAGGAGGCCGCCCACAAGATGCAGTCGGCCCTCATGCTCTACTTTATGCCGGCGCTTATGGCCATAGTGTCCTATACATTCCCGGCAGCGGTCGGCGTTTACTTTGTCACGGGCAACCTGGTGTCGGTGTTCCAAGAGTGGGTCCTGATGCGCAAGAAATAAAAAGAGAACTAAAAAACGCCCCCGTCCACTATTGTGCGGGGGCGTTTTTGGTATAGTGGCTGTATGCAGCCCCTCGACCTACAAGCCTTTGTATCGGAGTTTTTGCAAAAGCTGGGGCACGAGGCGCAGTCTGTAACTGTATCAGCGGGCCACCGCACCGTTGTCGCCATAACCGTAGCCGACCCGTCTGCGCTTGTGGGCCAGGACGGTGAGCATTTGCGTGCTCTTAACATGCTCGCCAAGCGCATGGTCGAGAGGTCGCACGGCGAGGACGCCGCGGTGTTTCTCATAGACGTCAACGGGCACCACGAGGCCAAGATGGAGCATGTGCGCCAGGAGGCCCGCACACTGGCCCAGCGTGCGCGGCTCTTTAAGCACGACGTCGAGATGCCGCCGCTGTCCTCCTACGAGCGCCTGGTGGTGCACGAGCTGTTTGCGGATGACCCGGAGATTAACACCGAGTCTGCGGGCGAGGGCAAATTCCGCCATATCGTACTCAAGTATGTAGCCGGTGCGGCTAAAAAGTCTTAGATCCGCACTCCCCAGAGGCTGCGGTTCCCCTTTGATACAAACAGCAGGTATTTCTCGTCGGCAGAGAGCGCCATCTGCATAATGTCCGACGCCACCCCGCCGTCGGCACCCCCCGGGCTTGCCACTATAGTCGTCTGTCCGGTCACGAGGTTGTACGCAAGTATAGAGTCTGCGGCGGACGCGGCACCCTGGTACCACAGGTCCACATAGTTAGGCGCCGTGTAGGAAAGAGGTACGGCGCAGTACATAGTGCTTGCCTGCACGCGGCTCCAAACGCACTTGTCGGGTATGGGGTCAAACGACAGCGGGCGGTCCAAGTTTGTTGCGGTGTTGTGGGTGTAGGTGCGGCGGCTCTCTGCCGTGGCGCTCTGGTATACCACCTGATTAAAGCCAAAGTCTGCCGTGGCAGTGAGGCCCGCCGTGTACAAAATAGGCGACGCCACGCCCGAGGCTGTGTTGATAGAGAACGCTATGCCCGGCACCCCGGCCGCTGCCTTAGAGGTCGCGAGTATAGTCTGTGCGGAGGGCCACGATATAAGCATCTGCGAGAGCGGGAGCGAAAAGGCCTTCCTCGGGCTGGTGCCGTCCGCCCGGGCTATATAGCCGTCCGAGCCCCCCGCCGTCGCCACAAGGTACGCCAGTGACATGCCGTCGGGCGACGCGGCCACAGAGCGCAGGTTGTCCGGCAAAAATTGTATGCGCACCGGCGCGGCTACTGCGGGGGTTGTTGTAGGCTGCGGGAACATGAGAGCCACACTCTTAATGGTTCCGTTGTCCAAGTACTGGAGCACCGCCCCGGCTGCTACCTGGCGGCCGGCGCTTGTCTGCATTACCCACACCACCTTAGATGCGCCCGGTATGGTTGTGTTGGACACCGCGCGCGAGACCGACCCTGGGCTGTCTATGGCCAGGTCGAGCACGTGGCCGTTCTGCTGCATGACAAAGCGCGCAATGGTTGTGGTGGGCCGCGGCTCCTGCATAAATGCGGCGCCCGCGACCGGCCCGTCACTTATCTTAAACACTTTCTGCATAGACGTGGGCGACTGTATGGACTGGGCGATGTTCGAGTCTTGGCTGTTCGTGCCAGCCGCCCCGGATGTCGTGCCGCCCTCGCCAAACGTCTGCAGCTGCGCGGTCTCTGAGGGCTCCAGGCCCGGCGACCGCAGAAAGAAAAACCACACCAAAAGAGTAACAAAGAGCACTCCGCCTGCTATCTCCGCAATAAGTTTCCAGTTGAGGTTTGTCATAGAGGTGCTGAAGGAATGCAGATGAAGTTTACGCCGACCAAATGATACTGCCCCCCGCTTGCCTGGCACTGGTTAATCTGCTCTTGGGTGGGCGGTGTCTGGATTTGTCCCTGTGTTTGTGTTGTCTGGGTCTGGGTTGTGACGCCGCCGGGGACCGTCGGCTGGGTTTGGGTGGGCTGCCCGCCTATTGCGGTGAGGTCGAGCTTAAAGGTCACCAGGTCGGGGTTGATGGTGTTGAGTATCAGGTAGCACGACACTAGGAGCACAATAGCCCACATAGCGTTGCGGATGCGGCCTAGTGCGTTTTTCTTGCTGTTAAGCACGTCCGAGAACATGTATGTAAGCGCGCCCATAACAAGCATTACGACCGCGATGGTCGACCCCACACCAAGCAAAAGCTGGAACCCTCTGGTCACCAAGGCCTGGAACGGTACCGGGTTTGAACACTTCTCGTTTACGCCGCCGTAGCAGTTCTGGTAATCCGCACCAAGCGGCAGCGGCTCCAAGGCAATGTATGTACAGGTACCGTTCTTGCAAAAGGCGGGGGTGGCTGTTTGGGCGTGCGCGTAGCTGCCCGACAGGACGAACAGGAATGCTAGTGATAAGAGTAGTTTTTTCATAGTCCAAAGAGCGATCCGCCCGAGCTCTGTCCGCCAAAGAGTATGGTTAGCACGGTCTGGGCCGACTGTACCAGCTCGTTGGTCGCATTATTCTGGAGCGCTACTGAGAGGCTTGCGCCTCCCTCGCCGTTGCCGGTCTGGCGCAGGGTCAGTATGCCTCTGGCAGAGTCGGGCCCCACTATCTCGTCCTCATTAAGCATCCAGTCATATTGCAGTACCCCGGCCCTAAGCGACGGGTTGGAGAAGTAGTACGGCTGTGCCACGACGGTTATCTCCTTGTTGGTAAGGGAGATGCCCCGCGGGAGTGCGCTGTCATACAGCACGCCGCGCAATGCGTCGCGCTCATAAAGCATAATCTGCGGTTGGCTAACGGGTACTGTTATGCCGCCCTGTGCCACCAGGCTCGTGCCAAAGTAGACAGATACGCCGATGTTCTCCTGTGACTGCAGCTGGTCGCCTTCAAGAGTGAGTATGTTGCGGCCAAGCCCCGACTGCGCCGGCAATGCCAGATCTTGGCGCGTCCACTGGAACGAGAGGCTCTGCGCCGCTACGCGCGCTCCGTTTATGACCACGGTCGGGAACGCCACCACCTTCAAGGGCGAGCCCCCCGAGTAAAGCGACTTGCCGCCAAAGAGCGGCGGGGCGCTGGTGTCGGCCTCCCATACAAGGTTGACTGTAGACGGCCGGAAGACAAACTCCTCGCTAAACGAGCCGTTGCCGGGCGACCTTATATCAACACGCACCCGCGTTACGCTGCCAACGCCTCCGGTCACAAATGTGTACGTGCGCAGGCCTGTCCCCGACTGCGCCGCTGCGCCGTCCTTCTGCCACGATATGGCTGCATCTCCCAAGAAGGCGCCTATACCCTGCGCCTCAATAGTCACTGTTTGGTTGGGCCCGGGCACCTCGGGCGTGACGATATACTGCACCGGCTCGGGCAGGAACTGGGCCTGGGCGGTATATCCCGCCAAAAGGCTCATTATAAGCAGGGTGTTACGCAGCTTTTTGTACATAGGTTGGTCTTTGCAGGGGGATGTTGTCATTGGCGGGTGTTGGTCTGCGTATGCCGTCCAGGCTCTTAAGAGTCGGCATAGAGGCTCTCCCCTCCTGCTTTTGTACGGGCGCCCCAGAGCCTGCCGGCTTGCCTGATCGCCATGGGGCCGGTGCCGCATTTGTACGCGCGGCGCCGGCCACGCTCACCTCTTGCGCGGTCGCGCGGCTCTTCCTTTTAAAGAAGCTCTTGCCGTGCTCCTCTTTGTATTTTTGCATCATAGAGCGCATCACCACCACGGTCCAAAGCGGCCCGTTGTTTAGGCCGGGTATAAGCTCAGCAAACGCGGGGATAAGCTTGCTTGGGTAGAACATGCCGTTAAGTGCGAGAGCCGCAATAAGCCCGCCTCCCATCGTGATAGAAATGCATATACTCACTACTGTCCCCAATACGACGCCTATAGGGCCGGCTGTAGCGCTTATAGCCACTCCTATAAAGGGTATGAGCGACACCCCGCTGAGTACGCCAAACAGGGTGAGCGATATCATTGCCTGCAGCCCGTCAATAAACAGGGCGAAGAGTAAGAGTCCGGCTCCTTTGAGCATGCACCTATTGTGCCATGGCTTCTGTCTTTTGCTTGCGCAATGCCAACACCTGGCTGGGGTCCGAGGTAATGATCTGGTCCTCGGTATAGGAGGCTATCACCTTAATGGCCACGTGCTTAAGTCCCGCAAAGAATATCCCCTCCCCCACGTCCGACTCCAGGAGGAGGAACTTCTCCTCCTCGGAGAGATTAAAGGTCTTCTGCAGGGTGTCTATGGTCGTCGGGGACTGCTTGAGCAGTATCTGTATGGACGAGTTGGAGATCATGGGCAGCCCGTACGGCGACTTGAGGAAGTCGTCCACGTCCTGGGTAATGGTCGCCAGCCCAAGGTAGTACTTGCGGCCGCGCTTGGCCATGCCGTAGAGGAAGGAGGCCGTGTCCTCGCTCTTCATCATCCACCAGGCCTCGTCTATAACCAGCAGGCGTTTTTTGAGGTTCTTGCGCACCACGTTCCATATGTAGTGGGTAATAAGGTACATGGCCACCGGCTTGAGGTCGTCCTCCATGTCCCGCACCGAGAACACGACAAACTTCTTGTTGATGTCTACGTTGGTGGGCTGGTTGATAAACCCGCTCCAGGTGCCCTTGGTGTACTTGCTTAGGCGCTGCACCAAGGACTCCGAGCCCTGCATGCCCGATAAGACCAGCTCGAAGTCGGAGAGGAGCGGCGGCTCGATCTCGGCAAAGTTCGAGTCTATAGTAATATCCTTGAGCGCGTAGGTCTCGGTTATGGCCTTGTCTATGACGGCGTCCTCCTCGGGTGAGAGACCGCCCAGCATGATGCGGAACATGCCCACAAGCGCCACAATGTTGGAGCGCAGGATGTCTGCCGCGGCCTCGTCCTCGCGCGGCGGGGCCAGGTCAAACGGGTTAATGTGGTGCTCGGAGTTAAGCGAGATATTAAAGTAGCGCCCCCCTACCGCCTGGGACAGGAACTCGTACTCGCGCTCCGGGTCTATAACAATAACCTCGGTATCAAACATGAGCGTGCGCAGTATCTCGAGCTTGGTCATGTACGACTTGCCGGAGCCAGACTTGGCGAATATCACCGAGTTGTAGTTCTCAAGCGAGAAGCGGTCAAACAGGACCAGCGAGGCATTGTGGCGGTTGACGCCATAAAGTATGCCCTTGTCGGAAGTGAGGTCAAAGGAGACGAACGGGAATATGGAGGAGAGTGGCGAGGAGTTGAGCTTGGAGAGCACATTGAGCTCGTCGCGGCCCAGCGGCAGCACCGACTTAAAGCCCTGCTCCTGCTGGAAGAGAGCCGGCTTGACGTATACTAGGCGGCTCTCAAGCATCGACTTAATCTCGCTCTCAACCTTGTCGAGCT
>CAYRYM010000038.1:0-6574 GCA_964428705.1 uncultured Candidatus Saccharibacteria bacterium | reverse complement strand
GAGTCGCGCTCTATCATACTGGCGCGCCGCGCGCTGTCGGCAACGCTCCTGGTGGCGCAGAGTATCAACATGGGCCTGGCCGCGCTCTTCTTCTTTTTTGTGCCGCTGTTTGGCATCGCGCCCAAGACGCTCTTGGTCATCTACCTTGTCGTCTCATTCCTCTTGGTTCTGTACTGGCGTGCGGTGCTCTTCCCTCTGTTGGGGTTACAGCGCACCGAGAAGGCCGTCCTAGTGGGCCAAGGCCAAGAGATTGACGACCTTGCCCGCGCCATGAACGCCGCTCACCGCGCGCCCGTGAGCATCGTCAAGGTTATCCCGGCACAGACCCAGGAGCTCTCCGGCGCCATTGTAGCCGCCATGCAAGAGACCGGGGCCCGGGTCATTGTGGCCGACTTTACCGACCCGAGGGTCAATGGCGCCTTCCCACAGGTGTATAACCTTATCAGCCTGGGGGTACGTTTCGTCGATGCAATGCCCGTGTACGAGGAGCTTTTTGGCCGAATCCCGCTGTCGGTACTCAACGAGCGGTGGCTGGCGCGCAACATCAGCCGCTACTCGCAAACCTACTACGACTCGCTCAAGCGGCTCTTGGACATCGCCGTGGCGCTCCCGGCGCTCGTGCTCTCGCTTGTCTTCTACCCATTTATCATGCTCGCCATCAAGCTCGAGGACGGCGGCGAGGCGATAATCTCGATGCCGCGCGTGGGGGAGGCGGGCCGCGTATTTAACTTTTACAAATTCCGCAGCATGTCAGGCAACGACCACGGCAAGTACGGAGAGGATGGCGCGTCCAAACTTGTGGTGACCAGGGTGGGCCGCTTTATCCGCGCCAGCCGGCTCGACGAGCTGCCCCAGCTGTGGAACCTCTTGCGCGGCGACCTCTCGCTTATAGGCCCGCGCCCCGAGCTCCCGGCCTTGGTTAAGGTGTACGAGGAGGAGATCCCGTACTACGGCGTGCGCCACCTTATAAAGCCCGGCATCTCGGGCTGGGCCCAGCTCTACCACCACGCAGACCCGCATCACAAAGCGGCCGTGGAGGACACGCGCGACAAGCTCAGCTTTGATCTGTACTACCTCAAGCATCGCTCGCTCCTGTTGGATATAGTCATCGCGATGAAGACGGTCCGTCGTCTGCTCCTTAAGGGCAACGCCTAGTCCAGAGAACTTTTGGCCCCGCGCCAAGTTCTATATATAGACGCACATGCCACTTGCTTTTGCATAAAGTTTGTGGTAGTTTGCTTACCAGCCAGATCATAAGGAGAAAACATGGCCAAATGTGTAGTTACCGGAGGCCTCGGCTTTATCGGACATCACCTTGTCAAAGCGCTCATAGAGCGGGGAGACGAAGTGATGATTATCGATAATCAGTCAGGCCTTAAAAACCTATCGCCAGAGACGATCGAAGCACGCTTTGTCGGCAAGGCGGAGTATGTTAACCGGGATATTTCAGACCCCGGAGAACAGCTCGATATCAAGCTATGTTGCGAGGGTGCAGACTACTTCTTCCATCTCGCGGCTCTTCCGAGGGTTCAATACTCGTTTGAATATCCGGTCGAGACCGCGCTGGCAAACGTAATAGGCACGGTTATGATGCTCAATGCGGCACACATGGTTGGGGCTAAGAGGTTTGTCTTTGCGAGCTCGAGCTCTGTGTACGGCGACTCGGACGAGTTGCCGTTGCACGAGGACCTGCCGCTTGACCCTATGAGTCCGTATGCGCTCCATAAAAAGCAGGGCGAAGAATGGTGCAAGCACTTCTCTCTGCTATATGGCTTGCCCACGGTGTGCCTGCGCTTCTTCAATGTTTACGGTCCCGGGGCAGACTCAAACGGTGCGTATGCATTGGTTATCGCTAAGTTCCTCGAGCAGAAGCGTAAAGGAGAACCGCTGACCATTACAGGTGACGGTACTCAGACCCGTGACTTCACGCACGTATCCGATGTGGTACGTGCGCTGCTGTTAGCTGCCGAAACTGCAGAGGTGTGCGATGGCGGAGCCATTAACATTGGCGGAGGCAGAATGGTCTCGGTTAATGAGGTGGCTAAGCTTATTGGCGGGAACACGGTTAATATTCCCCCCAGGCTCGAGCCTCACGATACGTTAGCATCTATAGGAAAAGCGAAAGGGTGTCTTGGATGGGAGCCTCGTATCGTACTCGAGGATGGGATACGCCAACTCCTTGTAAGCAACCAATTCTCATAATCACGCGCGTCGCCCTCGGGCGGCGCGCTTTTCTTTATCTTTGGTAAGCTGGGAGTAATGATTATAGACGGCAGGCAGATTGCGGAAGATATTTTGAATGGGCTGGGGGATACTCTGCGCGGCAAAAAGCTCGGCATTGTAGCGGCCCCGGGCAACCCGGCCACGGAGTCTTACGTTGCCCGCAAGGCCAAGGTTGCCGAGCGCCTGGGGGTTGAGGTAGTGCGAGGCCAACTGCAGGACATTGCCGCCATGTGCGACGGCGTGCTGGTCCAGCTCCCGCATCCGGACGCCGATACGCTCATTCCCAACATCCCCGGGCATAAAGACGTCGATGCGCTCGGGGCCCACTCGCCAGTGCAAGCCCCGGTTGCCGAGGCTGTTAAGGAAGTGTTGGTGCGCGAGGGCGTTGGCGTTGCCAATAAAAAAGTTGTGGTGTTGGGAGAGGGGAGGCTCGTGGGCCGGCCCGTGGCCGACATGCTGCGTGCAGATGGTGCCCATGTACAGGTACTAACACTTGAGAGCGGATCGCTGAGCGCACTTCTGGACGCCGACATTGTGGTGTCGGGCGCCGGGAGTCCGCATTTAATAAAACCCGAGATGCTCAAACCGGGCGTGGTGCTTATAGACGCCGGCACCTCAGAGCAGGGTGGCAAGGTAGTGGGCGACGCAGACCCGGCCTGCGCCGATGTTGCCTCCGTATTCACTCCGGTCCCCGGCGGCATCGGCCCCATAGCCGTCGCCATGCTGTTTAAGAATCTTTCTACACTAACTAAGTAGCCCTTAGTCAACCCCTACAAAAGCGGGAGTATTTAGGCTATGCTCTATGCATGTTCGCCATACGGTACTGGTCGGTGGTCATTCTTATTGCCGCAGCGGCAGTAGGGTTTTTTGTCTGGACTACTACCGGCACCGGCGGCCGCTTTGACTTTAAGCTGGGACTCGACCTCTCGGGCGGTACGCACCTTGTGTACAGCGCCGACACAAGCAAGATTGAGCCTGCCGATGTTGCAGACTCCTTGAGCAGCCTGCGCGAGGTTGTCGAGCGCCGCGTTAACGCGTTTGGCGTCGGCGAGCCCCTGGTACAGACCGAGCAGGGCGGGGCGCTTGGCGGCGGCGAGCACCGCCTGGTTGTCGAGCTGCCGGGTATTACCGATGTAGACGAGGCGGTGCGGCTTATTGGCGAGACCCCGGTGCTGGAGTTTAAGCTGGTGCGCGATGGTGTAGACCCGACCGTCTTTGAGACTGCATCCTCCACCAACGCCGGCGTCTTTGTAGATACGGGCCTTACCGGCCAGTACCTTTCTCGCGCGACGCTCCAGTTTGGCAACGGGCAGGGTGCCTTGGCCACGGCACCGGTTATCCGTGTGGACTTTAACCCGGAGGGCGCGCGGCTCTTTGGCACTATAACCACGGCCAACACGGGCCGCCTGCTGGCGATATTCCTCGACGGCAAGCTGCTGAGCGCCCCAACCATACAGACGCCTATTACCGACGGCACGGCTATTATCTCGGGCGGGAGCTTTACTGCCGAGACCGCGCGCGAGATGGTCCGCAACCTTAACCTTGGCGCCTTGCCGGTACCTATCACTCTGGCCTCGACAGAGACCATAGGCGCTACGCTGGGCGACGAGGCACTGCGTGCGGGCGTTGTGGCGGGCGTGGCGGGCTTTGTTCTCTTGTCGCTGTTTATGATCGCCTGGTACCGCCTGCCGGGCGTGGTGGCGGTAGTGTCCCTGTTTATCTACGTGCTTATGATGCTCGCGCTCTTTAAGCTCATACCGGTGGTCTTAACCGCCGCCGGCATAGCGGGCTTTATACTCTCGGTGGGCCTGGCGGTAGACGCCAACGTGCTTATTGCCGAGCGCATCAAGGAGGAGCTGGCTGCCGGCAAGCGCACAGAGCCGGCTATCCGCGAGGGCTTTGCCCGCGCCTGGCTCGCCATTAGGGACTCCAACGTGGCGCACATTATCGCGGCGCTCATCCTGTTTTGGTTTGGCACATCGCTTATTAAGGGCTTTGCCTTGGTGTTCGGACTTGGCGTCATTGTCTCTATGCTCTCTGCCATTACGATATCGCGCACGTTCCTTTTGGCTCTGGGCGTTGATACCGACAAGCCGGTATGGCACTTCCTGATGCGCTCCGGCCTGAGGAAATAAAATATACCTATAAGAGCATGAATACATCTCATATAATCGTCGCTCGCTCGGAAATTAAAGCAAGCTTTATTTCGCTCACTCGCTAGATTATGGACTTCACACGCAATCTTAAATACTTTTTTATCCTCCCGGCCGTGCTTACCGTGCTGTCGCTGGCGGCGCTGGCCGCGTGGGGGCTCAAGCCCGGCATAGACCTGGCCGGCGGCTCGCTTATGCAGGTAACCTACCTAAGCGGGCGCCCGGCACCTGACATGGTCCGCACCGCAACAGAGTCTCTGGGTCTGGGCGAGGTGCGCGTCCAGCCCTCCGGCACCGAGGGCTTTATATTGCGCCAGCGCGACCTCTCAGTTGACGAGCGTGCCACGCTCTCTGGCGCGCTGGCCGGCCTGGGCGAGGTGCGCGAGGACCAGTTTACCTCTATTGGCCCGTCACTTGGCGCGGAGCTCCTGCGCAAGGCCTGGATAGCTATTGGCCTGGTTGTGCTGTGCACGGTCCTGTTTATCGCCTTTGCGTTCCGCAGGGTGTCCACCGGTGACAAGGATGGCGAGAAGCACGAGAGCGTGTCCTCGTGGAAGTACGGCATCGTTGCTATCGTTACCTTGCTGCACGACATAATACTGCCCGTGGGCCTCTTTGCTCTGTTGGGCCACCTGTACGGTGCCGAGGTAGACGCGCTGTTTATCGTGGCGCTCCTGACTATCCTCGGCATCTCTATTAACGACACTATTGTCATCTTTGACCGCATCCGCGAGAACCTGCACTTAAGCCGCGAGCACCGAAAGCACGAGAGCTTTGAGCATGTGGTAAGCCGCTCGATATCTCAGACCATATCGCGTTCCATAAACACCTCGCTTACTGTCATCATTGTGCTTGCCGCCCTGTACTTTGTCGGCCCGGCCGCAACGCAGAACTTTGCCCTGACCCTTATTGTGGGCATGATAGCGGGCACCTACTCGTCTATCTTCCTCGCCTCGCCGCTCCTTGTCGCCTGGGAAAAGCTGCAAAAGAAAAGCTAAAATAGGAGGATGATAATAGGCATTACCGGTACTATCGGGGCAGGCAAGGGGACGGTTGTCGAATATTTAAAGTCAAAAGGATTCTCCCATTACTCCAGCTCCGGCACGCTCAAGGCTATTCTGCAGGAGCGCGGGTTGCCCCAGACCCGTACGCACATGTCGCCCTTGGCCGACGAGCTTATGGCTAAGTACCCGGGCGGCGTCATGCATTTTTCCCACGAGCGGGCGCAAAAGGACGGTGCAAAAGACTACGTGCTTGAGGCTATACACAGACCTAGTGAGGCAGACTATGTGCGCAGTATGGGCGGCGTTATTTGGGGAGTGGATGCCGATTTAGATAAGCGATACGAGCGCACCATGCGGCGGCATGAGGGGGAAAAGGATCAGGTTACCTACGAGCAGTTTTTAGAACACTCCAGGCGGGAGGACGAGGGGCAGGGCGGCAGAGGCAATAATATACGCGCGGTCATAAGTTCCGCCGACACGGTCCTAACCAACAACGGCACCCAAGAGGAGCTCTATCAACAGGTAGAGGCGGCGCTAAAAGCGGCGGGTGTAGAATAGGGGAGGAGCGAGCGGGAGTTCTTTCTGGGGCTTTTGTGGCATAAATCCCACATGGTCTCTTGCCGGGAGCAGGACCGCTCCTCCCACCCTTTTTATTCTTGTTTATACATTTCTGAACGACCATCTTCCTCCTTGCCGTCTATCCTCCCGGAGGCAGATGGAACCTAGAGGGGCCCCACACTGGGGCCTTCTTTTTGCCCGAATATGGCTTGGGGATAAAGATGGGGAAAACGTGTGTAAAAACGGGGGATAAAGGGGGCCAAAAGGCCCTTATTTTAGGCCTTAAAAGACCCCTTTTTCTTCACTTGACTTCCACCCTCAGGAGTATATAGTGGACAAGTCGCTGCCCCTAGGGGGCGGTTTTCTTTGACAAAGGGCCCTCTTCACTGCTTCTCAATTTGAGAAGAACGAGAGATCAGCCTGCTATAGAAATCCTGTCAGTTTCGAATTCTGGCAGGGAAGTTAATAAGATCACACCGATCTTCAATACTTGTTGCAGTTGTTACAAGCGGCTGCGACAAGGCAAGTAAAGCAGGAGACATTTGCTCAACTTCTTAGGAGGAGGTTGTGACACTTTTCTCTTGTTCCGTTCAACGAGTCTAGGGAGTGGGATTTAAACCCCGCTCTTATAATCAG
>CAYRYM010000037.1:0-6594 GCA_964428705.1 uncultured Candidatus Saccharibacteria bacterium | reverse complement strand
CCCGCCGCCATGCCCGCATCCCAGTCCGTCGAGGAGTACGTGCGCGAGTACTTTAAAGACGCGCCTGTCATGATAGATATCGCCCGTTGCGAGTCCCGCTTCCGCCAGCTCGACTCCAATGGCAAAGTTCTTAAAAACCCGACCTCATCCGCCATGGGCGCCTTCCAGATCATGGCATCCCTGCACGCCAAGTCGGCGCAGGAGAATCTCGGCCTCAACATCTACACCCTGCAGGGCAACGCGGCCTATGCCCGCTACCTGTACGAGCGCAACGGCACCCGCGACTGGAACGCCTCCAAGCACTGCTGGGGCAAGTCGCAGCAGGTTGCGCTTGCCAACTAATTAGCATCAAAAACAAAAGCCGCCCCAAACCAGGGGCGGCTTTTGCGTTGGATACAAGTGTGGGGAAGTCCGACTTCCCCAGCTCTTGGCCAAACAGCAGGGGAGCGACTCCCCCGCAGGCAGCCGATATTTTGGCGACCCCCCTGAGCCTTATTTTTCAACCTATCTCGGCCGGGGGATACCAAGGAGGCGAGACTAGACAAAGGCGCGCCACAGGCCATTTTAGAGCCTCTGGCAGGCAGTGGGGGCGTTATTTTCCGATACTTCAGTGTTGGAAAATGAGGCCAATCTTGTTGCGACGTTTAGCCCCAGCTACACGTCGCAAAAGATATATTGTGCGACGCTTATGCTACAGCAAAGGAGGCACTCGCCCATGGGCCCGGCTGGTCCTAATTTTGCTCCCCTTCCCTCCACCACTGCTCCAAATATTTTTACAAAAATATTTCCATACTATTCCCGACAACCTATCCACTAAAACCTGCTTTGGACCCCTCCCCCGATTTTGCCAAATTTGAGTAGGGGACCCCGGATCTAAAAAGGCTTAAAAACAAATAGGGTACCACTCCCCCGTTTGTTATGCTTAAGAGGTGACTTACAAAAACAAGCTCAAATCGCTTTTAACTCCTGCGGAGCAAAAACTTTTTGCCAAACTCTCAACTCCCAACAAAATCCAGGACTACTTGGATGCAATGCCTAACAACGTGCTGCACAGCCACGAGCACACGATGCGCAGCCCGCGGCGCGTGATGCGCGACCGCAAGGCCCACTGTATGGAGGGTGCCATGTTGGCGGTCGCGGCCCTGGCCTACCACGGCCGCCCGCCGATACTGCTTGGCTTGGAGGCCACGGCCGGCGACTACGACCATATTGTGGCGTTGTTTAAGGAAGGTGGCCGGTGGGGCGCCATAAGCAAGACCAACTACCCCGTCCTGCGCTGGCGCGACCCGGTGTACTTAAATGTGCGCGAGCTTGTGATGTCCTACTTCCACGAGTACTTTCTGGACTCGGGCCGCAAAACCTTAAGACGCTACTCTGCCCCGTTTAATATCCAAAAGTACGACCCGGCCCGGTGGCTCACGACTGAAGAGGACGTGGACTGGCTGGCCGAGGAGCTGGGCGAGGCCAAGCACTTCCCCATCGCCCCGCCCGCCACCATTAAAAAACTCCGCAAAGCCTCCAAGATAGAGGTAGAGACAACCGTAACGCGCGAGTGGACCCGAGGCGGCAAAAAACTATTTTAATTCTTGAGGCCGATGCCGTTGCGGAAGAGGTAGGCGGCTATGCCCATAAAGATAATAGTCATGCCGGCCAAGACGGCAAAGCAGGTCCAGATGTTGATGTCGCTGACACCGAAGAAGCCCCAGCGGAACGCGTTGACCATGTAGAGTATCGGGTTGGCCAGCGATACGTTCTGCCAGAAGGGCGAGAACTGGTCTATCGAGTAAAAGATACCGCCTAGGTAGGTTAAGGGCGTGAGCACGAACGTGGGCACGATAGAGATGCCGTCAAAGCCCTTGGCAAACACGCCGTTTATAAGCCCGCCAAAGCTAAACAGGATAGAGGTCAGCACCAGGGCCGCCACCAAGACAAGGATGTTGTAGACCGCCAGGTGCGTAAAGAAGAGCGCCACCACGGTTACAAGCGCGCCCACCAAGAGCCCGCGCAGTACTCCCCCGCTCACATAGCTGATAATGACCAGCCAGTCGGGCATGGGGCTTACCAGTATCTCGTCGAGCGTCTTTGTCCACTTGGCAAAGTAAAAGGTGGACACCGTGTTCATGTACGAGCTGGTGATGACCGACATCATGATGAGGCCCGGCACAATAAACTGTATGTAGGAGAGGCCGTCTATGGGCGCCAGCTGTGCCCCGATAAACTTGCCAAAGACGACAAAGTACAGAGAGGTAGTGACAACCGGCGGCAGCAAGGTCTGGCTCCAGATGCGCACAATGCGCACAAGCTCGTTGCGCATCATGGTGTAGTACGGCACCCAGTAGGAGAAATTTTTCATACAATTAAGAGGCGTTGTTGTCCTTAATGATATCGAGGTAGACCTTCTCCAGGCTGTCCTTGCCGTGGCGGTCCAAGAGGCCCTGCATACTCTCGTTAACGGCAATCTGACCCTTGTTGATGATGGCGATATTGCGGCACAGCTCCTCGGCCTCCTCCAGATAGTGGGTGGTGAGTATGATAGTTGTCCCCTGCTGGTTGAGCTTGCGCAAAAAGTCCCACATGCCCAGGCGCATCTCGACATCCACCCCGGCCGTAGGCTCGTCCAATATGAGGAGCTTGGGCTGATGCACGAGGCCCCTAGCTATCATGAGCCGGCGCTTCATACCTCCCGACAGGCCTTGGGAGGGCTGGTTGCGCTTGTCCCACAGGCCAAGAGCCCGCAATAGCTCCTCGGCCCTCTTAAGGGCCTCCGGGCGGGGTATGCCGTAGTAGCCGGCCTGGGTCACCACAATGTCTATCACCTTCTCAAATATGTTGAAGTTGAACTCCTGCGGCACCAGGCCGATATAGGTCTTGGCCAGGTCCTTGTTAGTCTCGAGCGAGGCGCCAAACACGCTCGCCGTGCCGGATGTGGCCGTAACAAGGCTCGTGAGTATGCCTATCATGGTGGTCTTGCCCGCGCCGTTTGGGCCCAGGAGCGCAAAAAAGTCGCCCTCCTCTACCTCTAAATTGACGCCCTTAAGCGCCTCTGTGCCGCCCGCGTAGGTTTTGCGCAGGTCCTTAACCTCTATTGCCTTAGCCATATTGTCTCCAGTGTACCATTTTGGGCAAAACAAAAACACCCCGGGCAAAGCTCGGGGTGTTTTTGATGCGGATGCGCTTTAGGCGCAGTCGCGGCAGGCCTTTTTGTGGGTCAGGACGAGCCACACAGCCGAGATGCCGACGAGCACGTAGACCACAGCCTCGATGTCCATCGAGGAGCCGACGAGCATGTGGACGACGTTCCAGTCGCCGCCGCCGGACAGCATGCTAAGGCCTACAAGGCCCCAGTTAAGACCGCCAATGGCAACGAGGATAAACGCGATAACGTGAAGTGCTTTCATGTACGAAGATATATACGGAAATGAGTTGGGCGGCTCGACCAGTCCCGCTTGTTACCTAGTATGAGGCCAAAAAGCCCAGCGTGAGCCCCGCTCCCCCGCCCCTGGGGATAGCGGCTTTTACTGCGGCAGATAGTTGAGCGGGTTGAGGTAGGCGTTGAGCGGGGCTATCGGGATAAACGCCACGGCGCCGGAGTTGCAGGTGTAGTTCTTAAACGTGACGGCGCTGGAGACATACAGGGTCATGTGCAGGTGCGGGCCGGTGGCATAGCCCGTGTCGCCCAAGAGCCCCACCGTCTGCCCCGCCCCCACCGCCTGGCCCTTGGCCACGGAGATACTAGAGAGGTGCGCGTACAGCGACGTGAGCCCGTTGTTGTGCTTGACCAGCACCCACTTGCCGTACTGGCAGTACTTTATGGCGCCCTGGTTGACCTCCTGCACAACGCCCGGTAATACAGAGCGCACCGGCGTGCCTATAGGACCGCCAAAGTCTATGCCGTTGTGGCCCTGGCCGTTGTATGCGCCCGATGCCGCAAATGTCGTGTTGCCAAAGTACTGCGTCACGCGCACGGCGTCTATGGGCCATCCTATGGTGCCGCGCGCTGCCGGAGGCGCTGTGGTGGTGTCGGCGGTCCCTAGCCCCTGAGCCAGCTTGATAAGCTCGGCCTCAAATGATGCCTGCTCGGCCTTTTTCTTGGCTATAAGCGCCTGGTAGGCTGCCTCTTGGTTCTGCGTCTCGGTCAGAAGCGAGCTCTGGGTCGTGCGCACCACGGACACGCCCTTCTGCTGGTCGGTCAGGTTGTTTTTAAGAGCGGCAAGCTCCTGCCTTTTCTGCTCGGCGGTCTTTTTAGAGCTGCTGAGGTTGGTCTTGAGCGCCGACAGGTCCTGTATGTGGTTTTGCAGCTCGTCGCGCACGGTGGAGAGGCTTATCGCCTGGTCAAAGAACGAGGCCAGCGTGCCCCCGCCCAAGAGCGCGGTGACCATAGAGTCCTCCGTCATGCGGTCGAGCTCGCGCAGGGTTATAGCCACCTGGCTTTGCGACACGTCTATTTTGCCCTCGGTCGTGGTTATGTTGCTGCCCAGCACCTTAATGTCCTTGTCCTTCTGCGATATCTGGCTCTGGGTTAGGGAGAGGCTTTTTTGGAGCTTCTGTATCTGCAGGTCGAGCCCCTTGACCGTGTTCTGCAGCGTGAGCTTTTGCGCGCTGGTAGTGGTCAGCTGGCTCTCGAGCTTTTTTATCTCGTCCTGTATCTTTTTTATCTGCGCGTTGGTGTCGTCCACCTTCTCCAGCAGTTCCTCTTTGGTCTGCGCCAGGGCAGGCTCCGGGCTCTGTATTGCCACAAAAATAGCCGCTACAAAAAGCACGGCGGCACCCCAGGCCAAGACTGAGCGATAGCGGAACATTATAGTTCTATTTTAAAGGTTTTTGAGCGCTTGAGCAATGCGCGCGCGTGTCTCTGTGCGCCCGATGAGCGCCGCGATTGTGAAGGGGTCAGGCGACTTCTCCATACCAGAGAGGGCAGTACGCAGCGGCCACAGGACCGCGCCCCTGCCCTCCTGGTCTGCATACGGGAATACCGCATCTTTAATGGTCGCAGGGGTGAATGATTCATCTCCCATGTTCTCCAAGAGACTCATCAGCGCCTGCAGGTGCTTAGACGCATCCTCCTTTGCTATCTTTCCTTTATTTAGCAAAAGCGCCGGCTCATAAGAGACGCTCTGCAAGAACCCGAACTCGCTCGCAAGCATGTCATGGGCCTCCTTAAGCGTCTGTGCGCGCTCCTTTATAAGCGGCACGAGCCGCATGTCTACTTGTGTGTTGGCAAAGTCATTGAGTTTTGAGGCAAACTCCTCATCCGTGAGTTGTTTGAGATATACGTGGTTAAACCAGAGCATCTTCTGCATATCAAACACCGCGCCGCCCTTCTGCATGCGCTCTATGCTAAAGGCCTGCATCAGCTCGTCAATAGAAAAGATCTCTTGCGGAGTGCCCGGGTTCCATCCCAGCAAAGCCAGGTAGTTGAGTACGGCCTCGGGGAGGAACCCTTGCGAGCGATAGTTCTCCAGGGATGCGCCGTGCTTGCGCTTGGAGAGCTTAGAGCGGTCGGGCGCGAGGATCATCGGGAAGTGGGCATACACAGGCCGGGTATAGCCGAGCGCCTCGAGTATGAGTATCTGGCGCGGCGTGTTGGAGATGTGGTCGTCGCCGCGCAGCACGTGCGTGACCCCGGCGTCGCCGTCGTCTGCCACAACGGCAAAGTGGTACAGAGGGTCGTCTACAGAGCGCGCTATAACAAAGTCGCCGTGCTCGGTGGTGTCAAAGGTTACATCGCCGCGTATAAGGTCCGCAAAGGTAAGCGGGCCTCCCTTGTTGCGCAGGCGCACTACCTCCACCTCCTGCAAGGGATCGTCTTTTTTGGGCTCGCGCGAGACGTATGCCTTGTCCTCTGCAATGAGCTTGCGCAAGAGCTCCTGGTGCCTGGCGAGATGCTCGGACTGCACGTACTTTTTGTCGGGCTCAAGCCCCACCCACTTAAAGTCGCGCCATATCGCGTCTACCCATTCGGGCTTGTAGCGGCCCTCTCCCCTGTCGGTGTCCTCGACCCGTACAAAGTACGTACCCTGGTGCTGCTTGGCAAAAATGTAGTTAAACAGCGCGGTGCGCACCGTGCCAATGTGCATCTCCCCCGTCGGCGAGGGAGCTATCCGGGTTATAACCTTCTGTGACATAGAGGCAGTCTAGCAGACTATAGTAATTTTGCAGATGAGTACATCTGCGGCGCTCCTATTCCTCGTGGGAAAGGGCAATGTCCAGGAGCGCGACGGCAATGAGTTTGGCGGCGTCTGGGCGGGCAAAGGTGCGCGCCGCCTGCTGCATGTGGTGCTTTATCTTCTCGTCGCCCAGTATCCGGTGAATCTCCGATATAAGGAGCCCGGGCGTGAGGTTGTTCTGCTCGAGCACAGAGGCACCCCCGGCGCGCGCGTAGGCAAAGGCGTTTTTGGTCTGGTCGTGGCTTATAGGCTCGGGTATAGGCACCAATATGGCCGGCAGGCCCCATGCCGCAGTCTCGAATATGTTCCCTGCCCCGGCGCGCGACACCACCAAGCTGGCCGAGCCCGCCGCCATGCGCGTTGCCAGGTCGTTAAGGTAGTCAAAGGGCTTGTAGCGCTCGAGCGTTGCGGAGTCCGGCACGGCAAC
>CAYRYM010000036.1:0-6770 GCA_964428705.1 uncultured Candidatus Saccharibacteria bacterium | reverse complement strand
CTGGCCATGATGCGGTTAAACTCGCCTTTCGTGTCCTTCGCTCGCCACCCGAACTTGGCCCGCATCTTTTCTTCCAGCGCTCCTACTCCTACGGAGCACGCGGCCATGAACTCCTCGGCAGTCACACCAGCCGCATCCGCCGCCGCCCAAGCCGTCTCAACATCGGGCAAGGCACGTACAGGAACATCGTCCGTTAAGTACCAGCCGGGGATGCTTTCGGGATCTGCTTGCAGTTGCTCTCTGGCATGCTCCATCAGTACCTTGCCCATGGGCTCCATCAGCTTCCACGCGGCAATGAACTTCGCCAATTCCGCACCCACAGGCATCACCTGCGCATTAGTGAGTGGCACGAGGGACATGGCCTGCTCCGTGGACTCTGGGCAACGCGAGGTCCCCAACGCCTTGCAGTAGCGGCAGTGGGCACCTGGTTTGCGCGGAGCATCGGGCTTCGATGCGGTCACGAGGATATCGTTCAGTTCCTCTTTCGCTTTCTGGATGTCCCCCCGCGTGTACTGGGCGACAGTGACGCGACTCTCCAGTGTTGCGTGGGGTTGAATGATCGCCACGGTCACCGCATCGTGATAGCGGTTCTCCTGCGCCGCAAGGATGGCATAGGCGCGCAACTGGAGGTTGATCTCGGCGTGGTCAACTTCTATACGCCCGAACTTGTAATCCTCGACTAGCGCCAAATTGCCACCCCAGATTACGCGGTCTGGCTTGCCCATGATGATCGAATCGAGTAGCCGTGCCGCGCTCGCCCACTCGCGGCGATCATCCCACAGCAATCCTCCGATATGCAGCAGTGTCAGTTCTTGATCCTGTCGCTCGCAGAACTCGACGGCCCAGATCTGTCCACTGGTGAGCCCCTTGCGATCACGAACCCCGCTCATCACGTCGTGCAGGTTCGTGCCCTCATCGGCATCACGTGAGTTGCGCTCAGGGAGCTGCGATTCCGCTGCGTGTGATCCCGGACACGCTGCGATGCGGCCGAGGCTACTCGCCGATGCTTTGATCATCATATGTATTTTTCTCCCTTAGGATTGCCCATACTTCTTGCAGCGCCGACAAGCGAGCCGCCTTACGGACCCATGTCAAATGCTCCGGGTATCGCCCATTGAGGCGTTCATCGCGAAGCAGCTTCTCGATTCGGTCAAGGCTTGAGGCTGAGGCTTTGATCATTTTTCGTTGTCCTCGTCATTCTCATCCGTCACGTCTACATAGATCTCCCACTCTGGAGTACATTTCCGCAGCCTGTTGGCCGCAAACTCTTGCGCATCTTCCTCTGTCTCTGCGTCAACGATGCCCTCTCCGCTGCGCGTAACGCTTCCGTGCCATCTCCACTTCACCGCTTTCCTCCCTTCTTCTCCTCAGCTGGGAACAGCCCCTCAGCTTGCTCCTTCGCCAGTTGCTCGCGCAGTTGCCGCGCGTCGATCTCTTCCTGCGTCTCGGCCTTCGGTTCCTCTTTTTTCGTCTCTTCGGCTACGGGCTCGTCTTTCTTCTTGAATAGTGCCCGCTTGGGCGGCACGGGCTTGAAAACCTCGTCCAACGTGACTTCCTTTTCACGCAGTGCGTTCGACAGGCCGAGCAACTTCACGATGTCTTCGCGGGTCACGTCTTCGGGCGACATGCGCTCCAAGTATTCGAGCACCTGCCCCTCCGTGATCTTCAGGCCACTGAAGTACCGCATGGCCTCTTGAAACCGCGTGCTGATGCTCTTGATGTCGCCAGTGACCACCGACATGCACGTCTTCCACGCGCTGTTGATGAGCACGCGGGGAATCACCGACGTGATCGCGTTGCGCCGAGCAATTGCAGCTGCCGCATTGCCCGTCATAATCTGCATGTCCTCCGAAAACGTGTTGCCATCTCTGCCCGTGATCTTGCGATCCGATTCGATGGACACCAGCACATTGTTCTCAAGGTCGTGGCAGACACCTTGCGCCGTCACCTTCGACCCGTCATTGCCGATGATGCGGGAACCGTACCGGATGTTGCGGTAGTTCGTGGCCGCAATTTCCGCCAGCCTAATCGATGGCCCTTCGATGTCCTTCCCGCCACGCTTGAAGCTGTAGAAGCACATCTGCGCCGTCTCAATATCCATGGTAGCCATGTCGAGAATGCGCTTTTTTATGATGCTGAGATCGGGGCGCGGGTACTTCTTCGCCGTCGAAATCTGCATGTCAATGCTGGCCCGCTCGATGGCCTCCAGCGCTCCCGGTTGAACTATCTCAACTTGCGCAATCTCTGTGTAGTCAGGGTTATTCGCCATTGCCGCTCGCCTCCTTCCGCGTCTTCGAGCCCTGCGGACGGCCACGCTTCGGCTTCTCTGGTGTAATCGTTTTCTTCGCAGCCAGCATCGATTCGCCAACTTCGATCAGCGTGTTGCGCTCGTCCAGTGTCAGAGGCTCATACAGCCTCAGTGTCCGCAGGTCACGTTCCAACGCTTCGGCTGGCGCGGAGTACCACGCGGCAATCTGGGCTTTCGCCAAGTCATTCATTTGTTTAATTTGTTCCATTGGTTCCTTTCCTATTTCGTAACCCACCAAGCCCAAATCATCAGCCCCAAACCAACACCGTTGAAGATCGCCCAGCGTTTCCACGTGTCCCGATCCTCCACCGCCGCCGCTATTTGCCGTTCCAGTTCGTCGCCGCGTCCTACATGGATTACCTTGCCGCGTGGCACCTCGCAGCCAAGGCTTCCAGGATTTATCTGGCACATGCCCTCGTCGCAGCACAGTGGCTCCGTGCATTGCTCGCGAGTCACAGGGCAGGTGACGTGAGAAAGAGCGTTATTCAATTGGTGTCTCCTTTGTGTTCGCAAGTGCCATATCGATGGCCTGTAGTTTCTGCTTCACATCCCAATCGGGGATCGGGACGACACCCCACGTGTTGTTGATGTGGCCGTTGCTATCCCTCGAATGGCGCGATTCGCATTTCGTGCCAAGCCAATATTCCAGCCACGTCTTGATACCGAATAGCTCATCGCGCAGTTCGGCAATACGATCAGCAGAAGAAAGAGGCGCGGGCGAGTGCGGATTGCCCGAGCCTTGGAGGGAATCGTGGTCAGTCATTGGAGGCTTTCTTTTCGATGGCATCAATGGCCTCTTGGGCCACCCGAGAGGCAACGCGGAGAGCTTTTATGTGGGGGTTATCAACCATACCCACCACCCCATCCGCATGCGCCGCTAAGGACGCAATATGTCTTAGTTTCGCCATCACTTCAGCTTCAAATTCAGGTGTCATGCTTTCCTCATTTCCGCAAGCGCCCGCGTCAGGTCCATGGAGGCGCGGCGAAGGGCGCTGGATCTCTTCCCACGTGCGAGCATGCGTGTGGTCTTACCTGTCCACGTTACCTCATGCACGCCGTTTTTCAACATATCCTCCGCACAAGCCAGAAACCGCTTCGCATCCGTCTGCGCCCGCTTGATGTTTTCGATGGTCATCGTCTTCGCCTCCATTTCGCAAATCTAAACCCCGCGAATGCTCCGACGAAGGCAGCCGCGATGTAAATTAGCGCCAACTCCACCAGGTTGAGATTCATCGTTGTCTCCATGCTTCAAATTTGCACTCTTCCCACCGGCTCCGCCTCTCCCACGCGCCCTCGGCCATCGTACAGGCCAGCAGCCACACCGCTCGGGCGTAGATGCAGCCGCGTTGAACCAGCGACACTGGCGTCCGCTTGGCGAAGAGGCAACCGAAGACGATAGCGACTCCGGCGAGTAAGTACGGGTCTTTCATTCGACCCTCCATTCATTCGGCACGGTTATTTCGCGACGATTATTGCCCATGGCGTCGTAGACCATCCGCTCTCCGAGTATCTGCGACATGTAGTCTTTGATCGCCTCGTCTGGCGTATTTCCCTCTCCGCGCAGGCTTGCTAGACAAGCGCCCTGCTTCACTTCGACACGGCGGAACCTTGCCATGTAACGCGGACTATGGCGTTTCCGATGCCACTCGTCCAGTGGACGTTCCGTAACCACCATCTCCAAGCCATGCTTCGTGGCGAACTCTTCCAGTGAGCACATGGGCGCATCTGTCTCAAACGTGTATTTCATTACTGCCCCCTTGAAACCACGTGCCCGTTGAATGCCCACTTGCGCCATGCGGCGAGGGTGGTGGTGTTCATCTTCAGGACTCTCCTGCTGTCCAATGGCTGATATTCAACACCACCGCTGAACACGCGAAGCACGCGGCGCCTGCTCGACTTGTTCTTACCAAGTACCTCGATTTCGGCACCTGGTACCGGATGCGTTCGCGGATCGTTCACTTCAAAACCTCCAGCATCACACGTCCGATTGCAACCGAAAGAATCGGCCCGAAGAAAAACTTGATCATGTTTTCTTTCTTCGATGCCTCGTCAGAGGCATAACTTGCGGCAGGCCCCTTGAGTACGCTGAACAACGTCATCAACGCGTACACTTTCGCGTATGACGCCTGATCCAGCCCTGCCATTGGCGCATACCAGTTCCACAGCACCCATGCAGCCCATGCGTAATACAGGATGCTGAGCAAAACAAACGGCACCAGTCCGCACACGATCAATACAGTAGCGGCAATTATTTTCATCTTTTCCCTCCCTTCAGAATCAGCCACGTGACGATGATCACCGTGGCGAGGATGGCGAGCACTTCTTGGGTGTTCATTCGCCCCTCGCTTTCTTGATCGCGGCACGGGCGACGGAAAGCCATCCCTCGTCATCCTCGCCAGACATGCCCGCCTCATATGATGTGGCTACGGCAAGTTCCAGCGCTTCGAGAAGGTCAGGGGCGGATGCGATGAGCAGCGCGTTATCCTTTGCCGTATCCTCATCCACTGCTCCGTACTCGATCATGTCGATAAACGGCTCAGCTTTGATGTCGAGAGAGTCTCCAATGAGGCGTAGCGCCGGATAGCGGTCTCCCCATGGGCCATGCACTACTTCTGCGATTGGGTGTTCGGAGCACCACACTACCTTGCATGTGCAGTCGCCCTTGTTGCACACTGTCCACGGTCCAGGTGTATGGCTCATTCCTTCCTCCTCGGCCGGCACTTCTCGCACACCCACTTCATTTCTCGGTACCCCACGGTTACATCGGCGCTCACGACGGTGTACAGATCCTCGGCCAGCTCACCGCAGTTCTCGCACTCGTCCATGTCGATGGGCTCGGAGGCGTCGAACTGCTCGGGGTCCGGCGCAATCTCGTCGTTCGTGAAATCGTTGTCGTCGATCATTTCGAAGCGGGACATAATTTCTCCATGGCGGCGTCGACGGCATGGCGGAGCGTGGTGCCATTGGCAAAAGTCGGGTCCTGCATGAAGTCATGGTCCGTTGTCAGCAATTCCACTGCTGATCCAACGCGCGCAAAATAAATATCCGGATTAGCATCCAGCCAATCTAGCCGCGCTTTGTCCTTGCGCAGCTCTGCGGCTTCGAGTTCCAACTTGGCGATCTGTGCGATCAGTTCGCGCATCACTCAACCTCCTGCCTTGCAAATTGACATTTTTCGCAAGTCGCCCTCACGTCTTGGGAGGCTAATATCCATCTCTCGGTCTTGGGATTTAGGTCGGCGGTGTGCTTACCACACAGCATGAAGCTGTGCTTTGGCTCATGGGTGGTGGATGGAAGACGGCTCGCCTCGCTACCAAACGGGTCATATCCTGGCGGAAGTTTCGACCTGAAATTGTGCCGAACGTGGATTTCCATCACCCAACCTCCGGGCGCTGCTGCGCGACGCAGAGGCGCTGGTACTTCGCCCAGAACTCATCGGCATTGTCCCCTATCAAGGTGTACTCCAGCCCATCGGCTGCGGTCACAACGCTACAGCGTGCCCGCTTCGCCACGCGCCCTTCTGGTATCTCGTACTGGAAGCACACCGTAACGATCTGATCGGTGTTGAACACCCGATCCGCCGTACCGTGCTTAATGTGTATGTGAGGCATGACCAAAGTTAGCACGCTGCTACATAGGAAGCAAGAGAAAACTTGACGCATCACCAAAAAAAAGTTTATCTTACTAGGTAGCATGACCGCAAGCGAAAAAAGAAAAGCACGCGCCGAAGTTCTTGCGGAGTACCGCAAAGAGTTGACGCGCAAGATGATAGCGGCAAGATGGGGGAGCAAGACGGCGGAGCAAAAAAGCGAGCACGCCCGAATGATGGCGCTCGCCCGATATAAAAAGAGGAAGAAACCACTTGCAACCTAGGTAGCATAGTGCTAGGATTCCTGTATGGCAAGTAACCCATACGCCGAAGCCAACCGAACGAAGAAAGCCTTCGCGCTTGCCGCACAGTTGCACCAGCACGGAATTACCGCCGACGAAGCGGAGTTGATGACCGCATGCCAATGGATAGGGCTGGCGGATGCGTGCAAGGTGAACAGCCCGTCAGCAGAGACGGTGAAACTCGCGATTGAGGCGCTGCGGCAGATGGAGCGCCCGAGGTTGAGCCCGGACGAAGTGGCGTGGGCGTTTCGGAGGTGCGGGGCATGAGAGTCGTACACCTCAAACACGACCTGAAAGCGCCCTCGAACCATAAGCATTATGCCGAATGGCTTAGTATTGCCAAGAGGGTAACGTTGTGCTGGTCGAACTTCTTGGAGCACGTGAAGTGGACGGAGGATGCAACCGAGGTTACATGCAAGCGGTGTTTGCGGATGCTGAAGCGGAGGAGGGCATGACGGAGATGGAGCGCATTCACCAAGAGATAAACCTTGCGGAATCGTACACAGGGCCGGACGCGAGGAAGATGAGAAGCACGTCCACCCGCTGCAATTGGACGTGATAGAGCGCGTCT
>CAYRYM010000035.1:0-6877 GCA_964428705.1 uncultured Candidatus Saccharibacteria bacterium | reverse complement strand
CGCGTCTACCAGCCCGACTGTGCCGTATATAGGCAGGAAGTCGAACATGTTGGCCGTCAGTATAAAGATAAATATCGTGGCGATGAGCGGAAAGTAGCGCTCTGCCAGCGCGCGCGTACCCAGGGTGCTCTCTATCATCCCCAGCAGATACTCAAAAAACATCTCTATCCCCGCCTGTATGCGGCCCGGCATCATGGACAGCTTGCGACGTATGAGGAAGGCACTTATAAGGAGCGTGCCGATAACCAGCCATGCGGTCAGCAAAGAAGCCGTGATGGGCAGGCCCCACACCTCAAACAGGCGCTCCGATGCAAGCGCTATATGCAGACCTTCGTCCATAGTTCTGGGCATTTTAACACAAACCTCCCTCTAAGGCGACTTCATCATTTCTTTAGCGTGCTAGCATACCTTGGTAAGCGCCACCGGCGTATGTCGTCTTAATACATAGGCAGTACGCACCGGATTAGCAGTTAAATATACAACACAACAATATGCCATTTATCGCAATAGGTATCGCGGCTGTGCTCGCCATAGGAGGCGGGGCATCCGTCATGGCCAACAACTCTGTGCCGGGCGACGCTCTGTACGGACTCAAAATAGGCGTTAACGAAAAGATAGAGGCTGCGCTCTCGTTCTCGGAGGAGGCAAAGGCCGAGGAGCATCTCGAGGCAATTGCGGAGCGCCACGCCGAGGGCAAAAAGCTCGAGGCGCAGGGTGCTCTTAGCGCCGAAGCCAAGGCAGACCTCAATGCCAATATAGACGCGCACGCCAAGGCATTTGCCACGGCACTAGCCAACGTTAAGGCCAGCGGCAATGCCGAGGCAACCGCCCAGCTCGAGGCTAAGCTCCAGGCTGCGCTCGAGGCGGCTGCATCAGCCAACGCAGATGTTGACGTTAATGCCAACGCAAACGCTAACGCCAACTCAAACTCGCAGGGCTCCGACACCGGAGTGATGAACTCTGCAAGCACCTCCGGCCAAGGCGGTGTTAATATAGAGGGTAACGGCGGTGTTCAGGTAGAACTCTAGCCAAAGCAGAAAAGCAGAAGTAGAACATGTTGCAAAAGCTCCCCTTCCGGGGAGCTTTTGCGTTTAGTGGTCAGGCGTTCAAAATCGCCGTCGCAATTTTGCCGCACGACCCTGCCTCGCGGTTTCGCAAGTGCAAAGCATCGCTCCGGCTTCCACAGCGCAGAAAATCCCGCTCAAGCGGGATTGTTCTGTCGGCTGTGGACTCACCGGGAATCGGACCCGGGCCTCGGCAATGCGAATGCCGCGTAATACCACTTTACTATGAGCCCTTATGCAGAAACACTATAATATTTAGCCAACTTAGGGGCAAGGTTTAACGTAGGATATAGATCGCTGGAGTAAAGTTCCACCAATGTAATGCCGTGCTTTTTGCAGAGCGCTCGCTTCTGCTTGATAGCCCGGTCGTATCGTGCGCTGTCATTTGCCAGCCCGAAGTACTCTACAAAGACTTTCCCCTCTAGCTTCCAGTCTGATTTCGAATGTGTCTCCGGATAAGGCGCATCCCTGGTGTGCTTAATTGAGTGCTCAGTGAGCCAGTTATCCACAAGCGCCTCGGAGATAGAGTCGCAACGATGACCGTCGCTTGCGACCGTTCTTGTCCTTTTATACATCCGTGCGCTGTGCGAGCGGTGCGGCTCAAGCCCTGCGGCGACAAGCGCACCGTTCCATGATCCAAAAGCCCATACGCACTTTTCTGCAATCTCAGTCATTTCTCTTCGAGCCGGAGTTCTTCCAAGGCGCCGCACCGCGGCCTGGAGCTTCTTAATGAGCTGGGCCGGTAGTATCCCGGTTCGCGCCAAACCGTAGCAAGGACGCGAACAAAACTTTTGCGCAACAACAGCCTGGTTTTTACAACCGCGCAATTCGCAAATTTTTGTTATCTTAATCCGTTTTGGAAAGTTCTGGTTATTGATTTGTCCCGCACAGGACTGCGAACAATAGTGGAGATTTACTTTGAGTATTTCACTGCGCCTGCGATAAAAGCTTTTGGAACAACTTGGATTAGCACACGCTAGTTGTTCCCCACGCTTTCTAAAATTTGAAAGACACGAGGAAGAACAGAACTGTTTCCAGCCATGCTTTTTGGCCTCGCGCACCCTCGCAAGCGGCCGCACAAATCTTTTCTTACATACCGAGCATGTCGCATTGCCCATGGCATAAGTATACCGTAAAAATCGGGTTCTTAGGAGTCGAACTTGATTATAACTCTCGGGCTGCTGAGACTTGCACTCAGATCGCACGAACCCGAATCGTGCATAATACTTTTATACCACAGCCCGTCTTGCTGGAACCTACAAAATATAGCGCAAAACTCGATTCAGCGCACCTTATAAAACAGAATGGCCCACGGATGAGCGGGTCATTCCGTGGGCCTTGTGCGTCGTCTCATGCTCCGCTGAACTCCAGCCGAATAGGCATTTTATCAGCAAAGAGATTTCTCTCAGCATCAGACAGGCGATGCCATACATCCAAACTGTCGGGTTTGAAATATACGCCGCCCCATCCGCGCACTTGCGCCAATATTTTGTCTTCGGTGTAGAGATCTACACATCGATCCGTCCTGTTAAAACGGGCTCTTACAGGCTCTTTGCGCATTGCCGAGAGCTCCTTGGCGACAGTTTCAAACTGGCGACGGTAGTCTGCGACATAGAAACTGCGACTTCCGAACCAGGGGAAGCGTTTGCGAAATCCAGCTTTCCAGCGTCGGATGGTTTTCTCAAAGATCATGGTGGACCTCGTCCTTTCAAGGGAACCTGGGTGGGGGCACTGACACAATCTTACAACAAATCTGATACGATAGAGCGCATGGAGACCCAAGCTGCCCTGCCCGGATCTATCGTTCTTGCTATCGCCGTGCTGGCGGTGTTTCTCTCCTACCTCGTGGTGCTTAAGTACACCGTGCGGGAGAACTTTCATCGCACGCGCCTTAGCATGACCTCGTTCTTTTTCTTTATCGTCATCACCCTTAGCCTCTCGTTCTGGCAGTACGCGGCCCACACGCTCCCCTACACCATCCCCGCATTTGTGGCGGGCATTGCACTTGGCTACCTGGTGGGCGTGCGGGGTGCGGAGGAGCGGCTTAAGCGGGAGGGTCACGAGCACTACCGCGAGCACTTTGCCCACGTGCACGTGCGGGGCCTCTCAGATGTCACCTGGTGGAGCGTCATCAACTTCTACACGATTATGGGGGCGCTTATACTCATCAACCTGGTGGGCTTTAGCACCGTGCTTGTGCCTAGCGAGACACTGGGCATTGGCACCAGCGTGGTAGGCGCCCTGCTGTTGGGCAGCATAGCGCCCTACCTCCTGCACCTTTGGACTATTAAGCGCTAGGTAAACGCGATAGGATATCAGACATGGTTCAACCAGAAGAAAAATTCATGCGAATAGCAATAGTAGAAGCCCAGCGCTCACGCGATGCGGGCGAATATGGAGTCGGTGTTGTCATAGTCCGTGATGGGGAGGTTGTGTCTAGCTCAGGAGTTTTTCTTAACAGGGATACAGACTCCACATCACATGCGGAAATTCGAGCCATACGCGAGGCTTGCAGAAAACTTAACTCAATAGATCTCAAGAACTGCGTTTTGTATACCACGTGTGAGCCTTGTGTCATGTGTACAGGAGCGGCTATCTGGGCGCGGATGCAAGCGGTTGTGTACGGTGCTACCATTGCGGATATGAATGAGCAGCGCACCAAAGATGGCTCACGTAAGGCAATAAATGTACCAGCTACCTACATAGCAGAGCATGGTGATCCAAAAGTAGAGGTAGTAGGCCCATTTATGCGTGAAGAATGCCTGCCTCTTTAAATTCTTATGTATGGAATCTTCTATCGAAAAGATCGAAAAGTACCTTAAGGAAATCAGTAAATATTCTCCTTCTACTCTAGAGGAAGAGAGGGAGTGGGGTAAAAAGATTAAAGAAACCGATGACGATGACGCGAAGCAAGCGCTTACAAACGCCAACTTGCGCCTTGTGGTTTCAATAGCAAAAAAGTATGTCTGCTATATTCCAAAGGGCTACAGCCTGCTCGACACTATTCTTGTAGGTAATATGGGCTTATACAAGGCCGCGGAGAAATACGACTACGAGAAAGGTCATAGATTCAGACCGTACGCTACTTGGTGGATACGCCAAGCAATAACAAACTTTGTCAGAGACCCAAACAACAAGAAGTCTTAAATTTAGACTTAACCTGTTAAGCAAACGCTACTAGCAGGACGCACCACGCTAGCAGGACAACAAGCGAGCCGAGGAACACCGTGCGCGCCACCTTTTTCTGTCTCGCAGTATGCGGGCCCTTAAAATACATAGGTACATCTGCGGCCGCATACTCCTCTCCTCTATATATAGATATCGCGACAAAGTGCGGCAGCTGCCAGAAGAACAGGAACGCAAACAAAGCCAGTGCAGTTAAGTCGAGCGTGCCCATAACTGCTGCATAGCCCACCACCGGCGGCACTGCACCCGCAACCGCCCCCACAAACAGCGCATGCGGCGAGCGGGGCTTAAGCGGCGTATACATTAGTACGTAGGTCACCCAGCCCGCCAGAGCGACTATAAGCGCCGCAGGCGTCGTCATATAAAGGAGCACCACCCCTGCTGCAAGCAAGGCGGCCCCCATTACAAGCGCGTGGCGCCCGGGCAAAATGCCCGAGGGCAGAGCGCGGCATTTTGTGCGCTCCATCTTGGCGTCCATCTCGCGATCCATGTAGTTGTTAAAGGTGCAGGCCGAGGCGATGACAAGCCCTAGCCCCGCCAATGCTGTGGCACCCAGCAACAAGTCGGCCGCGCCGTGGCTGGCATATACAAACGCCGCGGCCGCCACCAACACGTTGGCGTACACCATGCGGGGCTTGGCCAGGTCGTAGTAGGTGCGGAATGTTAGCGCGTTAGTCATTGGAGGTTGCCGGCGTTATAACGCCCTCAATAAACGGAAGGGTGTCCGCCTGTCCTGAGCTTGTCGAAGGATGCGACAGGTTGTCCATAATCCATAGCGTACCACCCACCACAATAGCCACGACAATAAGCGCAAAGCACAGTGCCATAAGGTTAAAGCGCGGCCGCGCCTCCTCGCCCATATGCAGGAAAAAGTACAGCTGTACCACCATCTGCAGCACGGCAAACAGCACAAACGCCGCGTACATCATGGTGTGGCTGGGGTAGGCGTGGCCGCCGGCCTCATGCATCCACAGCAGCACGAGCGGCAACACGGTCAGCACTATCGAGAGCACAAACCCCGTTATGTATGAGGCAAGCCTTGTCATAGAGAGCCAAAGAGATACACAAACGTAAATATAAATATCCAGATAATGTCGAGGAAGTGCCAAAACAGCCCGAGGCACATGAGCTTGGTGCGCGTCCCCGCCTCCAGCCCGCGCACGTACACGTGCGCCATCACCACCAGCATCCACACACTACCCAGTGCCACGTGCAGGCCGTGCGTGCCCAACAACGTAAAGAAGGAGGAGAGGAACGCGCTTGTCCCCGGCCCATGGCCCTCGCCTATCAAGTGGGCAAACTCATACGCCTCCATGGCCAGAAAGCCCAAGCCAAGCACAAGCGTAGCGGCAAGCGCCATAAGTGTCAGGCGCTTGCGGCCCATGTGCGCCGCCAGCATCGCCAGGCCCATGGTAAAGCTCGAGGTGAGCAGGAGCATCGTCTCCCCCATCACGTACGGCAGGTCTACTATAGACTCTATAGCCGGGCCGCCAAAGGTTGCCGTGCGCAGCACCGCATAGGTGGCAAACAGCCCCGCAAACAGCACGCAGTCGCTCATCAGGTACACCCAAAAGCCAAACGTTACCTTGTCGGTCGTTTGCGCTTGCCCTGAGTGTGTCGAAGGGTGCGTGGTCATATTTTTACAGTCTGCTCAATGTCAGTCTCAAACGACCTTGCAATAACACAGGCCGCAACGCACGCCAGCGCCAAGGCGGCCAGCCACCATATGTGCCAGATAACCGCAAAGCCAAACACCGTTGCTACTATTGCAATGATAAAGCCCATAGGAGTGGAGGCAGGCATCTCTATCTCTTTTTGCGCCGCGGGGACCTCCATACCTCCCCCGCCTGTGCCCCTACCAAGGGTATTCTCTTTATACATAAAGTACGGGTCGCGGGTATGTACTGTGGGTATAGAGGCAAAGTTGTATGCGGGTGGCGGGCTCGATATTGACCACTCAAGCGTGCGGCCATTGTCCCACGGGTCATTACCTGCCGGGTTTTTCCTGCGGTCGCGGATAGACACGTACATCTGCACCGCCTGCATCAACACCCCAATGCCTATAATGCACAGTCCCACGCCCGCCACGATAAACAGCGGCTGCCACGACGGGTCCACCACACTGAGCCTGCGCGTGGCGCCCATAATGCCAAGGGCGTACAGCGGCATAAACGCCACCAAAAAGCCCCAAAACCAGCACCAAAACGCGCGCTTGCCCCACACCTCGCTGAGTTTAAAGCCGAACAGCTTGGGGAACCAGTAGGCAAACCCCGCAAAGAAGCCAAACAGCACGCCGCCAATGATCATGTTGTGGAAGTGCGCCACCAAGAATAGTGAGTTGTGGAACTGGAAGTCCACGCCCGGTATAGACATGAGTACCCCCGTCATGCCGCCGAGTATAAAGGTAGTAAGAAAGCCCATAAACCACAGCATAGGCGTGGCAAACGTAATGCGCCCGCGGAACATGGTAAAGAGCCAGTTAAACACCTTGACCCCGGTGGGTATGGCAATGACCATCGTCATAATGCCAAAGAAGGCGTTAACGTTGGCCCCCGCGCCCATGGTAAAGAAGTGGTGCACCCACACCACAAACGACAGCACCGCAATAGCCATAGTCGCCACCACCA
>CAYRYM010000034.1:3249-6974 GCA_964428705.1 uncultured Candidatus Saccharibacteria bacterium | reverse complement strand
GCCGCAGCCGCGGTCGCCCAGCAAACCGGCCTGCCGCCGGCCCGCCGCGATGTGCAGGTAGACACATCGGCATCGGCCGCAGCCAGCGTCTTTGTGCAGTCGGCCCTGATGGCGCGCTCGTGGGCCGACCCGAACACCCGCGCCACGGACCAGATATTTAAAGTGATGATAGAATCGGTATCAGCTGGCCGGTCCACCCCCGAGCAGTCGGTATATGAGGCCGCCGCGGCCATGCGCCAGCTTTTGCCCAACCAATGAAAAACCTATCCCTGTACTTTTTTGGGGCACTTATCGTCGCGTCGGCTACAATGCCTCTTTTGGCATCGGCGCAGCCCACTATAAACGCGCCAGGCTCTAATCCCACAATAAATGCCGCCGGCGGCAATAGTAGTGGCACTTTTACCCTTGCGGATCCTCTTGGCAATAAAAACTTCTGTCAGCTGGTCAAGTCGCTGCTGGATATCATTCTTGCCATAGGCATCCCGGTAGCGGTCCTGTTCCTTGTCTGGTCGGGCTTTAAGTTTATTTTGGCGCGCGGCCGGCCCACAGAGCTGGAGGTGGCCCGCAAGAATTTTTACTACGTGATTATCGGCATAGCGGTGTTCTTGGGTGCGTGGACGCTCGCAGGGATAATATCGACAACCGTGCAGTCGCTGGGGACCCCGGGCGCCATCCAGTTCTGCGGGCAATAATATATGAAACTTGCAGACCTCGTATCGCAGATTATAGACGTCATCAACCTGCTTGTGGCGTTTGTGGGCTCTGTCGCAGTGCTTATATTTGTATGGGGCGCGGTGCGCTACCTGTTTAAGAAAGAGGACGCGCACAAGCAGGCGCAGAAGGAGTTTTTGGGCTGGAGCCTGCTCGCGCTGTTTCTTATCGTCTCAGTATTTGGGATACTCAAGATGGTGCAGGGTGTCTTGGTGCCGTAGAGGCTAGTGACCGCGCGGCGAGATATCCACACTCGCAGGCCGCTCCGAGTATGCGCCTGCTACTATAAAGGCATACTCATTAGTTCGCGCAGACGTTTTATAATAATAATTGAACATGAAAAAGACATTCGCATCCCTATCAGCCCTCCTTTTGGTGCTCCCCGCGGTTGCATCCGCGCAGAGCCTCCAGCCCTTGGCTAACCTTATTGGCGCTGTTGCGCGCCTGGTCGGTGCCTTGGTACCTATCCTTATCACGCTCGCTTTGGTGGTGTTCTTTATCGGCTTGGTGCGCTACCTTTGGGGCGCAGGCGGCAAGGGCGACCACAGCAAGGGCAAGAGCATGATGATCTGGGGCCTCGTAACGCTGTTTGTCATGGTATCGGTCTGGGGCATCGTGCGCCTCGCCCAGGACGCTCTTGGCATCAACCCTAACGCAGGAGCATCCTCTCCGCAGGTACTCTACCCGCAATGATCCCTAGGGTCCTCTCACTTGCAGTAGTTGCCGCCTTTCCGCTCGTATCGTCCGCACAGTCACTCAACCTATCTCCTATTGCGAGCATCATAGGTGCGGTAGCAGCCGTAGTGGGCACCTTGGTGCCCATTTTGGTTACGCTGGGGTTGGCGGTGTTCCTCTGGGGGCTGGTGCGCTACCTGTGGGGCTCCGGCGGCAAGGTTGACATCCAGGGCGCCAAAAAGTTGATGGGCTGGGGCTTGCTGACCCTCTTTGTCATGGTGTCGGTGTGGGGGATAATCGAGCTCATGCAGACTGCGTTCAATATCGACAAAAACGCACAGGGCAAGGCGCCGCAGATACAGTACACGGGAGGCAGCGGGAGCGGGCCTTTGTTTGGGCCGGGCGGCTACACTCCGTAAAGCAAGTACAAGTATGAAAAAGTTCCTCACAGTATTGCCGGCGCTCCTTTGGGCTCTGCCGCTTGCGGCATCGGCGCAGATGCAGCCCCTGGCAAAGCTCATAGGCGCGATAGCGGTCCTGGTCGGGACCTTGGTGCCCATTTTGGTTACGCTGGGGCTGGCGGTGTTCCTCTGGGGGCTGGTGCGCTACCTGTGGGGCTCCGGCGGCAAGGCCGACATTGAGGGGGCAAAAAAACTTATAAAGTGGGGCTTGCTGATACTGTTTGTCATGGTGTCGGTGTGGGGGATAATAAACCTGATGCAGGCCGCACTTAATGTAAATAAGAATGCCGAGGCCAGGGGCCCGGGCATACTCTACCCGGGCGTTGGAGGCTATAAATCGGTCGACAACTCAACCATCGGCGACAACAAAGACTACGTTAATACCAATTCATGGGGAGGGCCCCGCTAACACACTACTATGACTCCTGCCTGTACTATAGTCGGCAAAATAACCGTGGCGATTATCAACCCGGCGCTCGCTCTCATATTTGCCGTCGGACTTTTGGTGTTTGTCTACGGGCTCGCCGAGTTTATCTGGGGACTGAGCCAGGAGAGCGACAAGCGCGAGAGCGGCAAAAAGCACATGCTCTGGGGGCTTTTGGGCATGTTTGTGATGGTGTCGGCCGTCGCTATTATAAAAATTATATCGAGCATTGTGGGCGGCACCCTGCCCTGCGGCCTATAACAATAAAAAACCGCCCCGCGCTTAGTCGCAGGGCGGTTTTTTTATTGCTTGTTATTTGTAGATGCTGGAGCCCCACCCAATCTGCTGGCCCGGGGCAGAGTAGCCCGACTGGGCAGAGTACCCGGAGGGAGCAGAGTAACCTGATGGTGCGCTGTAGCCGGACTGTGCGGCATACCCGGACGGAGCCGAGTAGCCTGAGGGCGCTGAGTAGCCTGACTGTACTGCGCGGCCCGATGCGGCGGAGAAGCCGGATGTTACAGCGCGGCCTGATGCGGCGGAGTACCCGGAGGAGGCTGCAACGCCAGAGTTAACGGCAACGCCCGAGTTTACGGCGTAGCCGGACTGTACCGCATATCCAGACTGTACTGCATATCCAGACTGCACTGCATAGCCGGACTGCACGGCATAGCCGGGGTTGTAAGCGTAGCCGGAGGGGGCCGAGTAGCCCGAGCGCACGGCGTAGCCCGACTGTGCCGGGCGGCCGGAGTTGACAGAGTAGCCGGAGCCTACCGAGAGGCCGGACGGTACCGAGTAGCCGGAAGGGGCAGAGTAGCCCGAGGTATAGCTAATGCTGTTATTTGCGGAGTATCCGGGGTTGTAGGAGTAGCCGGAGGGTACGCTTACGGCTGCAGCGGAGAGAGGCAATGCAAAAGCCGCCGCCATGGTCGCAGTAATAAGGTATTTATTCATATATTTGTATACTATCATGTTTAGAGCTAAAAGTCAAGTACTAGCTTAAGACACCAAAATATGGCCTAAAATAAGGCTTCGGCAAAGTAAAAGGGCCATCCGTAATGGATGGCCCTTGTCCGGCTCTCCCCGGTTAGGGGAGAGCCGCTAGCTGCTACCTTGGTACACAGTCGTAGGTGAGCGGGATTTTACTCGCGCTACTGCATAGACTGTACTTGATCTTTGCCTGATACCCGGGAGCCGCATAGGCTCCGGCTATGACAAAGTCGATTGTGGTCGTCTCGCGGGGGCTGAGAGGTTTGCTTTCGCGCAATCCCGTCCAGTCTACGAAGATGACCTTTCCCGAGAGCACCTCGGCCTGCACTGCGCACTTGTTGAGGTTGATGTGGCTTGTCACGTCAGACCGCAGGTTTAGGACCTGCTCGCTGCCGGGACAGGCGGGGGACACCAACCTTTGTGCGTCGCGCTGGGCTTTTGCTATCGCCAATTGCTTGGCGTAGGCG
>CAYRYM010000034.1:678-3149 GCA_964428705.1 uncultured Candidatus Saccharibacteria bacterium | reverse complement strand
GCGGCAAGCGCTGCGAACAGCGCGTGCATCCCCCATGCCGCAGTCCAGTCGGGCAATACATACGGCTTAGTTGCCGCTCCCTCCTTAGGGACTTCTGCGACTGGTGCGTTGATTACCGGCAGCTGGTTTTTAAGCCAGGCCAGCAAGTCGGCGTGGTAATACCACAGCACTGCCACGGCGACGATTGTCGCAAGCGTCAGCACGAGCGGTAGCTTGTGCCTCCACATCCACGGAAGAGGATTGCCGACAAGATAGGCAACAAGTACGAATGTTACAGCGGCGGCTGATACCGTCCCTGCAACAATGAGTATCGTAAGCACGTCCATCGGTCCTCCTTAAGGTGTTGTCGGCGGCGTGAGCCGCGCGTTGAGTTCGCGGAGTTCCCTCACCTGCACTGCGTCCAGCGGCCGAACATCAGCGTTGTTTCCGATCACTATGATGGCTTTGTCGCCAGCAGCCTGAGCGGTCCTAATCTGAGCTTCAAGCGCCGGAATATGCGCAGCTTCCGGATATTCCCGCATCGCCTTGCCGATCTCTCGGATGGGCGACGCTTCGCCTTGTGCGCGCAGCTCGCGGGCAGTCTTGTCGACTTGCGCGCGGGCCACATCTCCTAGTGCTGTGGCGTCGGTTTCTCTTACCGTGCTGATGTCGACGTATTGCGACTCCTTCACGATGATGCCAATGCCGCTAAGCGAACGAGTCATCCTTTCGGTGATGGTCTCGCTCATCTCCTCTGCACTCCTTGCGTCGCTCGCCGCCAGCACCTCCCTCACCGGCTTTTGACGGGTGAAGGTACTGATAGCGCTTACGCCTGCTGCAGAGAAACGCTGAGGCCATTGGTCGTCGGTGTTAAACGCGACAAGGAACGGATTTGTCGTTTGCCCTATCTCGTTGAACTCCACTTTAACCGGCATCAGGTCGGCAGTATCGGCGCTGGGCACGCGAATGCCGAGCTGGAAGTCGGCTACGCGATAATGGTCGCTGTAGTCCCACTTCTGCACCAGCTCGCGGGTACCGTCCGCCCGGGTATGCACCACGAACCGATCCAGAGGATAGATTCGGATAGTGCGGTAGCCGGGGATACCGACCCATACCGCTCCGGTGAGCCCGTAGACCAGGCGCGTCCACGCCCACCAGATGACGCTGAACGGAGCGTAGAGCATCCATACAAGCCATCTTCCCGAGCCGATGCCCTTGGGGGCAGGGAATGGGAGCGGGTGTGAGTCCGGAAGATCGCCCGACGGCACCACTCTCCAGTAGCCTTCTTGGTCGTGCCGCAGATGGTTGCCGGGGTCTTCTCCCTCGAAGCGGCGTCCGTCGTAATCCATAAGCATGGTGACGAAGGAACCGTTCCAGGTAATTTTGACCTTTACCCGGCCTTGTTGCAGGTCGGTGAAAAAGCCCGATCGTGACATATCGTAGTGGCCGTCCGGCCGTGCCGAATCGCGGTGGCGGTTCGGACGGATCATGAACGGCTCCAGAGCGCGGGGTATGAAGGGGAGTGCGAACAAGATTAGCATCGCTCCCATAAACAACCCGACGATCGTCCCCGCAAGGAGCGGAGAAGCGACCAGAGCAAGGCCCCACAACAGGGTCCCGACCAGGGCGCCGGCAATATTGCCGAACGTCCTCAGAAACACAATAAAGCGTGACATGGCGAGTTCCTTTGGTTGAATGAACATTTGAAGCGAGGGGGATTGAACCCCAAGATTCTCCGCTTTCTATTATATCATATAGTGAGCTTTTGTCAAGCTAAATAGCCTTGCAAAACAAGGATATTTTGGGCTTTTACGTTGTGCTGGAGGGGAGACTTGAACTCCCAACCCTTGCGGGACCAGTTCCTAAGACTGGCGCGTATACCAATTCCGCCACTCCAGCAGTAAGCACATTCTATGCGGAAAGCGATTTTAATGCTATATTTTTTCTGTTCTGTCCGAATATCGCGCCTATAGCTCAGTTGGTAGAGCAACTCCCTCTTAAGGAGATGGTCCCTGGTTCGAATCCAGGTAGGCGCACTAAAAAATCTTGCCCCAAACAAACCGGTACAGCACAGGAGGGTAGGCGACCTCGGTGACGCCAAACTGCCTCTTAAACGCCGAGAAGCCCTCCCAGCTCTTGGGTGTGCCCGCGTGCGCAAAGTACGAAAACACCTGGAGCGTAACTCCGCGCTCAAGCGAGAGGTTAAACCAGTAGTCCATAAGCCCGGTCATCGCAAAACACTCGCGCGCCTCGGGCAAGATAAACGGCCCCTCGCGCATCGAGCTCTTGTAGGTGGGCGAGTGGTGTATTGCCGTGCCGGCCACTATCTCGCCGCTTTGCATATTGCGCACGCCCACAAGCTGCAAATGCTCCTGCCAGCCGTTGCCGGTGCATTTGCGGCCCAGCGAGGCAAGCTGGTCGGTGCCTATCCTCTTAACCACCAGGCTCTTTTTATACGCGGCCTCGTACTCCTGCCACGACACTTGCTCGAT
>CAYRYM010000034.1:0-668 GCA_964428705.1 uncultured Candidatus Saccharibacteria bacterium | reverse complement strand
GTGCGTCTTGTTTAAAAAGTTCTCGCGCCACAGCCGCAGGTCGCGGCGCGAGCTCTTGTTCCACCTCTTTTCATAGTCGGGCAAGAGCGTGTGGTACGCGTCTACCCTCCACGGGTACGCGGCGGTGCGCCAGCCCGGTGGCGTGTCGGTGCGGCGCACGCGCTTCCAGCTGACCATGCGCGGGCGCGCGAGCCTGCCGCCGGTTGAGAGGTCGGGCTCATTGTCGCTTATATGCTCCTCGAAGGTGAAGGGCCAGAGGCTCCAGCGGATGCCGCAGGGGGTGCCCGGGACAATCTCGCGCGCGCAGATACTCGGCGGGTTGGCGACCCACCGGTACTCGGGCCACATCTCGTGCGGGACAAAATTATCGGGGATCTGCATTGTTATATACCTGTGCCGGGGGTGGGACTCGAACCCACACGGTCTTGCGACCAAGAAATTTTAAGTCTCTCGTGGCTACCATTACACCACCCCGGCAACTACTTGCTTGAGGCCACGGCGGGAATCGCACCCGCGCATACAGGATTTGCAGTCCCGCGCCTTACTACTTGGCTACGTGGCCGAACCCTCTCACTTTAGCGCACCAAAGCCTCTTACGAAAGCTCGTCTAAGCGCTGGCGCATCTTCTCGCCCTTGTCGATTATAAACTCGAGCTTGGGGATGCGCAT
>CAYRYM010000033.1:0-7059 GCA_964428705.1 uncultured Candidatus Saccharibacteria bacterium | reverse complement strand
AGAGGGGACGCAGGGCGGGGACCGAGAACGCGGCCGCGGCCGCGAGCTTTGCAATCGCTTTGTCCGACGCGCAAAGCGGCGCGGCAAAGCGCACTATAAAAGTCGCGAAAGTCAGGGATTTTTTATGGCAAGAAATTTTAAAAGTATTACCTGATGTTGTGTTGCATGGCCCGAGGGGGGAACACCGGGCCCCGAACAATCTCAACATTTCCATCCCAGGGCTCGACGGGCAGATGTGCGTGGTGGCGATGGACGCTCAAGGCGTCGCGATATCAACCCGCAGCGCATGCAGTACCGACGACGATGAGCCGAGCTACGTGGTGATGGCGCTCGGCGCCGACAAAAAAATAGCACGCGAGGCCATCCGCATCACCCTTTTGCCCGATGCAACGTATGCGCAGGCGCGCCGCATTGCACAAGCATTGTCAGAAATTGCAAATAGGTACAAAAAATAGTATTATGTAGTTAATGGACCTCGAGCATCTCACCAAGCATCAGATAGTCCTTTTAACCCTCTTGGTGAGCTTTGTGACGTCCATCGCAACGGGCATCGTTACGGTCTCGCTTGTAAACCAGGCGCCCCCGGGCGTGACCCGCACCATAAACTCGATAGTCGAGCATACGGTGGAGCGCGTTGTCCCTGCTACCCAGGGCGCCGCAGCGGCCAAAACTACGACTCAGGTTGTAACGGAGAAGACCGTCGTCGTTAAGGACGACGACCTGGCCGCGCAGTCTATAGCCAAGATGCAAAAGGCGCTCGTGCGCATTGTGGCCAAGGGCGGCAGCATGTTGCTGTCGCGCGGTGTTATTGTTACGGCGCAGGGCGCGGCGTTTGCCGACCGCGATGCGCTGGTTGGCAGCGGCTACCGCCAGTTTGAGGCGATACTGGCCGACGGCAAGCGCTACCCGGCTACACTCAGGGCTGCCCCAAAGGGCCAGGCGCTTGCGGTGCTCGACATCGCAGTGGGCACCTCGACCGGGTTTGTCCCGGCGCCGCTTGCCGACCTGGGGAAAGTCCAGCTCGGGCAATCCGTCATACGCATTAGCGGCACCGGGGCTGACACGGTCAACACCGGTGTCGTAGCCTCGCTCCCCGACACTCATCCCGGGCTCATCGAGTCGAGCGTATCATCGGCAACACCCGGCTCTCTGCTCATGACGCTCTTTGGCGAGGTGGTGGGCATCACAACCGGTGAGGCGCGCGCATCCGGCTCCTCGTTTTACGCCGTCCCCGTGCAATCGCTCGTCGCTCCCGCTTCCTCCTAGCAGTTAAGCGAAATATTTATGCCTCCATTCAACCACTTCACAACAAAAGCAAAAGAGGCCGTACGCCGAGCCCACGAGCTCGCCGTTGAGCGTGCCCAAAACCAGGTGGGCCCCACGCATCTGCTGTGCGCGCTCCTGCTGCAGGAGGAGAGCCTGGTCGCTTCCGTGCTCGAGAAGCTCGAGGTAGACCTGGTGCTGTTGACCGACACGACGCTCGAGGCCCTGGAGGGCCCCTCGGGCAGCTCGACGCTTAGCCCTAGCTACCAGCTGTACCTGACCCCGGAGCTGGTGCAGGCGCTTGAGCGCTCCGCCAAGGTCGCGACCGAGCTCCACGACGAGTTTGTCTCGACCGAGCATCTTTTTATCGCACTCTTGGACGTGCCGGGGGCCGCGCGCGACGTGCTTAGCCGCTTCCGCATCACGCGCGAGGCTATCACTAGGGCTCTTATGGAGTTGCGCTCCACCAAGACAGCCACCGCGGAGCCTCAGAAAAAAAACAGGGCGCTTGCCAAGTACACGCGCTCGCTCACCCAGCTGGCCGCGCAAAACAAGATAGACCCGGTCATAGGCCGCGATGAGGAGATTAAGCGCGTTATACAGATTTTGTCACGCCGCACCAAGAACAACCCGATACTCATAGGCGAGGCGGGCGTGGGCAAGACAGCCATTGCCGAGGGCTTGGCCGCGCGCATTGCCTCGGGCGACGTGCCCGACAGCCTGCGCGACAAAGAGCTTGTGTCGCTGGACCTCGGGAGCCTTATTGCGGGCACCAAGTATCGCGGCGAGTTTGAGGAGCGGCTTAAGGCTATTATGAAGGAGATTGAGAGGAGCGAGGGCAAGGTCCTGCTGTTTGTAGACGAGATACACACCATGATGGGCGCGGGCGCCGCGGACGGCGCCATGGACGCCAGCAACATGATAAAGCCGGCCTTGGCGCGCGGCGAGCTGCACATGATAGGCGCTACCACCCTGCGCGAGTACCAAAAGCACATTGAGCGCGACCCGGCGTTCCAGCGCCGCTTCCAGCCGGTCTACGTTTTGGAGCCCTCGACAGAGGATGCCATTGCTATACTGCGCGGGCTTAAGGAAAAGTACGAGCTCTTCCACGGCGTGCATATTACCGACGACTCTTTGGTGGCGGCCGTCGAGCTATCCAGCCGCTACATCCCGGACCGCTTCCTGCCAGACAAGGCCATAGACCTTATAGATGAGGCCGCATCGGCCCTGCGCATCAGTCTGGAGAACAAGCCGCCCCAGCTCGAGGACGCGCATCGCAAAATAATGCGCCTTGAGGTGGTGAAGGAGGCCCTGCGCATCGAGGCCGACGCCGAGGAGGCCGACTCTACGCCGACCCGCAAAAGCGCTAAGGCGCGCGTCAAGACTATCGAGCGCGATATAGCCGAGCTTAAGGAGTCGACCCACGAGCTGGAGTCTCGATGGAAGAACGAGAAGTCCACTCTTACCGATATTAAGTCTATAAAGAAGGAGCTTGAGACCCTGCGCATCGAGGCCGAGAGTGCCGAGGCACAGGCGCAGCTGTCGCGCGCTGCCGAGATCCGCTACGGCGAGATACCGGCCATGGAGCGCGAGCTGGAGCAGAAGATGAAGCGCCTTAAAAAGCTGCAGTCTACCCGCCGCATACTTAAGGAGGAGATTACCGAGGCCGACATCGCCGCCGTTGTGTCCAAGTGGACCAGCATCCCAGTCTCGCGCATGCTCGAGGAGGAGGCCGCAAAGCTCATGCGCATCGAGGACCAGCTGCAGGCACGCGTAGTGGGGCAGACCGAGGCCGTGCAGAAGGTCGCCGACGCCGTTAAGCGCTCACGCGCGGGCATTGCCGACCCTAACCGCCCCATTGCCTCGTTTATGTTTTTGGGCCCCACAGGCGTGGGCAAGACCGAGCTTACGCGCGCATTGGCCGAGTTTATGTTTGACGACGACCGCTCGCTTATACGCGTGGACATGTCCGAGTATATGGAGAAGCACTCGGTATCCAAGATTATAGGCGCGCCTCCGGGCTATGTGGGCCACGACGAAGGCGGGTCGCTGACCGAGTTGGTGCGCCATCGTCCGTACTCGGTGCTCCTCTTTGACGAGATAGAGAAGGCGCATCCGGAGGTGTTCAACATCCTCCTGCAGGTGCTGGACGCGGGCACGCTTACCGACTCCAAGGGCCGCAAGGTCAACTTCCGCAACACGATAATCATCATGACCTCCAACATCGGCGCGCAATACATTGACCGCATGGAGGCCATAGGCTTTTCTGCCGCTGCGAGCGACCAGACAAACTACATTGCCGCCAAGGAAAAGGTGCAGGAGTCGCTTAAGGACTACTTCCGCCCGGAGTTCCTCAACCGCGTGGACGAGATAATCATATTCAACATCCTCTCGCCCGAGGCTATTAAAGAGATCGTCGGCATCCAGGTGAGGGAGGTGGTGGAGCGCCTGGCCACAAAGGACATCACGCTCACCATTAACCCCGGCGTGTACGAGTACCTGTCGCGCGAGGGCTACAACCCGCACTATGGTGCGCGCCCGCTGCGCCGGCTTATACAGGACAAGATACTCACCAAGGTTGCCGGGCTTATGGTGAGCCGCGGCGTGCTCTCGGGCGGAGCCATAACGGTAGATGTAAAAAACGGCGAGTTTACCTTTGACGTACGCAAGTCGGGCCGGGCCCGAGTCTCTAAGACCACCGTGCTGGAGACTGCTTAATACCTGCACTTCCGCTTTTGCGGATTCTGGGGTATTTTAAGGAGGTTCGCATGCGTCGGTACTCAAGTGGTCAACGAGGGGAGACTGTAAATCTCCTGGCTTTAGCCTTCGTTGGTTCGAATCCAACCCGGCGCACACAAAACAGAAAGCCTCCCGCAAGGGAGGCTTTCTGTTAGTACTGAATTACTCGGCAGTGCGCAAAAAAGCGATGCTATGCTAAGGCAATGAAGGCCGCTGTAAGGCTCCTGCTTATTTTGGCGCTTGTGGCGCCCGCTTTTGCATCGGCGCAGACCGCACCGGCGCCTGTGCCTACCTGCAAGCTCTTTACCAGCGCCACTACCGTCAACTACAACACCAAGGTACGCCTCGACTGGACGACAACAAACGTCACGAGCGGCTACCTTAACGAGGTCGGCGCCATACCGCCCAACGGGTTTGCCTTTGTCGTGCCGGGCAAGAACACGACCTACACTGCGAGCTTTGCGGGGCCGGGCGGCACCGTTGTGTGCCGCGTGGGTATTGTGGTCAGGGCCTCCACTCCTGCCGGCGGAGGTGGTGTTAATGGGGGAGGCACGATAGACACCACCGCAAACCCCATCGATACCAACCGCCCTGTTAATCTTGACCGCCCTGTCAACCTTAACGTGCCCAATGTCACCCTGCCCACGGTACAGACGGTAGCCCCGGCCACCAACCCCGCCGGGGGAGGGGGGTTGTTAAGCGGTATCGTGCCTGCGGAGTGTCGTAGCGGCCCCCCGGGCACCGATCCTTTAAACACTGTTAAAAACTGCGACATCTGCGCCATGGGCCAGATGGCGCAGAATATCATCAACTTTTTGTTGGGACTCACTATACCGGCTGCGGCACTGCTGTTTGCGTGGGCGGGCATACTGTTCTTTTCATCCCGTGGGGTGCCCGAGCAGATAAACCGCGCCAAGAAGATATTTAAGACCGTGGTTATCGGCTTTGTGATAGCCGTAAGCGCGTGGCTTTTGGTCAACACGGTTATACAAATGCTGGTAACCGGCACCGCCTACCAGGACGGGAGCTGGAAGAGCCTCAACTGCACCGCAACCCGCATCCTGCGTCAGCAGCAGATACAAAAAACTATCGGCGAGTATCTCACAAGCTCGCTGCCGGGCCTGCAGTCGTACACGCCTCCTGTCGGGGGTACGGCGTACCAATGCGTCAGCGGTACTCTCCAAAACGGAAAGTGCGTAAATGCTGAGGGTGCAGTTATCGGCACTCCTGTGTTGGTTAATACGGCAAACAGCGGCACCGCAGGTGGAGCACTGGGCTGCAGCCAGTATGGGGCAGGTGGTGGGGGGTATTCTGTCGCAGGTACGCAGTGTGTTGACAATGAAACTCTAACAGTAGTTGGCCCTGCTTTGCGGCCAGGCCAGCTTACAGACGCTCAGCTACAGGAGCTGGTGACCAGGTGTGCAGGCGATGAGTTTGCAACAGCGGACCAAGCAAGCTGCGACAGACTTAATGCTGTGCAAGCTGTCGTGGGCACCGGTTCTAACGCTTCAGGGGGAGTGAGGAGGTGGAATACGGAAATTGCGCAGGCCTGTGTGCAGGCCTCAATGGGTGATTGCAGGGTTGTGCAGGCTATTATGACCCATGAGTCAGGCGGCAACTGTAACTTGATTAGCAACGCTGGAGCGGTCGGTTGTATGCAGCTTATGCCGACGACAGCATGCGGTGTTGATAGGTCTCTGGCGGGCTGCAGCACATGCACCGACTGGAACTATAACAAGGGTCCAAATTGTGCCGAGGTCAGACAGGCGCTTTTGTCCGATCCTGCACGCAATATCCAGATAGGCACCCAAGAGCTCTCTAGGCTTTACAATAAATACAGCGGTGATGTTGCTTCCGTTGCCGCAGGCTACAACGGGGGAGACAGGGCGAACCTATGCGGCTCCGATTGCATGAGAGAGTGTGGAGGAGGTGCAGCTTGGCAGTGCACTGCCTTCGCCGGTTATAGGGAAACGCGCGTGTATGTGCCAAGAGTGGTAAACACGCTCAATAATCTTAAATAAGCGATATGAACTACAGGATTTTAATAGCAATAGCCATCATATCCGTCCTGCTTGTTGGGGGTATGGTGTACTTGCTTATGCCCAAACAGGTTGCTCAACCGCCTTCGACAAATGTACCCAGTGGCTCGGACTCCGGGAGCTTTTATCAGCCTTCAAATACTACGAATACAGGTGGCCAGCCCTCAAATGAGCAGACTCCGGATACCGCGCTGGAACAGCAGGGGATGTATGATGAGCTTTTTAAGAAGTTGCTAGCTCAAAGGGTTGTCTTTACGCGCGTAAGCTCGGGAGAGGTTTATGCGCTTTACGCCAGCGATGTTGCTGATGCCAAATCAGCCTATCCTGGCAGAACCGACTATTCAATGGCTATAGCAATGCTGGATATTACAGATGATGGTATTGCGGAGGCGCTTGTGCTTAATGATCTGCCAGGCTCTTGCGGACCGGCGGGCTGCCCATTTGCCATATACCAGAAGTCCGGCGCCGCCTGGAGCCCAATATTTTATGCTCAGATACAGTCAGAGCTGGGGCTAGCGAATGTGATAACCAACGGGCACGTCGATTTACTTTTAGTTCAGCAGGGGTCGATTGTACCGTCTGAGACAGCTATCAGGCGCTATGTCTGGAGCGGCAAAAAGTACGCGTACAAGGAGCTTGCGGCGGCCTGGGACGGGACAAAGTTCGTGGTCTATGGGCAATAGTTGCGCCATACAGGCTTATTTGGTAAGGTAGGAGGGCAATGTCACAAGACCGACTCATAGTACTCAAGCACGCCGCCACGGGGGAGGTGTATTGGACGAGCAAGAACAAAAAGCTCGTAACCCGCAAGATTGAGCTTAAAAAGTACTCCAAAAAGCTCCGCAAGCACGTCATTTTTAAAGAGGCTAAGAAGTAGCACAAAACCGGCCTGAGGGCCGGTTTTTTTCGTTGGGAGTTATAATTTTGCCCACAAAAAATCGCACCCAGGAGGTGCGGTTCTTTGTGCTAGTATGCTTCGCCTAAACTATTGCTAGAGTAGGGTCCACATACCAGCCCC
>CAYRYM010000032.1:0-7107 GCA_964428705.1 uncultured Candidatus Saccharibacteria bacterium | reverse complement strand
GGTGGAATCCTACGTTACCTCTGCAGACGCCAAGACGCTTGCGGTGGGCGGCAAGGCCACGATAGACGGCACCACTCCCGGCACTATTGTGTTTATCGCACCCGCGCTCGACCCTTTGGTGGGCAAGATCCAGGTTAAGGTAAGCCCTACACAGAGCGAGGCTGCACTCACCGACGGCAGTACTGTTACGGTCTCGCTGGAGCGCGCATCGGGTGCCCAAGCCTCTGCCAAAAACACCATCTCCATACCCATCGCCGCGGCCAAGATGACGCCTCAGGGCGCGGTCGTGTTTACGGTCGCCTCGAGCACTCTTGTGGCGCACCCCATAACCCTGGGCGCCATACAGGGCGGCCAGGTAGAGGTCACCGAGGGCCTCTCGCTTAGCATGGACATTGTCGCAGACGCGCGCGGCCTCTCCGACGGACAGGCTGTGGCGATAGACCAGTAACACTATGCTCTGGCTCTGGAACTTTTTTTTAGAGAGGCGCCAGCTCAGCTACGTGCTGGTGGTTGTCCTGCTTGTGGCCGGCACGTACTCCATACTGCGCATCCCCAGGGAGAACACCCCCCAGATTGACCTGGCTATAGCGATAGTCACGGCGTCATTGCCGGGAGCCTCGGCCGAGGACATGGAGTCCTTGGTTACCAATAAGCTCGAGGCTCAGATATCGGGCATTTCAAACATAGACACTCTTACGTCGTCCTCGGGGGACGGCTCGACTGCCATTACGGTGCAGTTTACGGCGCAGGCAGACACTGATCAGTCTATACAGGACCTGCGCGACGCCGTTGCGCGCGCCAGGGCCAACCTGCCGGGCGACGTTGAGGCGCCGCAGGTCATCAAGCTCAACTTTGCCGACCAGCCCATCATCGCGGTCACTATATCGGGCGATAGGACCCCGCTGGAGTTCTCTAAGCTGGGGACAGAGCTGCAAGACGACCTTTTAAACATATCGGGCGTGGCCCAGGTGCAGATTGCCGGCGTGCCGGAGCGCGAGGTGTCTGTTGTGGTGCGCAAGGAGGCTCTTGAGCAGTACGGCCTCAGTGTCGTCGAGGTCATACAGGCCATCTCGTCGAGCAATGCCGCACTACCCGCCGGCAGCATCCAAATGGAGGGGGTTAACTACAACGTCAACTTTAAGGGCGGCCTGACCGACCCGGCGCAGCTGCAGGACATTGCCGTGTCGAGCAGCAATGGCGTACCGGTCTACTTGCGCGACATTGCCGACATTGTAGACGGCCTTGCCCCCGCCACGACCTACTCGCGCGTTTCCATTGACGGTAGCCCCAGCAAGGACGGCATAACGCTCCTTATATACAAGCAGTCTAGCGCCGGCATACAGGCCACCGCACAAAAGGTGTCTGCACGCCTCCATGAGCTTGAGGGCACCACGCTCCAGGGGCTCGAGGTATTTGTGCCGCCCTCGACAGACCAGGGCGTGCAGATAACGGAGCAGCTCGGTACCCTTACCGAGACGGGCCTCATTACGGTTGCACTCGTTATCTTGGTGCTCCTTTTGACCATCGGGTGGCGCGAGTCGCTGGTGGCGGGCCTCTCTATCCCGCTTTCGTTCCTTATCGCGTTTATCGGGCTCTACTTTACGGGCAATACGCTCAACTTTATAAGCCTCTTTGCTCTCATTTTGGCGGTGGGCATCCTTGTAGACTCCGGCATCGTGGTGACAGAGGCTATACACGCACGCCTCAAGCTCTATAAAAACCCCGAGGACGCCGCACGCGCGGCCCTGCGCGACTACGCATGGCCGCTTATTGCAGGGACCATGGCCACGGTCGCGGTGTTTGCTCCGCTGTTTTTCCTCACCGGCATCATCGGCAAGTTTATCTCCGGTATCCCGTACACACTCATCTTCGTGCTCATCGCCTCCATATTCGTGTCGCTGGGCATCGTGCCGCTTATTGCGCTCCTGTTCAGCAAGGGCGAGCCCAACCGCCTGGAGGTCAAGCAGGAGGAGTACACCGCCGCCATTACAAAGTGGTACGGACACAAGCTGCGCGCCGTTTTGGAGCGCCGCCGCTGGCAGAACATATTCCTCAGCGTCCTGTTTGTGTCTATGCTGGGCGCATTTATGCTCCCGATACTGGGGTTTGTATCGGCCACGTTCTTTCCGGTAGCCGACGGGGACTATATCTACCTTAACCTGCAAAAGCCCCAGGGCACCGTGCTTGAGCAGACCGATCTCGCCGTGCGCCAGGTAGAGGAGGTGCTCTACCAAGCCCGCGATGTTGAGTCGTTCCAGACCACGGTAGGGGCCAGCTCGGCGCTCTCCGGCGAAAGTACGTCCGGTTCCAACCAGGCCAACATCACTATTAACCTGCCGGAGCATCGCGACAAGACCAGCAGCGAGATCGGGGCCGACATCCAAAAACAGCTTGCTGTTATAAAGGGCGCCGACATCCAGGTCCTGCAGGCATCCGACGGCCCGCCCTCCGGCGCGCCTATCTTTATACAGTTCTTGGGCGACGACCTGGGCGACCTTATTGTGGCGGCGGAGGCCGGCAAGCGAATGCTGGCGTCTATGCCAAACACCACCAATATTACCGCTACAACACAGAGCAACGGCACGGAGTTTAACCTGGCCATAGATCGCGCTAGGGCCGCCTCTTTGGGGCTTAACACAAGCGCGGTGGCGCAGACCCTGCGTGCGGCAGTAAATGGCACTAAGGCCACCAGCATTACCCAGAACAAGCAGAATATTGACGTTGTGGTTAAGCTCAACCTTAACCCGGCCTACGCCGACCCGAGCAAGACCGCACAAACAACCATAGACAGCGTCAAAAACCTCTCGGTGCCGAGTACGTCCGGCGGCACGGTGCTCCTGGGCTCAGTCTTAAAGGACACATTGGCGCTCAGCGCCTCGACTATAGCGCATAAGGAAAAGGTCCGCGTGCAGACGGTCACGGCATACCCCACGGCGGGCGTGGCCTCCACAGAGGTTGTGGCCGAGTTCCAGCGCAGGATAGGCGAGCTCAACCTGCCCGCGGGCGTCACCATCTCCTACGGCGGCGAGAGCGAGAGCATCAACGAGTCGTTTACCCAGATGTTTGTAGCGCTCATTGCGGGGCTTGTGCTGATGTTTGTCATCCTCATCATCTCGTTTAACTCCATACGCTACACGTTCTACCTGCTCTACATTGTGCCGCTCTCCTTAATAGGCGTGTTGGGCGGCTTGGCGCTCACGGGGCAGTCGCTGTCGTTTACCTCGCTGTTGGGCATCATTGGCCTGGGCGGCGTCATCATCAACCACGCCATCATCCTCATGGACTCCCTGATACACAACCTCAACGCTCATCCGGACAAGCCCCTTATTGACATTGTCGTCGAGTCGGCCGAAATCCGCTTCCGCCCCATTGTGCTCACGACCATAGCGACCGCTATCGGCATGATCCCGCTTGCGCTCTCCAACCCGACCTGGGGCCCGTTTGCCTTTACGGTTATGTTCGGGCTCATATTCGCCATCTGCCTCACCCTAGTCGTAGTGCCCGTCCTCTTCTACCGCGCCCCCAACCATCGCAAGCAGTAGGGGATACTCTCATGGCTGCTAAAAAACCCACCAAGCTCTATATATACGGCAAACACTCGGTTGCGGAGGCCCTGCGGCATGCGCCAAGGGCTGTGCGCGCGCTCTACCTAGAGGAGCCGGGCGACAAGACACTGTACGAGCTGGCGGTCAAAGCGGGCATTAAGCCGGTGCCGCTGGACCTGCGCCGCGTTACCTCGATGGTCGAGGGCACGGCAGCGCACCAGGGCGCCGTGGCGCTTATAGGCGCCACGGAGCTCCTGCAGGATGCAGGCAGGTTTATGGAATCCTATAGCCCCAAAGAGGGGAGCATATTAGTGTTTTTAAGCGAGGTGCAGGACCCGCATAACGTCGGCGCCATTATACGCTCGGCGGCCGCGTTTGGCGCCGCCGCCGTGCTGTGGCCCACGCACAAGCAGTCGCCCATAACAGCGGCTGTCATACGTGCATCGGCGGGTATGGCGTTTCAGATACCTTTGGTGGGTGTGCCCAACCCTCAACAGACCATCGCCGCGCTAAAGAAAAAAGGCGTGCGCGTGCTGGGCCTGGCGGCCGACGGCAAGGTTGTGCTTGAGCAGGAACCTTTTGAGGCACCCACCATGCTCGTGTTGGGCAACGAGGCGCAGGGTATCGCGCCCTATGCCCGGGCACTGTGCGACGATATGCTCTCTATTGATATCGAACCTAAGGCAGAGTCGCTTAATGTAGCTGCCAGCGCCGCGGTAGCCTTATATGCCGCGCGTCTTCGCCGCAGGGCGTAGAGGTTATCTCGGTTTACTTTCTTCCTTTTGTGTAGTTATATACTCGTGGATAGGGAGTATGTGCAATGAGCCATCGTGTATGCGAATGCGGACGTCCCATATACGTCCGCAAGGGGAGAAGAAGGCACATCGCTGATAAGATGCATGACAAGTGCAGGCGCTGCTACCAACAGCACAGAGATAGTGTCCGTGAGCATCCTCTGACCGACAAACTTCACGGTCTTCTATTTGAAGCCCAAGAGGTAGCAGAAGAGGTCGTCCGATGAGGACGGCCTCTTTTTTTGGTACAATGGCCCCACCATGTCGCATCCATTTTCAAAACTATTTGACGCGGCTCTTAAAAGGAGCACGCCCATGGACAATCAGGTCTTGCATGAGGCCGAGCAGCTCCGGGCAAAAGGGTATAGCACCCAAGAGATTTACGAGGTGCTCCGCAAGATGGAAAAGGCGCTGGTGCGCAGCGAGGACGAAGAAGTACTTAAAGAAGCCGCTGAGGAAATGAGCCGGTACCTCGACTAGGCCAGCCCCGCCAACGCGGGGCCTTACTTTTTGGTAGACTATGGGGGTACTACTAATAATTGATTTGTATGAGTTGGAAAAACTTGGGCGGGATGAATCCGAAGTTCAATGAGTTTAAGGAAAAGCATCAGGGCATGACGATGCTCGGTATGTCTTGGGCATTGTATTGGCGCTTTGCCGTTGTGGTGCTCGCTATCGAGTTGCTGCTCTTTGCGATTATATTTAGCGTGGGCGCTGCGTTTGGCATGTCTATGCATTGCGACCGGGAGTGGGGCCGCGGCTCCGGCATGAATGCACCTATGCACGGCAAGCTAAACATTACTGCTGTGTGCGAAGGCGCGCTTGCATACATGACATTTCCGGATGCTGCGAGTGCAGACGCGTTTGTCGAGGACTGCAAAGACGGCAAGCACCCGGAGGTTATACAGCGTTACAAGGCAGACATGAACTTGGACGGCGCCACAATCTAGACCAGACCGCTGTTTAAGAAAACCGCCCCGGTATAATCCTGGGCGGTTTTTGCTGCTAATGCGACAAGAAACAATACTGGCCTTGTGGATAAACAGAGAGGGGCCAGAATGCACAAGGTGCCGGAGCTTGACCGGTTGCAGAGGCACTTAAAGTTTAAAGGAGTACACAATCTCGGTTAAAAGTCCTATATACAGTAATATCGCCTTGACGAGAAGATGTTTTATAACAACAAGTTCTCGGATAGGCGTGCACTACATAGTAATGAGCACTGTCGGTACATTTGCCGGCTCCATAGGCTCGTACGCTACTCTAGGAGAGGAGTAGTACTAAAAAATATTCTTTTAGAGGCAAAAGTTTGCTGCGTGCTGCCTGCCGCAAGCACTTTGGTTTAGGGCGCAGTGATACTCTAGAAGGGTAGCAAATGCGTTGGTCGTCTTGGCGAACAGCCCTTTGTTTACAAGCTTAAATGGACGAACAGTACTTTTTAAAAAATTATGTTTCCTCGAGCGATGCGGCACGCTTGTATCGCGTCACTAACGACTATGTCGCGCGGCTTTCGCGCCAGGGAAAACTTAAGGGATTAGTACGCGATCGCGTGTCTTACGTTGAGCGCGACTCTTTGCGCCGGTTTTTTATTAAACGGGGACGCACTCCGTCCGAGGCTGTAGTTGCTGCTCCTGTCCAGATTCGCCAGATACTCGACAGTCAGCATGTGTCCTCTCGGGATGCTGCGCGGCTGTATGGAGTTACGCACGACTACATTGCGCGCCTGTGCCGTCAGGGCAAGTTGGATGGAACTTTGCAGGACCGCACGTGGCTTATTGCGCGCGACTCACTCCGGGCATTTTTTGCCGACAAGGGACGCGCGGAGCCGGCTGCAATTGTGGGCATGGTACCGCTGGTACCGGCGCCGATGCCTAAGATCGTGCCTGTCTTAGCGACGGCAGTATCTGCCGAGATCTCGTTTGCCAGGCGCATACTAGTTCCGATTGCTGTGGGCTTTTTGTTTATCATGAGCGGCGCGCTTGCGCATGATCTTGTACGGCCTGCCGACAACGCTGCTGCCGTGGCCCGCGTGGAATCCCCATTCTTCTCGTCCGGTTTGTTTTCGCACGGGTTCTGGGACAGGCTTGCATCCATGTTTGCTCCCAAGCCCTTTACTGTTGCAGAGGTCCTACCGGTACAACCTGTGGGCCCGTTTGCACGGCTTCCGGAAGCCCTAGCCACCCCGGTCCCATCTGGCTCGTCTGCTACTACCACGTACGTCCAAAACACCTATCCGGTTGTCGAGCGCATGGTTGAGCGGGTGAGTATGGTGCCCGGCAACTTTGTTACCTATGAGTTTCTTAATGCCCAGGTAGAGCGCCTGCAGGATGCTATTGCCGACCACGGCTCCGGCAGCTCCGGTGGCGGAGGCATTACTGACTTCTCGTCGCTGACGGCCGGGGACATTCCCGACCTCTCGGGCACCTACTTGCCGCTTGCCGGCGGCACGCTCAGCGGCCTCTTAACCGCGCCATACGCCTCCACCACCATGATCACGGCCACAACCGCGTCCTCGACCAACCTTGTCATCTCCGGCTTGGGCAACAGCGGTACCGAGTGCTTGCAGATAAACTCCTCGGGCACAGTCTCTGCCACCGGCAGTGCGTGCGGCGCCGGCGGCGGCAGCAGTTTTGCCTACCCATTCCCGTCTAACGCCACCTCAACGCAGATCACCTTTAGCGGCGGAATTATTGGCAACGTCACGGGGGACCTGACAGGCAACGCCGACACCGCCACCGCCCTTGAGACCGGCCGCACCATCAACGGCGTCA
>CAYRYM010000031.1:7186-7445 GCA_964428705.1 uncultured Candidatus Saccharibacteria bacterium | reverse complement strand
GGCGTTGCCCTTGATGTCGCCCACACCCGGGCGGCCTTTGTCGCGCTCCAAGAGGGAGAGCGGCGGGGGAGTGTAGGTGCCCAGGAGCGACTTGAGCGAGAGAGCGGCGGCCTTGGCCTGCAGTGCGCCCGTGTCCACACGCGGCATAGGGATAGGCTCGCGCTCGCGGGGTTCCTCCGAGGCAGGCTCTGCCTTGCGGGGGGCCGGCTCCGGCTCGTCCTCGCCCGGAAAGCCGGTAACGACCGGCTCGCCGGAGTCT
>CAYRYM010000031.1:0-7176 GCA_964428705.1 uncultured Candidatus Saccharibacteria bacterium | reverse complement strand
TGCTTGCGCCACAGAGATGAGACAAGTTCCCATGCACCCACAAACGGTTGCATGCTGATGCGGCCCTCCAAGAGCAGCAGGAGCGATATAAGGAGCATGCCGCCAAGCCCGATAACAGCCGCGTACACGTCAAAGTACTTAACTGCCGGGCCGGCTATCGCCTGTCCAAAGAGCCCTCCCTTGCCCGACACTATATGTATGAACCCCAAGCCTGTTATTAAAAACAGCGCACTCGATACGAGCTTGAGGGGGTTAAACGCCGGGCGCTCCTCGCGAAGGGCTGCGGCCCCAAGCATAAAAAAGAGGATGGGCACGAGGAAGTACCCGGCACCCAAGAGGCGGCCTATGAGTATGTAGGCGTCCGAGCCGGCGGGGCCGGCGGCGCCAAACCCGGCCAGGGTTAGCACAGCGCCTACAATAATAAGGAGTACTGCGGCTATAGACTTAAATGTTTGCGCGGGTACATGGGCAAGGGCACTCTTGCCGGAGGACTTGCCGTTTTTCTTTGCCATGATGTGGAAATAATACCACGGGAGTAGGGCTAAAAACGAAGATTGCCGGAATGCAGAAAATTTCCTGCTGATAAATTTTCCTATCTCCGTCGCCGTCGCTCCTGCGAACATTCCGGACAACCTTGTTTTTAGCCCTCTCGTCCTGCCTTGCCCCGTGGAATTTGCTTGCGAATTCTCTACGGGGTACACTTAGAGACAAGATTTGTCCCATAATGTCCTTGGGTTTTAAAGGACAGTAAGGGACAGTCCGGTGCAACTAAAAGACAAATTTATGCCGGACAAAAGGTCAAAATTCCACGAATTCGCTTTAAAATCAATCCTTTTTAAAGGACGCGAGGACTGGTACTTTTGCTACTTAAAGACTGAAAAGATAGCCCATGTGCTTGCAATGCTGGAGCGCGCCACAGAGGTGGGCGAGAGCCATGTCCAAGAGATTGCATCGCGTGCGGCGGCCGTACCCGGCGACATAGCGCATTTGGCCGCCGGCGAGATAGATGCTCCGGTGGTGCTGGCGGACATTTTTGCATTATTGTCCGGGGTGCGGTTGGCAGCAACAGAGGAGCTTATACACAAGGAGACAGCGGCAATATTGGAGGCCGAGTACGAGGCCGTTGCCGAGCGCCTTATGGCCGGCAGTCATCCCTCGCCGTTTGTTAGCGTCGAGGACTTTCATATCCCGCAACTGTCACTTGATGCCGGGGCGGGGGCCGTATCATCAGGCCACATGTCCCATAATGTCTTTAACAGTCCTATACAAAAGGACATGTCAAAAGGACAAAATGGCCAACAAAGTAAAGGACAAAGCGAGCGGGCGGAGCGCATTTTGGACTATATCCGCCGCCAAAGACGCGCCTCTATAAAAGAGATAGCCTCTACTATTAAAGGATGCAGCGAGAAGACCATACAGCGCGAACTTACTCTATTAATACAGCAAGGGCTGGTGCGCAGGGTAGGAGAGCGCCGTTGGAGCCACTACGAGCCCGCCTGATTGGCGGACAGGCCCACCCGATTAGCCTCAAACATGACTGCAAAAGGGTATATACAACAACACAAACACGTACATCTGTCTATTGCCTCAATGGTCCCGCTGATGTAGTTTAGGTAGGTCCTCTGGACCTTACTTTTGGGCCGCTATGTGCCTTTTATGAAGGCGCTCCAGTCCCAAAAAACCAAGACGCGCAACAGCGCGTTGTCCACAGGGCTTTTGTGTAGCCCCTTATTGCTCAGCTATACTACTGAGTGACCCTGGCTATAGGGGGCACGTTCGTTGACAATTGCCTGTTTTAAACAGATTGGCATATATACTCCCGCTCCACCTTGTCCCGTAAAGGAAAGATTACGCCTGATACTCCGTCTACTATTTTGCTACCCAACCTCCTGCCCAAAGCCTAACCGGCCCCAAGCAGGGGAGGTAGAACATGTTCTACGTGCGGTTCGATTACTCGTGTTTACCAGTAATTATTAGTTCGAAGTTACATATGACAATTACCAACAGTTCAACACGCCTCGCTGCGCTCGTCGCAGGTGTCGCAGTTGCTCTCGCCCTTATGGGTGCAGTTGCAGTTGCTCCGGCACAGGCTGCAGGCCTTTCGGCTTCGCAGGTCTCGGCAATCGTTTCCTTGCTCGCATCTTTTGGTGCTGATCAGGCAACGATCAACAACGTTACCTCCGCCCTTAACGGCGAGGCAACAACAGGCACTGGCTCCGGCTCGACTTCGACCGGTGGTGCTTGCCCAGTTCTCACCCGTTCATTGCAGTTGGGCTCTTCCGGCGCAGACGTAATGTCTCTCCAGAAGTTCCTCAACGGCACTGCAGCTACCCGCGTATCCGTGTCCGGCGCAGGCTCTCCTGGTATGGAGACCACCTACTTCGGTCCGGCTACCCAGTCCGCAGTTGTTAAGTTCCAGGCTGCTAACAACGTCTCCGCTATCGGCGTCGTTGGTCCGGCAACTCGCGCAGCTATCGCAGCAGTCTGCGGTACTGTAGCAAACCCTGGCACCGGCACCGGCACCGGCGGCTCGACCACCCTCGAGGGCGGCGAGGGCCAGCTCACCAACATCGACAACATCGCTACTGACGTAGAGGATGAGGTCAATGAGGGTCAGGAGGAGGTCGTCTTTGGCGCAGAGATGGACGCAGAGGATTCTGACGTCATGATCGAGCGCGTAGACGTCGACTTCGTGCTCGGCGACGGCTCTGACGCAGGCGACAGCGACAACCTTGATGATTACATCACCGAGGTATCCCTCATACTCGACGGTAAGACCATCGCTACGCTTGACGTAGACGAGGCTACCGAGGGCGATGCAGGCGATGGCGACTTCTCCAGCGCAGCTGACACCGACAACAACGTATTCTCGTTCCGCTTCTCTGGTCTTAAGGGCGTCATCGACGAGGATGACACCGCTAACCTCCAGGTTGCAGTAACGGCAGTAGGCAATGTTGACTCTTCGGAGACCAACGCCGACTGGTACGTTCTTATCCCGGATGACGGCATCCGCGCGGTAGATGCAGCAGGCATCTCCGACACCTACGTAGCTTCCGCTGACCTCACCGAGGAGACCTTCTCCATTGTTGAGGCAGACGCAGGCGATGTAGACCTTGCCGCTAACGCAAGCGACAACCAGGATCGCATCATCTCCGTTAGTGCCGACAACGACACCGACGGCGAGGAGATCCTTATGTTCACGCTTGAGTCTCAGACTAGCGATAACAATGTAAAGGAGATCAACATTGAGCTCGCTACGACTTCCGCTACGACGACTGCGTTCACCAACGTAATCTCGCAGCTGCACCTCTACCAGGGTTCCACCTTGCTCGCTACTGAGGACGTATCGGCAACCTCCACCGGAGGCGGCTCGGTACTCTTCGACAATCTCGATGTAGATATCGACGAGGACGAGGAGGTTGAGTTCACTGTTAAGGCTGACTTCAACGACGAGGCAGATGAGCGCGAGGGCTTTAGCTTCTACGCATACGTAGACGCTTCCGACCTCGACATCGAGGATGCTGAGGGCGACAACGTAACCGTAACCGGCGACGAGGCCGGCGGTACTATCGAGCTCCGCACCAGCGGCATCTCCGCAACGTTCAAGTCTGCTGACGAGACTCGCACCAACGGTGCGGCTATCGCAGGCGCAGCCGATGCAGTAGACTTCACCATCAAGTTCAGCGTAACTGCTGTAGGCGATGAGGATGTCTACATCGACGGCGACATTGTACAGGCTATCCAGTCGCCGACTACGGCAACTGCAGGCCTTGCATGGGCAACCACGACTGACTCCAACACTGGTACCTCTACCTACACCGGTATTCTTACCGCTGACGATGGGTACATCAGTGGCGATGACACTAACGACACGGGCGACAAGCGCTTCTTGGTCGAGTCTGGTGAGACAAGGAACTTTACGTTCGTTGTTAACATCCCGACCGGTCGCGACAGCGGTACGCTCGGCGTGAAGATCACGGGTCTCAAGTGGGACACCGACAATGCCGACACCATGGACAACCTGTACAACTTCGATATGTCCTCTTGGACTACCGACACGATCACTGGTCTTAACATCCAGTAATCACAGGTCGCAATCTCTAGCCTAGAGGCTTAAGAAAGCAGCAAAAACTCCCCCGAAAGGGGGAGTTTTTGCGTTAAGGGAACACTTATGTCGTGCCATGCGCGACGATGCTACAATAGGAATATGAACTCCCAGCAGAGCAAGAGCTTTTCGGGCTTCCTATTTGCCTTTATCGCCATTATCTCTGTGGCGTTTGGGGTGCTTATATGGTCGGGTCTCCAGGAGCGCACCGTAGAGCCCGTTGACAATGTGGCGGTCCCCAACTAAAGTGTGCGTATAGGGTCAGAGACAGTGGGTATCCCGATGAAGGGAGTTAATGCTAAAGAGCGCCTGCCGAGACGGTCGAACTCAACCCCTAATCAAATAGGGTATTTTTATACCCAAAACCATGGCAATTACCAAAGACAAGAAGGCAGAGATAGTAAAGAAGATAGAGGACATCGCATCCAAGGCTAAGACCCTTGTGTGGGTGCAGTTTAAGGGCCTCAATGTGGCCCAGCAGACCGAGATGCGCAAGGCATTGCGCGCGCAGGACATTGGCTACGTTGTTGCCAAGAAGAGCCTGGTAGAGCGCGGCCTGGCATCGTCTAAGTTTGAGGGCGAGGCCCCCATTCTTGATGGCGAGGTAGCCTTGGCCTACGGCGAGGATGAGCTGGCACCGGCGCGCGAGGTGGCGGTGTTCGTCAAGAAGTTCGGCGACACTCTCCAGTTTGCGGGTGGCGTCTTTGGCGGCAAGTATGTAGACAAGGCGGGTATTATGGCTATTGCTGCAATACCTGGCATGGATGCACTGCGCGGCATGTTTGCGCAGGTTATCAACAGCCCTCGCCAGCGCTTTGCGGGCGTGCTCAGCGAGGTAGCAAAAACTAAAAGCAACTAACAATAATTATTATGTCTAACGACCAGATCATCGACGCAGTAGAGAAGATGACCGTGCTCGAGCTCAACACGCTCGTCAAGGCCATCGAGGAGAAGTGGGGTGTATCTGCAGCAGCAGTTGCGGCAGCAGGCCCGGCAGCAGGTGCGGCGGCAGGCGAGGAGAAGACCTCGTTTAACGTCCAGCTTGTGGATGCAGGCGCCCAGAAGGTACAGGTTATCAAGGCGGTTAAGGACGCCTTGGCACTTGGCCTCAAGGAGGCTAAGGACTTGGTAGACGCAGCCCCGGCTATGCTCAAGGAGGGCATGAAGAAGGAGGACGCCGACAAGCTCAAGGCAGCTGTTGAAGCTGCGGGAGGCAAGGTAGAGTTGAAGTAAGTAACTTTTACCCCAACCCGGCAGTTACAGTAGTAATTGCTGGTAAACAAGGAACAAAACCCCGGCCGAAAGGCCGGGGTTTTGCTTTGTAACTTCTCGCCCGGTGGGGGAGTAGTAATACATGGACGGACTGACAGCGGAGGTCTGAGGGTTATACCGCAAAGCACTCTGTGCTTGCGGCTCCACCCATCTCTCTTCGGTCTATGTTCCGCCGAAGCCCCCAGCATCTGCTGGAGGCTTTTTTATCCCCACTTTTGCCCAAAAAGGGGAGTCCGCGTACAATGCATAGGTAATTCTGCACTGATTGAGATGACTGACCCGCTTATCAAACTCTTTGGGAGCCACGCACGGCTCAAACTCCTTAGGCTTTTCCTGTTTAATCCCTCCGTCTCGTTTACCGCCGCCGAGGCGGCGGCGCGCTCGCGCGTCTCGGCCACCGGGGCTCGCCGTGAGCTCTTAAACCTGATGGCGGCCGGGCTCCTGCGCCGGGCCCGCACCAAGGTGACCCGCTACGAGCTCAACGACAAGTTCCCGTACCTGTTGGCGCTCAAGCACCTCCTGCTTAACACCGCGCGCCGCGGCGAGTCTGTGCCCGAGCGCCTGCGCTCTGCCGGCGCCATCAAGCTCATCATACTAACGGGCGTGTTTATGGGCGATGTGGAGGGCAACTTCGACATGCTTATAGCGGGCGACCGCATCCGCGAGGGCTCCCTGCGCGAGAAGATAAAGAGCATCGAGGCGGAGCTTGGCCGCGAGCTGCGCTACGCCCAGCTCTCAACCGCCGACTTTCTGTACCGTCTCAATATGAACGACAAGCTCGTGCGCGACGTCATGGACTACCCGCACCGCATCGTCTACGACCGCCTCGACATCGGATTGAAATAAGGTTGTAGGGAATAGGCTGTAGGTTTCAGCAGGCCGAACTATCCCCTAAAACCTACTCTCTACACCCTTTCCTCGATATCCCCAGAGGGGGTAGCGGGGCAGGGGGTACTTGCTACAATTAGGGTGTGCCCTTTAATAGGTATTAATAATAATCATTTACGTATGATTCTTTCAGATTGGGGAATGACGCTGCAGCAGTCCTTTAACAACCTGCTGTGGGCAACCGTCAACTTCCTCCCGAACCTCGTGCTGGCGATTATCATATTCGTCATTGGCTGGTTCTTGGGCGTTCTTATCGGCCGCGTTATCGCACAGGCGGTACGCGCCATCAAGGTAGACCACGCGCTTAAGGCGGCGGGTGTCGAGGAGGTGGTTAACCGCGCAGGCTGGTCGCTTAACTCCGGCGAGTTTATCGGCGCGCTTGTTAAGTGGTTCATCATCATAGTGTTCCTGCTTGCGGCGCTGTCGGCAATGGGCCTTACCTCGGTAACGCTCTTCTTGCAGCTGGGCCTCCTGCCGTACTTGGCGCGCGTTATCGTAGCGGTGCTCATCATCGCCATTGCGGCGGTTGTGGCGCAGCTCGCGCAGTCGGTAGTTACGGGCTCGGCCCGCGCAGCGGGTGTTGCCTCGGCCGGCTTTGCCGGCACGGTAGCCAAGTGGGCTATCTGGGTGTTTGCCATCCTGGCCGCACTCGACCAGCTGGGCGTGACCCCGTTTGTCCAGACCATCTTCACCGGCGTAGTGGTCGCTCTCTCTATCGCGTTTGGCTTGGCATTTGGCCTTGGTGGCCAGGAGGCGGCCGCACGCTTTATCCAGAGCACCCGCGACGACATGAAGGGCCACTAGTACCCCTTAAGTTATCCCCAAAAAGCCCCCAGTTGGGGGCTTTTTACTTGGATTTGACACCCTAGGGGGCTTCCTATATACTCGCTAGTGCAGAGTATGTTTACTAC
>CAYRYM010000030.1:0-7508 GCA_964428705.1 uncultured Candidatus Saccharibacteria bacterium | reverse complement strand
AGCCATAGTGTTAAGCGTTAGCTGAGTAAAACACCTATGGTGGCCGCTAGATCATACCCCTATCCTACACGTATCTGCATAATAAAGAAAAAGGGCGCCCTCGCGGGCGCCCAACCTGTTGCTGTCTCAATCCTACTACGGGGCGCGGGCGGCGTGTTGCCGCTCGCGCTGCTCGACTGCATCATCCAGCAAGTCTGAGAACCTGAGCCACTGATAGAATTTGGAGGCCCATATCATAAACGGAGCCCGCACGGCGTCGAATACGAGCAGGCGCTCCAGGCAAGTGTCGTTCGTGCACTGAAACGTGGCATACGGCTTGCGCCGTGTGCGGTAGGAGGGGTACATGCGCTCCATCCCCCTGCCGCACCTCCTGCACGTATCGTCGAACGCAACCGGTAAAGGCTGATCCGGCTCCGGCGACATGGGCGGGAATATCTCCTGCAAAGGCCGCTTGTCTTCGACAAAAAACGAAAGGTCTGTGGTCATGGACGCTCCTTCTAATGTGTCCGAGGCAAGATGTTCGAGTCCTAAGCCGAGCATACCAAAGCCATAGGCAAAGAAAAAGGGCGCCCCGCGGGGCGCCCTTCATTTCAAACCGCCACCTCGGCCTTGATGTGGGGGTGAGGGTCGTAGTCGGAGAGGACAAAGTCCTCGTACCTGAAGGCGAAGATGCCCTTCACTTCCGGGTTGAGCATCATCGTGGGCAGCGCGCGGAGTTCCCTGCCAAGCTGCACGTGCGCCTGGTCCAGGTGGTTGGAATACAGGTGCGTGTCGCCGCCCGTCCAGACAAAGTCGCCCGGTTGGAGACCGCACACCTGCGCCACCATCATCGTAAGCAAGGCGTAGCTCGCGATGTTGAACGGCACGCCCAAGAAGACGTCTGCCGAGCGCTGGTAGAGCTGGCAAGACAGCTTGCCGTTGGCCACATAAAACTGGAACAGGCAGTGGCACGGCGGCAAGGCCTGTTTGTCGACATCGGCCGGATTCCACGCAGTGACAATAAGACGGCGCGAGTCCGGATTTTTTTTGATCAGTTCGATCACGTTCGTGATTTGATCGATCTTGCCGCCTTTGCCGTCGGGCCAGGAACGCCATTGGCTTCCGTAGACCGGTCCGAGGTCGCCGCTCTCATTGGCCCACTCGTCCCAGATTGAGACGCCGTTGTCTTTGAGGTACTTGATGTTGGTGTCCCCCTTGAGGAACCACAACAGCTCGTGGACAATCGACTTAAGCGGCAGCTTCTTGGTGGTTAGGAGCGGAAACCCCTCAGCAAGGTCAAACCGCATCTGATGCCCGAACACCGACTTGGTGCCTGTGCCGGTGCGATCCGTCTTTTCGGCACCCTCGCGCAGTATGCGCTCGAGCAGGTCAAGGTACTGGCGCATGGTATTCCTTTCGCGCGTTTGAGGTATCCACGACGAGCGTAACACATGGCGCCTCTGGCTGGTACATAAAAGAAAACACCGCAACAAACGTGCGGTGTTTTCAAGTATGTATAGTTTTTACTTCACGTCCACCCACACATACTTTCCTGCTGGAAAGTTGCGCGGGCCCGCCTCGCACCGTCGTGCTCCGGCCGGTAGACGTTTCCTATTTCACGTCTACCCCCATAGACCTTGCGGAGCCGGAGATGATCTTAACTGCGGTGTCCATGTCGTGCGCGTTGAGGTCGGCCATCTTCTTCTCGGCTATCTCTTTTATCTGCGCCTTGGTTATAGTGCCCACCTTGGCAGTGTTGGGCTTGCCGCTCCCCTTCTCCTTGCCTATGGCCTTGAGTATGAGCGCGGATGCCGGAGGGGTCTTGAGGATAAAGTCGTAGCTGCGGTCCTCGTATACCGAGATAATGGCCGGGACAACGTCGCCGCGCATGTCCTTGGAGGCGTCGTTAAAGCGCTTGATAAACTCGCCGATGTTGATGCCGGCGGGGCCAAGCACCTGGCCCATGGCAGGAGTCATCGCGGCTGCGCCGCCGTTTGCCCTTATCTTGATTTTTTTGACTATTTTCTTGGCCATATCTGTGAGTTAAGACAATACCTTATATGCGCTTGATTTGCAAAAAGTCGAGCTCGACAGGGGTCTCGCGGCCAAACATAGCCACCAAGACCTTTACCTTGCCGCGGGCCTCGTCTACCTCGCCCACCTTGCCGTCGAGGTCCTTAAACGGGCCGTCTACAATAACGACAGAGTCGCCTGCCGAGAGGTCTATAGCGTGCTTAACGCTACCCTCGGTGGCCTGCATGCGGCCCAGCAGGGTGTCTACCTCGTCCTGGCGCAGCGGCACCGGGTTAACGCCCGAGCCGACAAAGCCGGTCACGCGCGGCGTGTTGCGCACGACGTACCACGACTGGTCGTCCACTATCATGTCTACCAGCACGTAGCCCGGGTATACCTTTTCCTCCTCCTCAACGCGGCGGCCACCCTTAATTTTTATCGTCTTCTCGGTCGGCACAATAACCTGGAATATTTTCTCTGAGAGGCCCAGGGACTCGATGCGCTGGCGCAGGTTGCGGGCGACGGCGTTCTCGTAGCCGGCGTAGGTGTGGATGGCGTACCAGGCGCGGCCTACGGATGTATCTTGTTTACTCATATTAGGTAGTAGGTTTTAGGTAGTAGGTAGTAGGTGTTAGTTTTAGGAGTTTTTCTAGAAACTACAACCTGACATCTATAAACTTATTAAATAATCTGCTCGATAATGAGGCGGAACACGTAGTCCAAAAGCCCGAGGTACAGAGCGGTTATGATAGACACGCCGACCACGACAAACGAGTACGCAATAACAAGCGGGCGGCTGGGCCAGCTGACATGCTTCATCTCGGCTCTGACATCCCTGAAGTAGTTAAACATGGTGATTTTTAATGCTTACTTAAAAGAAAGGCATTTTTAAAAGCCCTCGCGGGCCTTTTCTCTATAGTACCCCCGTTTTGGTGCCCCGTCAAATACCCTCTTTAGACGTAAAAAGGCCCCGGGATTTCTCCCGGGGCCTGTAGTTTTTCTCAGCATGCTGGCTAGCTTTGCGAGCGTGCCGCCTTCGTGATGTCGGACAGGATGCCCTGCCAGACGGTCACGAGGCCGGTGTCGCCCTCGAGATACCGCCGCCAGAGGAAGCCGTACCAGTGCGCCCGGTTAACGAACGCACCGGCATCCTTTGTCGGCCCAACCGCTTTGACAAACGGGTGCTTAACGCACTCATTCTTCGAAAGCGCCGGCTTGTAGCCGGGGTCGGGGTCGACCTGGAGATACCATTGGCACCCGTTGAAGCGCCAGTCCTCATAGGACTTGCCGAGCGCAGGTTTAAAGCCGCCCTTGGTAAACAAATCTTCCGCCGGCGAAAGCCAGGTGTTGGCACGCGATGCGCCAACCTTCTGGAGCAGCGCCGGAGTGGCAACTGCCTTCACTTGGCCGTAGACCGCCGACAGGTTTTCCGGATTGGCGAAGTAGTGCCGGATGTCACGCAGAATGCCACGCTGCGCCAAGCTTTTGTACTTCTGCTCCGAGGTCGAGTACTCGGAGCTGAATTCGTACCCGCCGGGGAATAGGACATCCCCGACCCCGTACGTGGTGAACGCCGTCAGGTTCAGCCCAAGATCAACCTGGCGATAGAGCCTGATCTTGCGCAGAACCTTCATAACGAGCGAAGGGCCCGGGTCGAAGCTGGTCGCGACATGCGACATTACTTCTGCCTTCTGCTTGTCGAGCTCATCATTGGCGTAGGCCCTCGTAGCGACAAGTGCAGCCAACAGCCCAAGGACGATGGCAATAGCGATCGAAATTAATTCCGATTTCCGGTTCTCGTTGGCGCCGACTTCTTTTATCATGATGCCCTCCTCAGGCAGCTGGTTGAAGGAACTTGGACTTAGTATTAAGTATACACCCAAAAGGACCCTTTGTCAAGGGTCCTTTTGGGTGGCTAAATATGCCTTAGATACAGGGTATTAGCGGATTTCGTAGGTGACGGACACGCTCGAGGTGACCTTGTTCTGCCCTACTGAGATCTCGGGGGCAGACTGCGCAACCGCCATGTCGGCGCCGCCGCGGCCGTATGCCTCTACCTTGTATGGCATTGGCACGCCCGAGCCGCTCTCGTTAAACGAGACGACGCGGACAATAGAGACGCCGAGGTCCTTTGCGAGCTCGTTGGCCTTGGCCTTGGCGTCGGCAATGGCCTCCTGGCGCGCATCATCCTCAAGCTGGTCAGGGTCGTCAAACGTAAACTGGAGGCCCGACACCTCGGTAGCGCCCTTAGTACCTACTCCGCCCAACAGGTCGCCTGCCATTTCTGTATCGCGGACCTTTACCGTGGTCGTCTGGCGCACCTGGTAGCCGCGCAGTACCTGCTCGCCGCCCGGGCAGTAGCCGTTAACGCACGACGCTTGCCTGTAGTCATACTGCGGGTTAACCGAGTAGTCGCTGGTCTGTATGTCTTTCTCGTCTACCCCGGCCTCCTTAAGATACGCCAAGGTGGCGTTGGCCTTTACCGTGGCGTCGGCCTGAGCGGCCGCGACGGTCGCCTTTTCGCTTACAACGCTAAAGCTAAAGGTTGCGATGTCCGGCACCGCCATGGCCTCGCCGTACCCCGAGACGCTTATGGTGTTGCCCGGTGCAATGCCCGCGCCTATGTAGCGCAGGCCCATAAGGCCCGCCAAAACCTGCACCGCCAAAAAGGCTATAAGCAGCCCCGCGATGATTACTATAAATTTGCGCAAACGATCGCCCGAGACTCCGTCAAACAAGCCGTTCATAAGTATGAATTACTAATTAATAAAGTAGCTGTCCTGTTATTGACGAGCCTGCACCGCTTTGATTACAGCGGCAAACTGCTCGTACGGCAAGGCGCCCGACAGCGGCACCTGGGCCCCATTGCCGTACACCACTGTGTAGGGCGTGCCCTGCGCACCGGCAACCTGAGCCTCGGCCGCGTGCTCGTCTATCTTTTGGCTGTACTTGTTGCTGGAGACGCACGACATGTACTGCGCCGTGTCGGCGCCCAGCTGTGCGGCAAGGCCCAGGTAGCGCGCGGTGCCCATCCCCTCTTGGTTGGCCATCATGTCATCGGCAAACGCCCACCAGCCCGCATTACCCAGCTGCTCGGCAATACACTCTGCCGCCAAGCCGGAGGGCCGTGCCTCGGGGTGTATAGACTCCAGCGGCAAGTGGCGCATGACCCAGGCCACCTGGCCGTCGCTCTCCTCCACCAGGCGCTTAAGCGTCGGGTGGACCAGAGAGCAGTACACGCACTGAAAGTCGAGGTACTCGATAAGCACTATGGGCGCTTGGGGCGAGCCGATAATATGGTCGTCGGCGCCTGGAGCGGGTACCGAGGTGTTGCCGGGCAGCGCACCGTCCCCCGCGGGTGCCTGGGCTGCGTTGGCGTTGAGGTTTACAAAAATAATAGCGCCGGCGATGAGTACTCCGGCGATGAGTATTGATACAGACGGGCTAAGCTCCAGGTTCTTTGGCATTGCCCTTAAGTATATCGCGGATCTCCTCCAAAAGTCGAACATCCTCGGCCTTTTCATGATCGGGTATCTTGTCCTCTTCGTGGCGCTCAAAGACCCGCTTGCGCGCCGTCACCAAAAGCTTGAACACGACAAAGATGGATAGTGCGACAATGATAAAGTTGATGAACGCCTGCAGAAAGTTGCCGTAGGTCACCACCAGCCCCGCATACGGCTCCCACTCCAAGGTCTTGAAGTCCACGTTGTTTGTCAGCAGCCCCAAAAACGGCGTGATAAGGTCCTTAACAAGCGAGTTGACCACGCCCGTAAACGCGTTGCCGATGACGACCGCAATGGCCAGCTCAAACGCGTTGCCCTTTATAGCAAAGCTCTTAAACTCGGCCAGAAAGCCGCGCGTGCCCGAGAGTACTTTGTCTTTCATACATCAGTGATAGCAATTATTTCTTGTTTTGCAAATGCTCGAGGTCCTTCATTAAGGCGCCCAAGCTCGATCGTATCTCCTCGAGCGTCTTGTGCTGGGCAGCTTCGCGCGCCTCCTCTTCCTTGTCCTCCTCGCTCATTTCCTCCACACCCTCGGCAATCTCGTCCACGTCCTCCGCAATCTCGTCAACGTCTTCGGCAATCTCATCCACATCCTCTTGGATCTCATCAATGTCCTCCTGAATCTCGTCAATATCGTGCTCGACCTCCTCGAGGCTCGCCTGCTGGTAGTTGACCGTCATCTGTATAAACAGCGACAGGTATATCGCCTCTAGGGAGACGATGGTCGTGAGTATAAGGAGCATGCGGTCGGTGTCCACCCACCCCACAAACGCCATAGCAAAGCTCCCCGCAAACAGGAGGCTATGTATCACCACCGACTGCGGCGAACCAACCCACCGGGTAACACTCGAGACGCCGCGTCGCAAATTGTCTTGTTTAGGATCCATACAAACCGGGGGTGACCGATGGGACTCGAACCCACAACAACTGGTACCACAAACCAGGGCTCTACCATTGAGCTACAGCCACCATTGCGCTCACTGTACCGATTTTTGGAGAAAATGTCGAGATTACACGCGCACAGCAAGTGCCCTGCGCGAGGAGTAGTACGCAAAGGAGACAAACACCAACCCAATAAGGCCGGTGACAGCCTCCGGGACATGGAACAGGATGCCAGCAAGCATCGAGAGGCCAAGGCCCAGTATTGCCCAGTGCGCGCCGTGCTCGAGGTATCTAAGGGCGTCGAGCGTTTTTTGGCGCACGAGGTACACCGTAATGGAGCGCACAAAGTAGGCACCTATACCAAGACCCACGAAGATGATGAGGATGTCGGTTGTAAGGGCAAATGCACCCACAACACCATCAAGTGAGAAGGCGGAGTCTAGCACGTTGAGGTAGACAAACAGCGAGGCGCCAGTCGCGGCCACATTGTTGCCTGTCTCAATGCTCGAGGTAATACCCTGCATGACAACAAACGTGAGGAGCCCGATGCACCCGGCAAACAGGACGCTTGCCTGCTCTGATGAGAAATACGCAAGCACCAAAAGCACCGCAAGCGCGATAGCAAGCTCGATGGCCTCTATCCTCCCCCATCGGGCGAGCCTGCTCTCGACCATGGCTATCCAGTGCACGTGCTTGGAGGTGTTAAAGAAGTAGTGCAGCGACACCATCAAGAGGAATATGCCGCCGAAGGCGTTGATGGCATGAGAGACGCCGCTAAGCAGGGCGCCATAAACCTCAGGCTCGTTAAACGCGAGCGCAAATGCGCTCCAAGGCCATATTCCTGCAGCAACAGCAACGATAATGCCCGGCAGCACTAGGCGCGTTCCAAACACCGCAAACAGAATACCCCAGGTTAAAAAACGCCTCTGCCAGGTGGCATCCATGCGCGCGAGCACCTTGGCATTAACAACGGCATTATCAAACGAGAGCGTGATCTCGAGAACAGACAAAAGGAGGGCCAAGAGGAACGCTGCCATGCCTCCCCAAAAGTACACAGCGCCCAAGGCGATCAGGGATATAGCTACCGGTGCAATAAAAATACGCATACGGGCTATTGTAACAGACACG
>CAYRYM010000029.1:0-8157 GCA_964428705.1 uncultured Candidatus Saccharibacteria bacterium | reverse complement strand
GCCCCACCGACCAAGCCCCGGAGTGGAAGAAGAACGAGTGGCGCCGCCAAGCCGCCTGGCTGGGCAAAAATGGCGAGTAGCCGTAAAACGTGGTAGTTTAAGGACCTTATGGCGCTATCAATAGGCATTGTGGGGCTCCCAAACGTCGGCAAGTCGACGCTTTTTAATGCGCTCACCAAAAAGAGCGTGCTTATTGCCAACTACCCGTTTGCTACCATAGACCCCTCAGTGGGCGTGGTGGCCGTGCCAGACGAGCGACTCGACAAGCTTGCCGAGTTTTCCAAATCTAAAAAGAAGGTGCCCGCTGCGGTGGAGTTTGTGGACATTGCCGGCTTGGTGCGGGGCGCCAGCGAGGGCGAGGGCCTGGGCAACCAGTTTTTGCAGCATATACGCGAGGTAGACGCTATTGCCCACGTGGTGCGCATCTTTGACAACCCTAACGTTGTCTCGACCCAGGAGGCTATAAACCCGCTCGCGGACATCGAGCTTATAAACACCGAGCTGGCGCTGGCCGACATCGAGAACAAGGACAAGACGCGGCTGCTGAGTGACAAGCCGGTGCTGTTTGTGCTTAACAAAGAGGCCGGCGGGCACAACCTGGATGAGATGCAGGACGACCCAAGGTGGAAGCAGCTTATGGACTACTTTGCGGCTCGGAATGCCAAATACGTTATTGTAGACGCCAATGTCGAGAACGACCTGAAGGACCTTGGGGGCGACGACAAGCACGACTTCCGCCGCGAGTACGGCATATTTGAGGACGGGGTAGGCGAGCTTATCCGTGCGGGCTACGAGCTGTTGGGGCTTATGAGCTTTTTTACCACCGGCGAGGACGAAAGCCGCGCGTGGACCATTAAGCGGGGCTCAAGCGCCCCGGAGGCCGCAGGCGCCATACACAGCGACTTTAAGGACAAGTTTATCCGCGCCGAGGTTATAAACTGGGCAAAGCTCATAGAGGCCGGCAGCCGCGCCGCCGCACGCGAGAAAGGCTGGATACGCACCGAGGGTAAGGAGTACATAGTGCAGGAAGGCGACACCATAGAGTTTTTGCACGGATAGTCCCTATAGGGTATAACCAGTACTAGCTTTAGTACAAACCCAGGAGAAGAACATGGTGCGACAAGTCACGGTTAAAGTCGACAAGGCTCGCTTTGACCAGACCGCGCGTCTCTTGGTCAATGCGGTGCTTGCAAACGAGTTTCCCTTCAACATCATGTGGTTGCCGCAGAACGCAACCCCGCCGGAACTTAAAAAGGACCTCCTTGTCCTTTCTCGGGCAATTTTCTTTGCCAACATGTTCATGCGGGGCCAAGTTCAGAGCAACTATATCTATGGGCAGGCGATGAAAATCTGTCTCGCTTCGCCGGAGCTTATCGACCCCGAGTTTATGAGCCGGCCGGACACGACGGTGGAGTATGTATTTGATCGGGTTAAACCCTACATCAGGTACCGTCTCTTCGAGATGCCGAGGCTCATACTCGACGCCTTTCGCCGCCTGCAAGAAGATTGGGGAGGCGACCCGCGCAAGATTGTTGAGGGTATTGACGACCCTGATGACCCGACCGGGACCAACTCGGTTAAGCTGCACCATCGGTTGGTTAATATCGAGTCCATTCCCAAAAAGCATCGGCACCCCGAGCAAATGCGGGGTATCGTAGGAATCCGCCCGAAGATAGCAAACTTGTTTGCTTACTTCATGCGGGCACTCAAGATGATGGCCCATGCGTCTAAGACCGAAGTGGCGTTTGATTTCCATGCATGCCGTAGCTTCACAGTTACGGGCGGTCTCGTCTTTGAGGCGAATGCGCCCGTTAGATTTGAAGATGTTACCAGGATTGGAAGCAAGGCGGCGGAGGAATTTTGTATTGAAAACAATGTTCCGACCAATGTGCTTGCAGACGGTTTCTGGTGGCACTCCAAGGCTATGTGCGCCAAAGCACCGGGCAACCGGACGCTGGGGCGCTCAAAGCGCAAAGACCACAGCAAGGAAGAGCGTCACACGCTGGAGTACAAGCCACGCGAGAGGGAAAGGATCGTGCTCAAAATGCATGAGCCCGACTGGTCCAACCCAAAGGATGTGAGGGACTATGAGTTGTCGTGCGGCCGCTGCATCCTGGAAAAGCTCTGTACGCTCAACCTGTCGTCCGGTTTCTACGGCGAGGAAGGGACTCTCAAGACCCAGCCTCGCACAAAGCCGCTGCCTCACCTGTTTTATAACGGGCATGGTGGTTTACCGCATCAGACCTCCGGCAAGCCAAAGCCGCCGGAGCCGCCAAAGAAGGACAAGGTTCAACTGCCGGTATTGTTCCATCCTGCAGAAATTGAGTCAGTTAGAAAAAAAGAGGAGTCTCCCTGAGGCCTGCGAGCGAAAGCTCCCAGGTCTCTTTACTTTTTGGACATGAAGAGACCGCGCCCTTGGGCGCGGTCTTAAAAGGGGATATCGTCTGCGGCGTTCATGACGGACGCAACAGGGAATATCTTCCGGAGTCGTGGAGGGAACTTGGGCAGCGGTACGGTGTTTGGGCCGTTGGCAGTTTTCTTAAGCCCAAACAGCTCTACTTTCTTGCGAGCCGTCCATTTCCAGGCCTGTCTCTGCTCATTGAGCGGCCAGATAGTATCGGAGCGGATCCTCACACCTGCAACGGACAGGACTCCTCCGACATAAGTCTTGTCCTTACTCCGCCACTCGACACCGGGCAAAAGCTCGGGGAACGCCAGCCGCGCCCTCTGTAGGTTGTGGTTGTTGGCCTCAACCGTCAATGGGCGGAGATTGAAGTCGCGGTTGTCGAGAGAGTAGCCGTTGATGTGGTCTCCGACCGCAAGCCCTTCGACACCGGCAATGACGCGGTGCAGATAGATCACTTTGCGCGACGCGCGGGGGCCTTCCGTATTGTGAGCGACAATCCTCTTTACAGTGTCCGTCTTCTCACCGTGCTCGTCACGATAATACTCGACAAGCGGATACCACCGCGGGTACTCCCGTTGTAAGAACGAGAACTGGCGGCGTCCTACAATAGTAAAGTACTTGCCGCTGTGGGGAGACTTGCGCCGGTTGTTGTTCGGGTCGCCCATAAGACGGACAACCTGGTAGCCGTACTCTTTGGGACAGAACTTGTCCCAATCGTACTGCGCCCAAAGAAAGTCTTCGTATTTACAACCTCCTGGCTCAGACTCGTCTACAAAGTCCTCAAACGTAGGCTCTTCAAGAAGAGCCTCATCAAACGATCGCTCGTTCATGTGCTCTCCGTGGAGTTTTAGGGGAGGGGTCCGCGCTGTTTCTTAAAGTACGCGAACTCTGGAGTCTAATATTACATTCATGGCGCACAATTACAAATGTGGATAGCTAATGAGATAGGCCCGCCGGGTGGCGGGCCTTTAGCTTCGCTACTTCTGAAAATGGGACAAGATGCCCAGGATCGCGAGCGTGACGACCGCTCCCGTCCAGCTTGTGGTTATCCACCATCGGACCGGGTTTTTGTCCATCCAGTCCACCGCTAGGTCAAAAAAATCCTTATCCTCGGGGCGGGAGCCGCTTCTGTAGTCGAACATGTGCATCTCCATGGCTGAACGCTGAAGATACTAAATCACTAATATACAAATACGTCAAATACGCTGTACACACCCTTTGGTGGTAGTATGTAAGCGTAACTATAAGTAAACGTCTTTATATATATGGAACAGACAAAAGCGACGCCGAAGGACTTCTTTTTGTGGGCGGGGGCGATGATAGCGCTGTACGCGGGCATTGTCGCCTTTATCGCGCTTATTTTTGATTATCTCAACTACGCCATGCCCGACACGGCGCTTGGCTACTATGTGGACCCGTACGCAAGCATCGCCTACGAGATGGCGTCGCTCATCGTGCTTGCGCCCCTGTTCCTTATCCTTATGCGCGTTATACGCCGCGATATCGCGCGCGACAGCAGCCGCGCTCAGGTATGGGTGCGCCGCTGGGCGCTGTTTCTTACCCTGTTTGTGGCGGGTGCGACTATTGCCGTAGACCTTATAGTGCTTCTGACCACGTTCCTCAACGGCGAGGAGCTTTCTGCGCGCTTCCTGCTTAAGGTGCTCGTGGTGCTGTTGGTTGCCGGGGCGGGCTTCCTCCACTTTATGGCGGACCTGCGCGGCTACTGGACCAGGCAACCGCAGTACGCACGCTACATTAATTGGGCCGTGGGCGCACTTGTCGTTGTAACCATACTGGCCGGGTTCTTTATCGTCGGCACGCCGGCCGAGGCGCGCAAGACGCGCTTGGACAACCAGCGCATCTCGGACCTGCAGACCATACAGTGGCAGGTTGTTAACTACTACCAGCAAAAGGAGCGCCTCCCTTCATCAATAACAGACCTCGACGATCCTATTGCCGGATACACCAACCCGCACGACCCGCAAACCAATGAGCCGTACGTGTACCGCCCGGGCCAGGGCCTGAGCTTTACGCTGTGCGCTACCTTTGAGACAGAGGGCACCGCCGACTGGAGCCGCAGCGAGGCCATGCCTATCCGCGCATACGGCACCATAGAGGGCGACTGGGCGCACGGCGCGGGAGAGACCTGCTACACGCGCACCATAGACCCGGAGCGGTATCCGGCGATCAACCCCAAATCCATCCAGTACTAAAGTAGAAAACCGCCCTGAACTCAGTTGAAGGGCGGTTTTCATATTGAGAAAGTGTGGTATTTTGAATGGCAATGAAAGGGAAGTACGACCACCAAAGCGTTGAGGCCAAGTGGCAAAAAGCATGGCAGGACTCTGGCGCGTTTGCGGCCCCGCAAACTCCGGGCGACAAAAAGCTCTACGTGCTCGACATGTTCCCGTATCCATCCGGCGATGGGCTGCACGTGGGCCACGTGGAGGGCTACACAGCCACAGACATCTACAGCCGCTTTAAGCGCATGCAGGGATACAACGTTCTCCACCCGATGGGATGGGACGCGTTTGGCCTGCCTGCAGAAAATTACGCCATTAAGACAGGCGTGCCGCCGCAAGAGACGACAGACAAGGCCATTAACACCTTCCGCAGGCAGATACAGTCGCTGGGCCTCTCCTATGACTGGTCGCGCGAGGTGGCGGCGCACACGCCGGAGTACTACAAGTGGACGCAGTGGTTTTTCCTCTTCCTGTATAAAAACGGACTGGCCTACAAGCGCATGGCCAAGGTCAACTGGTGCCCCAAGGACCAGACCGTGCTCGCCAACGAGCAGACAGTGTCCGAGAGCGGCGAGAAGGGCGTGTGCGTGCGCTGCGGCACCAAGGTAGTGCAGAAGGACCTCGAGCAGTGGTTTTTTAAGATCACCGAGTTTGCCGATGCATTGCACGACGACCTCGATGAGGTGGATTGGCCCGAGTCTACCAAGATAAACCAACGCAACTGGATAGGCCGCTCAGAAGGCGCTCAGATAAAATTCCAAATCCCAAACTCCAAAGAACAAATAGAGGTATTTACTACGCGGCCGGACACTTTATTTGGCGCGACATACCTCGTGCTCGCGCCCGAGCACGGGCAAATAGCAAATCTCAAATCTCAAATAACAAACTGGGATGAGGCAGAGGGCTATATAGAGGAGACAAAGAGCAAAACCGACATAGACCGCGCCTCCGAGGGCCGCGAGAAGACAGGCGTGGAGCTAAAAGGCATTAAGGCCATAAACCCGGCCAATAAAGAGGAGATCCCTGTTTATATTGCCGATTACGTCATGGGCAACTACGGCACCGGCGCCATTATGGCCGTACCCGCGCACGACGAGCGCGACTACGAGTTTGCCAAAAAGTTTGGCATCCCCGTGCGCGAGGTCGTGATGCCGCACATTATAGACAAGACCAATCCACCGGTGGCCGGCAAGCCAAGCAAGACCCGCCGCAATGTGCACGCAGTGGTGCGCGACCCCAAGACCGGCTCGTTCCTTATACTGCGCTCGCAGACATTTGGCTGGGACACGGTCGTTATAGGCGGCATCGAGGAGGGCGAGAGCGCCGAGGATGCCGCGCGCCGCGAGATACGCGAGGAGACAGGCTACACCGACCTTACATTTGTGGGTCGTCTGGGCGGCACGGTCATGGCCGAGTACTTTGCCAAGCACAAGGACGAAAACCGCGTCTCGCTCACCGAGGGGCTCTACTTTGAGCTTGCGAGCCAGGCCAAGGTTGAGCGCACCGACCCGGATGTGGGCGAGGTGCTGTGGGTCACGGCCAAGGACTTTGTCCCCGGCGTGATGGTCAATGCCGAGTTGCCTCTGTGGCTCGAGCGTCTAAACGACCCAACTGCGCCCTACACGGGCGAGGGCGTGCTTGTAAACTCCGGCGAGTTTAACGGGCTTACTACCGAGGAGGCCAAGAAAAGGATTGCAGATCACGCGGGCGGCAGAATGGTTAAGACCTACCGCCTGCGCGACTGGCTTATAAGCCGCCAGCGCTACTGGGGCGCGCCCATACCGGTGGTGTACGACACACAGGGCAATGCTCATGCGGTGCCCGAGGAGCATTTGCCGTGGCTGCTGCCTACCGATGTGGAATTTAGGCCTACCGGCACATCGCCCCTGGGGCAGTCCAAGGAGCTTTTGGAGCGTACCGAGCGGATATTTGGCGCCGGCTGGAAGCCTGAGATAGACACCATGGATACCTTTGTGTGCTCGTCGTGGTACTACTACCGCTTTGCCGACCCGGCAAATAGCGCAGAGTTTGCCGGCAAGGACGCGCTTAAGCACTGGCTGCCCGTGGACCTGTACATGGGCGGCGCCGAGCACACGGTCCTGCACCTGCTGTACGCGCGCTTTTTTACCAAGGCACTGCAAAAGTACGGGCATATAGACTTTGGCGAGCCGTTTAAGAAGCTGCGGCACCAGGGCATTATTTTGGCGGAAGACAGCACCAAGATGAGCAAGTCTAAAGGCAACGTTATAAACCCCGACGACGTGGTCCGCGAGTACGGAGCCGATACGCTGCGCCTGTACGAGATGTTTATGGGCCCCATTGAGAACATGAAGCCCTGGAGCACCAAGAACATTTTGGGCGTGCGCCGCTTTTTGGACAAGGTGTGGAGGCTCGAGCCCACGGACGCACAGGACATTGTCATGGACCCGGTGATAAAGAAGGTAACCGACGACCTGGAGGCGCTTAAATGTAACACCGCGATATCGGCGCTCATGATTGCGCTTAAAGAGATTGAGGAGGCCGGCGTGCCCAGGGGCTCCTACGCGACGTTCCTCAGCCTGCTAAATCCGCTGGCGCCGCACATCACCGGCGAGCTCGCCGAGCTCCATGGGGTAGCACTTGGCGCGTGGCCGGCCTATGACGAGGCTAAGCTGGTGGCCGACACGGTGACTATTGCCGTGCAGGTTAACGGCAAGGTGCGCGGCACGATTGCGGTCGACCTGAGCGCCTCAGAATCGGAGGTTTTGGCGGCGGCTAGGGCTCAGGTGGGGAAGTGGCTCGAGGGCAAAGCGGAGCAAAAAGCCCTCTATGTCCCGGGTAAAATAGTCACCCTTGTAGTGACCTAGGCCCGTTGGAGGCATGTTTTTTACGGGCTTGACCCCGTTTGACCTATTTAGTAGGCTGTGATATATTAGACCACACAAACACTTATTTACATGGCACCCACCCAAACATCTTCGGCGGACAAAACAGGCTTTAAGCCCAAAGCGATAGTAAAAAAGCTCCTCACGGCGCTGCCTGAGCGCTCCCGTACGGTCTTGGAGGCCCGCTTTGGCCTGGGTGCATCCCCTGAGCGCGTTACGCTCGAGGCTATAGGCAAGCGCTACGGCATTACCCGCGAGCGCGTCCGCCAGATAGAGAACCATGCGCTGGCAAGCCTTAAGAAGTCTCCGGGCTTTGCCGCAGCGCAGGACGCGTTTGAGGAGCTGGGCCGCATCATTGACGGCTTGGGCGGCATTGTCTGCGAGGACGACCTTTTGGCTTTTATGACCAAGGACAAGTCCATGCAGAACCATATCTACTTCCTCTTGGTGCTGGGCGACCCGTTTAAGTTCCGCAAGGAGGACGACGAGGTCAACCGTTGCTGGTACGTAGACCCGGAGCTGGCCGGCAAGGTAGAGGGAGCACTTAAGTCGCTGTACTCGGGGCTTTCCGACGAGGACCTCATACCCGAGGGCGAGATGATAGACCGCTTCCTCAAAGAGCTCCAGACCATAAACGACAAGC
>CAYRYM010000028.1:0-8320 GCA_964428705.1 uncultured Candidatus Saccharibacteria bacterium | reverse complement strand
TCATCACTACCCACCGGGCTCTCCAAGGACACCGTGTCCTGGTCTATCTTTTCTATCTGGTAGATTTTGTCTACATCAACGCCCATCTCCAGGGCTATCTCCTCGGCCAGAGGGTCGCGGCCCAGATCTTGCGAAAGCCGGCGGGACACCTGCTTGTACTTGGCTATGGTCTCGACCATGTGCACCGGGATGCGGATGGTGCGGCTCTGGTCGGCCAGGGCGCGGGTAATAGCCTGGCGTATCCACCAGGTGGCGTAGGTCGAGAATTTAAATCCTTTTGTCCAGTCAAACTTGTCCACCGCCTTAAAGAGGCCGATGTTGCCCTCCTGTATAAGGTCCAAAAGCGTCAGGTCCGGTGAGCGGCCCACGTACTTCTTGGCAATGGAGACCACCAGGCGCAGGTTGGCGCGTGCAAGCAGGTTGCGCGCCTCCTCGTCGCCGTCCATGATGCGCTTGGCCAGGTCGCGCTCGCTCTGTGCGTTAAGCAGGGGGTACTTGCCTATCTCGCGCAGGTACATCTGTATAGAGTCGTATGAGGAGTCGCTGCGCGAGTAGCCCTTCTCCACCGGCTCCTCGGCGATCTCCAGCAGGCCGCCGCCCTCCAGCACGTCTATGCCTGCGGTACTAAACTTTTCGTACAGGTCCTCTAAAAACATCACGTCCTCCTCTACCTGGGGGAACGCCTTGAGTATCTCGTCGTAGGTGACAAAGCCGCGCTGGCGGCCGCGCACCATCAGGCTCTCGGCCTTCTTGCCCTGCTCCTCGGCGCGCTTGGCGGCCTTGGGGCTCATGACAGGCGACTTGACGGGGACAGCCTTTTTAACCGCCTTCTTTTTAGGTGCGAGCTTGGCCCTGCGGGCGGCTGCCGCCTTTTTAAAATTCTTAGCTTTTGACCCCGCCTTTTTCAGGGGGGCCTTTTTCTTCGCCTTCTTTTTCGCCATTTTCATTAATATACCACACTTGTCCTAAAAATGGGAGGCACCGGCTAGTGCAAAAACTTGTGCCGGAGGCGCTCCCTGGCAGCCTCGCGCTCGATGTCCCCCAGCATGTCTGCCGCTATGGTCGCCTCGCTGCTGTGCTCGCCCACCTCCGCCTCAAACCTAAAGCGCAGCGCCTCGGCGTGCGGCTCAAGCTCCGTCCGGAGAGCCTCCAGGCGCTCTGGCCCCATAAGCCCCGCAAGCCGCTCGTGCACGCTAGAGTCCGGGCCAAAGCTAAACAGGAGCATCGCGGCCTTTCTCTCAAGCGGGTTTAAAGTGCCCAATGGGTCGCTGGTCAATTGTGCTGCCGGCTGATGAAGGGCCGGTGAATCGGCTGCGGGCAAAACAGGGCGTTTGGCCACCTCGGCGCGCACCGCCGCCTCCGGCACGCCCAAGCGCTGGGCAATAATGCGTATAAAATGCTCGCGCTCGATGTTGCTCGCCACCGCAGCCACCAGAGGCAACACGCTTGCCTCGACAACCTTTTGGTACGCGCGCGCGTCCAGGGTGCCCGGCTTAAGCGCGTCCAGAAAGAACTCGACAGCGGTGCGGCTCGTGCGTATGGCGGCCTTTAATAGCTCCGGGTTCTCGCGGGCAACGTCAGCCGGGTCCTGCCCCGCGGCAAACGCCGGCACCTTAACATCAAAGCCGGCTTGTATCGCCATGAGTGCCGACTTAAGTCCAGAGCGCACGCCTGCAGTGTCGGCGTCCAGCGCCAAGATGAGCCGCTTGGACAGCCGGCCCAAGAGCGACAGGTGCTCTTGGGTAAGAGCAGTGCCCGAGAGTGCCACCGCAAACGGCAGGCCAGACTGGTGGGACAGCACCAGGTCAAACTGGCCCTCAACAAGCAGGATGCAGTCTGCCTTGCGTATTGCCACGCGCGCTTTATCAAACCCATAGAGCACCTTGGACTTCTTAAACAGCGCGGTCTCGGGCGAGTTGACGTACTTGGCGGGCTCGACCTCGCCCTTCTGTCCGGCGATCTTTTCAAAAAACCGGCCCGACACCGCAATGGGCGCCCCGCCCGCGTCGAATATAGGGAACATGATGCGCCCGCGAAAGCGGTCAAATATCTCGCCGGGCCTTTTTTCTGACCGCACGGCAAAGCCGGCCTCGACAATGTCTGGGTGGCCAAAGCCTTTTGCCACCAAATGCTTGCACAGAGACTCCCATGCGGCGGGCGCATAGCCCAGCCGCCAGGCTTTAATGCTCTCGCCGGTGAGGCCGCGGGTCTTTAGGTACTCGAGCACGGCAGGATGCTTTTGTAATTCGGCTTCAAAAAAACTTGTGGCCGCCTCGCACACCTCGCGGAGCTTTTCCTCCTTTTCCTTCTCCTGCTCCTTTTCCTCGGCAGCCTGCGGGTTACGGGTGCGGGGCGTGAGCTTAATGCCCGCTTTTTCTGCCAGCTGCTTGAGCACTGTTGGAAAGTCGGTGCCGTCCATCTTCTGCACAAAGCTAAAGACGTCGCCCTTCTCGCCGCAGCCAAAGCAGATGTAGGTGCCGCGCTCCGGGCTTACCATAAAGCTGGGGGTACGCTCGTTGTGGAACGGGCAGCGCCCCGAGAAGTTGCGCCCCGCCCGCTTGAGCTGCACGTATTGCCCGATTATCTCGACAATATTGATCCGGTCCTTTATTTGCTGCACCTCAGTGTCCATACGTACCCTATTCTAGCCGTTTTCGCCCCAGCGCGCAGGGGTACTTGACAAACAGGCTATATGGGTGTACAATGGCAATATAAAAGTTCATCAGTGGAGGTACCCATGACGTCGATCCTGATTGCCCTCGCTCTCGCAGTCCCCTCAATCCCCGCCGTTTTCTTCTACATCACGCTGGTCGCCTGATGACCAGCACCCATCGACCAAGGCCGCAGACTCCTAACGGAACTGCGGTCTTTTTATGTACAGTTGACAAAAAACTCTCTGCAGGATATAGATAGTTTATGCAATTCTATTGCGTACAGATGAACAAGCACGTATGGACCTCCATCCCGGGGGCCCTTACCCATGCTATTTGTCTAGACGCGGTCGTTTAATACCACTCCCCAAAGATGTATTGAAAAACTCCGGCTGGACGAAAGCCGGAGTTTTTCGTACCAGCATGATTGTTCCTTAAAACAGAGAGGATACCGGATGAACCACGCTATGTTCCTTGACCACCCGCACTCGCGCGCCATGCTCTGCGTCCCCTACCGCCGTGATGCCCAGCTCCTGATGCAGTGGATGAACGACCCGGAAGTGCGCCAGTATCTGATGCGCTACGCGCCTATCATGCTCGAGGGCGAAGAGAAATGGCTTGCCGACATGGCTCACAGGAGCTCATCGCAGCATGCCATAACCGACGCCATGTTTGTGATTGTTGCTAAAACCGGCCACAAAAACGGCGGCAAGCGCATCGGCACTATGGGCCTCCACAGGATAGACTGGAAGAACCGCAATGCCGTCACGGGCACCGTGATAGGCAACAAGCACTACCGCGGACAAGGACTCGCTACCGACGCCAAGATGCTCCTCTTAAACTGGGCCTTCAACGAGCTCGGGCTCAACAAGGTCGAGTCGAGGGTTATTGCAACCAACGGCCGCAGCCTCGCCTACGGAGGCAAGTGTGGCTACGAGGAAGTGGGGCGTCTCAAGCGGCACGTTTTCCGCCACGGCGAGTACCAGGACGAAGTCATCCTGGAGGTGCACACCAAGGAGTGGCAGGAGTTGTGGAAGAAGTTTGAGGCGGGCACCTTCCGCAAGGAAAAAGAACCCCAGCAGACAAGCCACAACCTGGCCTGGAAGCTCCAAGGCGACGAGTAGCAAAAACCCAGGGCGCGGAGTTCCTAAGACGGAATCCGCGCCCTATTGCTTTTTATTTACTCTTTAGTAACTTATTTGATGCTATAGGATAACTTAAGTTTTATGACCGGAGAGCGCAAAGGGCAGGTAGCAGAGGTGGTGCTTGTTTTAATTATGGGGATCGGAGTGCTGGCGGCGCTGGCACTGGCACCTGGTATAGGGGCTGCCCTTAAGCTCATAGACCCCAATCCGCGCAAAGCCATGCAGAAGGCCGAGCGGTCCCTGCGCTCCCTAGTGCGGGGCGGCAAAGTGGTAAAGACCGCGTCCGGGTACCGGATAACCAAAGATGGCAAGCTGGAGCTAGCCCGCCGCAAGTTTGAAAAGTACCAGTTCCCCACCAAACTTGTATGGGACAAAAAATGGCGCGTTATCTGCTTTGATATACCCGAAAAGAGAAAGTACGTGCGCCACATGCTGCAACAGAAGCTCGTCCAGATAGGCTGCTACCGCCTGCAAGACTCGGTCTTTGTAACACCGCATAAGTCCGGCGAGATTCTCAAGCTCGCGCACAATGCATTTTACTTGCACAAATATGTGCGTGGCATGGTAGTAACCCAAATAGATGATGAGCAAGCACTCTTGGCCCGTTTTAAACTCTACCGCTGAGTTACCTATCACATGCTATAGGATAAAATAAGTGATAACAAAAAATCCCATATTTTGGTCGATTTACCCTTTTACCCTATCGCGAAGTGTACTTGACCTATAGGGGTTTTATATGTATTATTTCTCTGATTCAGACACAAGTTCCTTGGAGGATGCACATGGACTGGATGAAGGTTGCAGAAGACCAGGTCAACAACCGCATGAGGGTATCTCTCTTTATTGGGATCCCCGGCATGCTGGTTATTGTTTTTGGGGGTGGCACAGTCTACGCCGCAGCCGCCGGTGTCGCAAAGCTCTTGGGCTTCTAGTATCAACGCAAAACGCCGCCCCGGTTGGGCGGCGTTTTACTTTTAAATAATTTAGATTACGAGACGCGGACTTTGTCCTCGGCTACCTGGTCCGCTGACGGCGCGTAGCGGTTCACCAGCTTCTCCTTGGGAGAGCCCTTGAAGCCCGTACCTGCCGGTATTAAGCGGCCGATGATGACGTTCTCCTTGAGACCCTCGAGCTTGTCCACGCTGCCGTACATAGACGCCTTGATGAGCATGCGCGTCGTGTTCTGGAAGGATGCGGCCGAGAGGAACGATGCGCGCGACAGCGAGACGTCGAGGATGCCCATGACCAGGCCGTCTGCCTTGGCCGGCTCGTTGCCTGCCGCCTTGGGCGCCACGTTGACCGCGTCGAAGTCCATCTGCGACATCACGTCGCCCACCGAGAGCTCGGTTGCGCCGGAGTTCGATATCTTAACGCGGCTGAACATCTGGCGGATGATGACCTCGAGGTGCTTGACCGAGATAGACGCGCCCTGGAGCTCGTATATCTTGATAACCTCGGTGATCATGTACTCCTGCGTCTTGTCCTTGCCCGCGTACTTGAAGAGCTCGGTCAGGTCGGCGGAGCCGTCGGTCAGAAGCTGGCCGCGGGTAACCTTGTCGCCCACCTTGACCACCGGCACGCGGCGCGGAGCCAACTCGTACTCCATAACCTCGCTGCCCTTCTTTGTCTTGGACTTAAACTCGAGGTCCGGGGTCACGATGATGACCTTGTCCTTGCCGTCGTCCTTGATCTCGAGCACCTCGCCCGAAACAGAGGCCACGGTGGCCGGATTGCGCGGTGCGCGGCGCTCAAAGATCTCCTCGACGCGCGGCAAGCCCTGAGTTACGTCGCCGCCCTGGCTGGCCGCGCCGCCGGCGTGCTTGACGTTCATAGTCAGCTGGGTGCCCGGCTCGCCGATAGCCTGCGCGGCAATGGTGCCCACGGCCTCGCCCAAGGCGACCGGCTTCATCTGGCCCAGGTCGGCGCCGTAGCACGTAGCGCAGATGCCGCGCTCGGCCTTGCAGCCGATAGGGCTGCGCACGTAGACGGACTGCGCGCCCATGTCCTCGATGCGCTTGGCGTCTGCCTGGGTGACAAAGTGGCCCTTCTTGTACTCGGTCTTGCCGTCTGCCTCAATGTCTTGCGCCAGGAAGCGGCCCTCAATGTTCTTAGCCAAGAACGTGCCGATGCCGGATGCGGACTCGCGCTGGACCACAATACCGTCCTTGGTACCGCACTCCTCCATAGTGACAACAATGTCCTGTGCGACGTCGAACAGGCGGCGCGTGAGGTAGCCGGCCTTGGCTGTCGAGAGCGCCGTTGCGGCAAGGCCCGAGCGGGAGCCGTGCGTGGTGATGAAGTACTCTATCGGGCTGAGGCCCTCCTTCATAGACTTGGTAACCGGGAGCTCAAGCGTCTCGCCTGAGGGAGATGCAATGAGACCCTTCATACCGGCCATCTGGGTGAGCTGGGCCGGGGACCCGCGGGCGCCGGAGCGGAGCATGTCCTCGACAGAGCCGTTGCGCGGCAAGGAGGCCGGGATGAGCTTCTCGACCTGCGACTTTGCGTCGTGCCAGATCTCGAGGTTCATGTGGTAGCGCTCCTCCTCGGAGAGAAGGCCGTCCTGCCAGTGGCGCACTATCTCCTCGGACTTCTTCTGCGCCTCGTCTACTATTGATTGCTTTTCAGGCGGGATGCGGATGTCGTCCAGAGACCAGGTGATGCCCGACTGGGTCACGTAGCGGAAGCCGAAGGTCTTGATGCGGTCCATAATCTCCGGGATCTTCTCGAGCCCGTAGCGCGCAATAAGGTCGTTGACCAGCTTGGCCAGCGTCTTCTTGTCTATATTGTAGTTGATGTAAGGGTAGTCCGACGGGAAGACGGTGTTGAAGAGCAAGCGGCCTACCGTCGTCTCGAACAAGGCTCCGCCAAACTGCGCGTACTTCTCCTTGTCGCTCGGCAGGACCTTTATCTTGGCCTGGAACCCTACCTGACCGTAGTCGTAGGCGAGGATTGCGGCGTTAGGCGACGGGAATGCGAGCGCCTCGCCCTTCATGCCCTCTACCTCCTTGGTCATCCAGTAGGCGCCCAAGAGGATGTCGAGCAGTTTGGATGCGACGACCGGCTCTCCGTTGCCCGGCTTGAGTATGTTTTTGGATGCGGCCATGATCTCGCGCGCCTCGGCCTGAGCCTCGGGCGAGAGCGGCACGTGTACTGCCATCTGGTCGCCGTCGAAGTCCGCGTTAAACGCGGGGCAGACCATCGGGTGCAGCTGTATTGCGTTGCCCTCGATGAGTATAGGCTGGAAGGCCTGGATACCGAGGCGGTGCAGAGTAGGCGCGCGGTTAAGCAGCACGTACTTGTCGCGGATAACATCCTCGAGTATCGCCCACACCTCCGGTACGCCCTCATCAATTAGGCGGCCGGCTCCGCGGATGTTGTAGGCCAGCTCCTTTTCAAGCAATTTGCCGATAACGAACGGGCGGAACAGCTCCAGGGCCATGTGCTTGGGCAGACCGCACTGGTTGAGCTTGAGCTCCGGACCAACGACGATAACCGAGCGGCCGGAGTAGTCCACGCGCTTTCCAAGCAAGTTCTGGCGGAAGAGGCCGTGCTTGCCCTTAAGGTTGTCGCTGAGCGACTTAAGCGGCCTGGTGCGCGCCTGTGTCGTAGCGGAGTATGCGGCTCCGCCGTGGCGGATAGAGTTGTCTACCAGGGCGTCGATCGCCTCCTGCAGGATGCGCTTCTCGTTGCGCAAGATTACGTCCGGTGCATGGATCTCGATAAGCTTCTTGAGGCGGTTGTTGCGGTTGATGACGCGGCGGTACAGGTCGTTGACGTCGGAGGTTGCGTGGCGGCCGCCCTCCAGAGCGACCATAGGGCGCAGGCCGGGAGGGATAACCGGGATGCGGGTGAGGAACATCCACTCGGGGCGCACGCCGCTGCGGACCATGCCGCGGACAATAGAGAGGCGCTTGCCCAGCTTCTCGCGCTCGGCTGCGCCACAGTCTAGCAGAGCCTCCTCAATTTCTGTAATAAGCGCCTTGAGGTCGAGCGAGCGGCAGAGGTTGTATATGGCCTCGGCGCCGATGCCCGCCTCGAATATCGCGCCGTACTTGATGGCAAAGCGGTGGTACTTGGGCTCGTCGAGCACCGCTCCTATGTGCAGGCTCTCGATGTCCTTCTTGGCCTCCAAGAAGAGCTCTTTCATCTTCTCCTTGGACTTCTCGTCCTGGAGATTCTTCATCTTCTGCTTGTACTCGGCCTCGAGCTCTGCGGTGACGCGAGCCTTTTCCTTCTCGTGGATAGTATTGACTATGTAGCCTGCAAAGTAGACGACCTTCTCGAGCTCGCCGCCGGAGATACCGAGGACCATGGCGAGGCGGCTGGGGATGGCGCGCAGGAACCAGACGTGTGCCACAGGCACGGCCAGGTCGACATGGCCCATGCGCTCGCGGCGTACAATGGCGCGCGTAATCTCGACGCCGCACTTCTCGCAGACAATGCCCTTGTAGCGGATGCCGCGGTACTTGCCGCAGTAGCACTCGTAGTCGCGCTCCGGACCGAAGATCTTCTCGTCAAAGA
>CAYRYM010000027.1:0-8420 GCA_964428705.1 uncultured Candidatus Saccharibacteria bacterium | reverse complement strand
GCGTTATTTATGGCCGCGAGTACATGAACGCGCGCGAGGTTATCAAGCGCACCAACGTAGGCGACAAGATAAGCGCCAAGGTTATATCGACCAACACCAAGGACGGCTACATCGAGCTGAGCCTTAAAGAGGCCCGCCAGGCCGCTGCCTGGGCCGAGGCCGAGGACATGGTCAAGAACAAGACCATGCTCGAGCTTACCGTTAAGGAGGCCAACAAGGGCGGTTTAATTATGGAGTGGCAGGGCATCGCCTGCTTCCTCCCCGCCAGCCAGCTTAAGGCCGAGCACTATCCGCGCGTGGCCGACGGCGACAAGGACCGCATACTCGACGAGCTGCGCAAGCTCGTGGGCACCAAGCTGCCGGTCTCGATAATTGGCGCACAGCCTAAGGAGGGCAAGCTGATATTCAGCGAGAAGGGCGCGGATGATAAGGAGAAGAAGGAGCTCATCGCCAACTACGCCGTGGGCGACGCAGTGGCCGGCGAGGTCACCGGCATGGTGGACTTCGGCGTCTTTGTGAAGTTGGAGGAGGGCCTCGAGGGCCTGGTGCACATCTCCGAGATTGACTGGGGCCTCGTAGACGACCCGCGCCACTTCTTTAAGGTGGGCGACAAGGTCAAGGTAAAAATTATAGACATCAAGGACGGCAAGGTCTCACTCTCGGTCAAGGCGCTTAAGGAAAACCCTTGGGAGGCCGCCAAGGGCCGCTACAACAAGGGCGACAAGGTAGAGGGCGTTGTCATCAAGTTTAACAAGCACGGCGCGCTTGCATCCATAGAGGAGGGCATCGCCGGCCTGGTGCACGTCTCGGAGTTTGGCAGCGAGGAGAAGCTGCGCGCGGCTCTCGAGCTGGGCAAGCGCTACCCGTTCACTATCTCTTTGTTCGAGCCCAAGGACATGCGCATGGCGCTCAACTTTGGCGAGAAGAAGGCGTAAACGTAAGAAAATATAAAAGAGAAAACCGCCGCGGCCCCAGGGCCGCGGCGGTTTTTAGTTCGGAACGACTAATTTAAATCCGAGCTTGTAGACGTTCTGGATGATGAGGGGCGACCCCGCGTTTTTAAGCGCAGCGCGTACCTCCCATAACCGGACGTCCAAGCTGTTGGATTTTGGCGGATTCGTCCCGTACACTTCGTGCAGGAGCGCCTGCTTTGGCATTGGATGCCGCATGCCTTTATACGCATGACGAGCCAATGCATACAGCAAGGCGTACTGCAGCTCGCCAAGAGGCACTTGTTTGCCGTCCTTTTTGACAACTTTGTCCAGATTGTTGAGGGCCAAGTCCCCTACCTCAAACACAAGGGGGACCGTCCTACTTTCAACAATAGGCAGTATGTGCGGCCTAGTGACCGCTATCGTTATGTTCATCGCTCACCTCCAATCTGCTCCGCACTATACAACAATCCTTATTTGGCGTTAGTTGCAGTCATCGCGGCCTGGACGCCGTCCTCCAGGAGAATCTCGAGCGCCTCCTGCACTATCTTTTTTACCTTTTTTATCTTGTCAGCCTCTATGGGCTTAAACTTGGCCAGGACAAAGTCGGCAAGCTTTTCCGGGGCGGGGCGCTTGAGCTTGCCGGACGGCGTTGCTCCGGCGATGCCTATGCGCACACGCACGTAGTCCTTGGTCTTAAGGGCACTCTCTATAGATTTAACGCCGTTGTGCCCGCCGGCCGACGATCCATATGAGATCTTAACCCTGCCCAAGGGCAGGTCCAGCTCGTCGTGCAGGACCACGAGCTTCTCTGCCGCCTTTTTGCTTGTTATGAGCTTTTTTATGGGGCCTCCTGAGCTGTTCATATACACGTTAAGCTCGGCGACCTTAGCCTTCTTGGGCAGTTTGTCCCGAAGTGCGTTCAACATGTCCTTGCCGATATTGTGGCGCGTTCCCTCGTACTGTTTGTCCGGGTTGCCCAACCCCACTAGTATCCAACTCATGGTGACTAATGTACCACGGAGACAAAAACAAGCGAAAAGTTGGTCCGGCCGGGACAAAAGAAAGTTTAAAGGGGCTTCGCAGGACCGACGGGGCCGAGACTGAGCAAATTTTCAGCAGAAAATTATGAGTACCCTTTACACTTTGCTTTTGTTCGGGCCTGAAGCTCACAAAAAGCTTGCATTGTTTTGTGAGAAGCATACAATGGTTGCATGCCACAGGAGCAAAGTGATTCATTTTTCACCGAACTCCTAAAATTCGTCGTCATAGCGGCCGTCATCGTGCTCCCGGTGCGCCTTTTTGTCGCTCAGCCCTTCATTGTCTCGGGCGCAAGCATGTCCCCCACGTTTGAAAACGGCGAGTACCTTATAGTAGACGAGCTGTCCTACCGCTTTGAGGCCCCGAGCCGCGGCGACGTCGTCATATTCCGCTATCCGCGCGACCCTAGCGAGTTTTTTATCAAGCGCATCATTGGCTTGCCCGGCGAGACGGTCATTATTGCGGGCGGCCAGGTCTCTGTTAAGCAGGCAAACGGCGAAACTATTACCCTTACCGAGCCCTACGTAATAAATATGGGCAACGGCCGCGACACCACCGTCGAGGTAGATCAAAACAGCTACTTTGTCATGGGCGACAACCGGCCGGAGAGCTCCGACTCGCGCATCTGGGGGCTTATGCCTCGCGACAACCTCATCGGCCGCGCTATTGTGCGGCTCCTTCCTATACAACACGCCGACATATTCCCCGGAAAGACGACGTACCAACAATAGGATGAGTACCCAGAGACTCTCGCCGGCAGGATTCCTCAAATTATCGCAGGATGTGGCATCGTTTTATGGCTTTAGGCCGCTTAAGGAGGTAGAGAGGCTTGTCCCTGTGGCTACGCACAAGCGCACCGCGCACAACTTTACCTACGCCTCTACATCGCTGGCGCACAGCTCGGCGGCGCCCGGCGAGCCGTTGATGGCCTACTACGCAAGCGCCAACCCCACCCACCTGCCGCCTTCCATGACGCCCCGCGAGGTGGGTGAGTTTGGCCTGCAGGTCTCGGGCGCGCGCGAGAGCGTGGGCGAGGTGCTGATACTCAAGACCGTTGCGACGATACTTTCCGAGTGGGGCGGCGCCGTAACCCGCGTGCGGCTCAACGCCATGGGCGACAAAGACTCGCGCGTGCGCTTTGCCCGCGAGCTCTCCAGCTACCTGCGCCGCCAGGCGCACAATTTGCCGCCCGAGTGGCGCGAGCGCGCAGCACAAGACCCTATGGCGTTCTACGTTTGCACCGAGCAGGCGTGCCTGGCTGTGGCAGAGTCGGCGCCGCGCGCGATGAACTTTTTGTCCGAGAAGAGCCGCGCGCACTTTAGAGAGATGCTCGAGCACCTGGAGCACTTGGGGCTCCCCTACGAGCTCGACGACACCCTGGTGGGCGACGAGCGCGAGCCGCGCGTCACATTTGCCATAGACACTGCCGAGGACGCCACAGTGGTGGGCTCTTTAGGCGGGCGCTACGACGACCATGTGCGCCGGCTTACCGGCCGCAAGGAGGCCACGAGCGTGCACGCCAGCCTCTACTTTAGGAAGAAGGGGCTCGTACCCGGGAGCTTCCAGCTCGAGGGCCCGGGTGCCAGGCCGCGCATCTACTTTGTCCAGCTGGGCCTGCGCGCCAAGCTTAAGAGCCTTGCGGTAAGCGATATTTTGCGCGAGGCGCGCATCCCGGTCCTGCAGTCGTTCGACTCCAGCAAGCTCAGCCCGCAGCTCCAAGCCGCCACGGCCGCCGGGGTCTCCCACCTCATTATTATGGGCCAGCGCGAGGCCCTGGACGGCACGGTTATAGTGCGCGCGGCCGACAACAGCGCCCAGACCACCCTCGGCCTCACCCAGCTCCCCCGCTACCTCAAGACTTTGTACTAACGCCATGGCCAAAGCAGAGCAACTGACGCGAGTGCTTAAGCTCCACAAGCTCTTTCATGCAGGCAAAATCCCGACACTTGCTCAGCATGAAGTACATCCGGAATTAGAACTAGGTAGTAGGGAGAACTACTTATATTTTACACTGCCGCCGAGCCTTAACTTTCAGCGACATTCCCCGGCCATGTGGGCCTCAGCGCTCAAGACGTGGGAAGATCCTGAGACCAACTATCTGTTTTTTCCGGAAAAGACCGCGCGAAAGACCCGCGAGGAGGTACAAAAGGATCTGCTCAAGCATAGACTATCGCTCCAGCCCAACAAGCACACCGATATTTGGATGGCGGTATCCAAAGCCTTTCATGCTCACTTTAAAGACGACCCCCGTGAGCTCTTTAGTGTAGCCTCATGGGATGTCGCTCAAATACACCGCATTATCCAGCAAGACATGCGCCGTGAGTTCCCCTACATCAGCGGTCCCAAGATGGCCCACTATTGGCTCTACATACTCTCGCACTACACAGACGCAAAGTTTAAGAATATGCAGGAGATTTCGATAATACCGGATACCCACGTCCTGCAATGTTCGATAAAACTCGGGCTCTCTACTCCTGCTATGTCCTCATTAGAAGTGGCTGCCATATGGAAGGACTTGTTACAGGGAGCCAAGGTGTCTCCAGTAGAAATGCACCCAGTTTTGTGGAACTGGAGCCGAAACGACTTCCTCCCCGAGGTTTAAGGGCGGGTACGGGGCGTCCTGGCTTGCGGGGCGCCCCGGCCCGTGGTATATTCTCCCCTACATGGCAACAAACGCAGAGGTCAAGAAAAACGAGAACGAGAACGCAATAAACCTCATCCGCCGCTTCTCCAAGCGCGTTCAGGGGACGGGCCTTATCCAGTCTACCCGCAAGCGCCGCTACTACGCCCGTGCCAAGTCCAAGCTGGTAACCCGCAAGGGCGCCCTTAAGCGCTTGGCCCGCCGCGAGGAGGTCACCGAGCTCATTAAGCTGGGCAAGATGGAGGCCCGCGTCCCCGGCCAGCGCTTCCGCCGCAAGTAATATTTAGTGCAGCGCATCCCTGCCATATTTAAGAAGATCTCGGCCCACATCCTGGGCCCAAAGTACGACCTGTCGGTCGTATTTTTGCTAGAGCCGGAGATGCGCCGCAAGATGAAGTACCGCTACAAAAAGATAGCGGGCAAAAAGACATCCAACGTGCTCTCGTTTGAGCTTTCCAAAAAATCGGGCGAAATTTTGATCTGTCCCGCCGCTGCAGCACCCTACACACTCGCCTACCTGTTTATCCACGGATGCCTGCATCTTAAGGGCAAAAAACATAGTGATACAATGGAGCGTGAAGAGAACCGGATTCTAAACAAATTCGGCCTTCGCGCGCATGAATCCCGTTAGAAGCAAAAAATTATCAAATAATTTTAGCCGGCTTATTAAGCCGGGCTTCTAACGGGATGAATAATATTGTCACCGGCATAGACATCGGCACCTCTCACGTCAAAGTGGTCATAGCCGAGCGTGCCGATGACCCACGGCAGCCCCCGCGCATTTAAGGCACCGGCTACGCCGAGTCGCGCGGGGTCAAGCAGGGCTACATAGTCTCCGTGCCCGAGGTGTCGCGCTCTGTCGCCGCCGCAGTACTACAGGCCTCTAAGGCCGCCAGGGTCAAGGTCAAGCGCTGCTACCTGTCGGTGGGCGGCGTTGGGCTCGACGAGGCATTCTCGCGCGGCGAGACGGTCGTGGAGCGCGGCGACTCCGAGATTACCGAGCGCGACCTGCCGCGCGCCATCAAGGCTAGCGAGGCCGCACTGCCGCCGGCCACTACGCTTAACCGGAAGATTTTGCACACCATACCGCTCAAGCTCTCCGTAGACGGCGCGCGCGTCATGGGCCGCTCGCCTGCCGGGATGAAGGGTGTGCGGCTTGCCGTCGAGACTCTTTTTATAACGTGCTTAGAGCGCCATGTGCACGACCTTGTCGCTGCGGTGGAGGAGGCCGGGCTCGAGGTCGAGGATGTAGTGGCGGCGCCCTTGGCCGCATCATTCATTGCGCTTAGCAAGATGCAAAAGCGCGTCGGCTGTGTGCTGGCCAACATCGGCGCCGAGACGCTGTCCATTATTGTGTTTGAGGACAACACGCCGACCTCTATCAAAGTCTTCCCCGTCGGGGCATCCGACATCACCAACGACTTGGCGCTTGGCCTGCGTATCAGCCCCGAGGAGGCCGAGAGCCTTAAGGCGGGCGCGGTACTCAACTCCACCTACCCCAAGAAAAAGGTAGACGACCTTATAGCCCGGCGCGTAAGTGACATGTTTAAGCTGGTCGAGGCGCATTTAAAAAAGATAGGCAAGGACGAGCTCCTGCCCGCGGGCATCATACTCACGGGCGGCGGCTCGGCCGTGCAGTCTGTGGCCGACTTGGCCAAGGCGGTCTTGCGCCTGCCGTCGCGCACCGCGGCCCTGGCCGAGGGCACCGCGGCCAAGATGCAGCTGCGCGACTCCAGCTGGGCGGTGGCCTACGGACTTACTGTGTGGGGCTTTAGCGAGGGCGACGACCTCGAGGTCCACGAAAGCAGTACAATAATGGACACTCTCAAGCACGCCTGGCGCTGGTTTAAAAAGTTCCTGCCGTAAATTTCCACACTATACGCTTTCGCATTAAGCCCTCAGGGGCTTTTTTGTTTGGATACAAAAGGAGGGTTTGTCAAAGTTGCCAAGGACAGGCTCATTAAGTAGAGTTGTAGGGCTACGACAGGCACCTAACTACACCCAAAAATCCTTATGGCACAAGTACATCCTGAAATTGAGGCATTCGCACGCATCCGCGTCATCGGGGTCGGCGGCTCGGGCAAGAATGCGGTCAACCACATGGTCGAGGAAAAGGTCCGCGGTGTTGACTTCATCACAATAAACACCGACGCGCAGGACCTCCACCACTCGTTAGCCAAGAAAAAGATCCACATTGGCAAAAACCTTACCCGCGGCCTGGGCGCCGGGATGAATCCGGAGCTAGGCAAGCGTGCAAGCGAGGAGACTAAGGAGGAAATTCAGCAGGCCATCAAGGGCTCCGACATGGTATTTATCGCGGGCGGCATGGGGGGAGGCACCGGCACCGGCGCCGCTCCCGTAGTGGCGCGCACCGCCAAGGAAATGGGCGCTTTAACCGTCGCCGTCGTTACCAAGCCGTTTGCGTTTGAGGGCCAGGCCCGCATGCGCCTGGCGGACGCCGGTCTCGACGATCTGCGCAAGGAGGTAGACGCTTTAATTGTCATCCCCAACGACCGCCTGCTGGCAACAGTTGCCAAAGACACCACGCTTAAGCAGGCCTTTGCCCAGTGCGACGACGTGCTTAAGCAGGCCGTCGAGGGCATCTCCGACCTCATAACCAACCCGGGCATCATCAACGTCGACTTTGCCGACGTGCGCGCAGTTATGGAAAACTCCGGCTCGGCGCTCATGGGCATAGGCATCGCCTCCGGCGAGAACCGCTCCGCCGTAGCCGCCAAGGCCGCCGTCTCCTCGCCTCTTCTGGAACTCTCTATTAACGGCGCCAAGGGCGTCCTCTTTGCCATTGCCGGGGGTGACGACCTGGGCATGCTCGAGGTGCACGAGGCCGCCAAGATAATCACCGAGTCCGTAGACCCAAACGCCAAGATAATCTTTGGCGCGGTGCGCGACGACAAGCTCAAGAAGGGCGAGGTCCGCGTCACCGTTATTGCCACAGGCTTCCCCGCCCCGGGTGTCTCCGCGCCGCGCGGCACACCGCTGTTTACCGCCTTTGGCCGCGAGACTACGGCAAAGGAGGAAAAAGAGCCCGACGTCCCGCCCCTGGGCGCCGTAGGCAAGATATTTAACACACCCACGCCACCGCCGCCACGCGAGGAGAGGCGGGAGGAGGTTAAGGTGACCCCGCCGTCGGCTCCCGAGCCTATCAAGATTAAGGTAGACGAGGACGACGATGAGTGGGGCGCCGTGCCGTCCTTCCTGCGCCGCCCCAAGATTAAGTAAAACAAAAAAGAGGGCCCCGCCAAACCGGCGGGGCCCTTTTACTGTTGATGCGAGCCTATTCTGAAAGCTGCCGCTTAAGGCTCTCAATCTCCTCCTTAAGCGCGACGTCTATGGTCATAAGACCCTCTATCTTGCGCACTGCGTGCAAGACGGTGGTGTGGTCCCGGCCGCCAAACCGGCGGCCTATCTCCGGCAAAGACCTGAGTGTAAGCGTCTTTGCCAGATACATTGCGACCTGCCTTGGCCGCACGACGTTGGCTGTGCGCCGCGCGCTCAGGAGGTCCGAGCGCGAGACATTGTACTGCCGGGCAACTATCCGCTGGATGTCCTCTATCTTGACCCGCCTTGGCTCCCCAGGGCGGATAAAGTCGCTGATTTCCCGCTCTGCCATCTCGAGCGTTACGGGCTGGGCGTTGAGCTTGCTATGGGCCAGCAGCCTGTTAATGGCCCCTTCAAGATCCCGCCCGTTGCGGGTAATGGTGCGGGCAAGGTAGTGCAGCACCGGCACGGGGACATCAAACGTGGCATGATGCGCCCGTGCCGCCGCGACCCGGGCTTTGAGTATC
>CAYRYM010000026.1:0-8870 GCA_964428705.1 uncultured Candidatus Saccharibacteria bacterium | reverse complement strand
TTGCCACGATATTTATCTTTATACTGACCGCCAACATGTTCGACTTCCTGCCTATATACGGCACAGTCGGGCTGGTAGACGCGGAGCATCACGGGCTCACAGGACTCTTCCACGCGGTTAATGCCGACCTCAACACCACGCTGGCGCTCGCTATCATCTCGTTCCTCGTAATTGAGGTATCGGGCATCATGACGCTGGGCGTGTTGAGGTATGGGTCAAAGTTTGTTAACTTTAAGGGAGGCGCGATGGGGTTTGCTGTTGGGCTCTTGGAGCTTATCGGCAACTTGGCGCGGCTTATCTCGTTTTCCTTCAGGCTGTTTGGCGCCATTTTTGCGGGCCATGTCCTGCTGTTGGTTATCGGCAGCTTTGTGCCGCTGATACTCCCGGTACCGCTGATGGCGTTCGAGATGTTTATCGGGCTCCTGCAGGCGGCGGTGTTCGCCATATTGACCATGGCGTTTATCAAGATCGCAATAGAGCCGCCGCACGGGGAGCACGAGCCGGCGCACGCAACGCATTAATAATGATTATTTAGTAAAGAATTTTGTATGGATATTGAAGTAGCAAAGACCCTGGGCATGGCGATAGTGGTGGGCTTGGGCGTTATCGGTCCGGGCATCGGCCTGGGCATATTGGTGTCGAAGGCCTTGGAGGCCATAGGCCGCAACCCGGAGGCCGCGCCGCAGATCCAGACCACGATGTACGTGGGTATTGCGGTGACAGACGTTCTCGCGATTTTCGCAGTGGTTGTCGGCTTTATCATCAAGTTCACTTAAAGATACGCCCGTTGCTGGCGCATTTCTTTGTCACGCTTCGTTTTTCTTCGGTCGCCGCACCACATGTGCGTCTTCCTCTGAAAAACTAGCGCTTCGCGAACTGCACTCAGCACCGAACGCATCTTTTCAAGAAATCCGCACGCATCATAAGTTTATGGAAAGTATTCTCACAACATTTGGCATAGACTGGCGCTTGCTGGCCATCAACATGGTCAACTTTGGCCTGCTTATGCTGGGCTTGTGGTACTTCCTCTATGGGCCGGTTATGAAGATGCTCGAGGACCGAAGGCAAAAGCTTGCCAAGGGCGTAGAGGACGCCGAGGCCGCCGGCCGTGCGCGCCAGGAGATAGAGGGCGAGCGCTCCGCCGTCCTTAGTGCCGCGGCACAGGAGGCCGACGAGGCGCTTGCGCGTGCCCGCTCGGCTGCAGCCGCGCGCGAGCGCGAGCTTGTGGACGAGGCCGGCCGGCGCGCCGAGTCTATCGTCGCGCAGGCCGAGGCACAGGCCCGCGAGGAAAAGGCCAAGGCTATTGCCGACTCTAAAGACGAGGTCGCTAAGCTTATTGTGTTGGGAATGGAGAAGGCGATGAAAAAGTAATATGTTATCCCGCGACTACGCACAAGGACTATACGAGTTAGGCGGCAAGCCGGAGCATCTGGCACCCCTGCGTAAAGTTTTGGAGCGGCGCGGGCACCTTAAGTTACTCCCGCAGATACTTGCCGAGTATCAGAAGCTGGAGGAGCACGATGCAAGGATAGCAAAGCATAAAGAGGAGACCCCCGAGCAAGCCCAGACGCGCATTTTGCTCCAGCTTTACCGCAAACTCACCGTATGAACAACTTTATAGAACAATTTAAAAAAGAGATAGCGAACTTTGAGCCGTCACAGCGCCCCAAGGACGCGGGTACCGTGGTGCGCGTGGGCGACGGCGTGGCCGAGGTAGAGGGCCTGGCGGGTGCACAAATGTCGGAGATGGTCCGATTCGACGTTGCTCACGGTAAGGCGCTTAAAGATGCGGTTGAAGCAAAAACAGAAGTATACGGCCTGGTGCTCAACCTGGAGGAGGAGTCGGTGCGCGTCATTATTTTGGGCGACACGGGGCTTGTGCAGGAGGGTATGGGCGTGTTTGCGACAGGCGAGGTGCTCTCATTGCCGGTGGGCGAGGAGCTTTTGGGCCGGGTTGTGTCGCCCTTGGGCGAGGCACTCGACGCCCAGGGTACAATCGTAACCAAGACCCGCAACCCTATCGAGCGCGAGGCGTACGGCGTTATTGAGCGCCAGTCGGTTAACGTGCCGCTGCACACCGGCACCAAAGCAATTGACTCCATGATCCCGATAGGCCGCGGCCAGCGCGAGCTTATCATCGGCGACCGCGGCACCGGCAAGACCACGCTTGCCATAGACACCATCATCAACCAGAAGAACGAGCCGCTGGAGTCCCGCCCGATCTGCATTTACGTATCCATTGGCCAGAAGGAGTCTAAGACAGCGCGTTTGGTACAGCGCCTGCGCGACAAGGGCGCCTTGGAGTACACGGTTATCGTTAACGCCGGCGCCTCGGCCCCGGCCGCAATGCAGTACCTGGCGCCCTTTGCCGGTGCGGCGATAGGCGAGTACTTTATGCAAAAGGGCCAGGACGCGCTTGTAATTTACGACGACCTGTCTAAGCACGCCGTGGCGTACCGCCAGCTCTCCCTGCTTTTGCGCCGCCCTCCGGGCCGCGAGGCATACCCGGGCGACATCTTTTACCTGCACTCTCGTTTGCTTGAGCGCGCGGCCAAGCTCTCTAAAGAGTTGGGCGGAGGATCTTTGACGGCGCTCCCGATAATCGAGACACAGGAAAACGACATCTCCGCCTACGTGCCGACTAACGTCATCTCCATTACCGACGGCCAGATATTCCTCGAGACGGACCTCTTTAACAAGGGCATCCGCCCCGCCATTAACGCCGGCAACTCGGTGTCGCGCGTGGGCTCTGCCGCGCAGACCAAGGCGATGAAGAAGGTATCCGGCCGCATCAAGCTCGAGCTGGCGCAGTTCCGCGAGCTGGAGGCGTTTATGCAGTTTGCCTCCGACTTGGATGCCGATACTAAAAAGCGCATTGATGCCGGCCAGCGCATGATGGCCACCCTGAGGCAGAAGAACGGCCAGCCGATGGCCTTCGAGCGCCAGGCTGTGGCTATTTACGCGTCTGTTAACGGCTACCTGGCATCAGTACCGGTAGACAAGGTGCCCGAGTTTGAGGAAAAGTTTTTGGCGCACCTGGACGCCGAGCGCCCGGAGGTGCTCTCAAGCATCGCCAAGGCCCGCGACATGGTTAACCAGACCGAGGAGGAGCTTAAGACTCAGCTGACGAAGTTTATTGAAACCCATGGCTGGTCTTAAAGAAATAAAACTAAAAATTCGCAGTACAGCGCGTACCCGCACCGTCACCAAGGCGATGGAGGCCGTCTCTGCGGCCAAAATGCGCAAGACGCAGAATGCCGCGCTCTCGGGCCGCTCGTATGCACGCGCCGCAACAAGCGTGCTGGCGCGCGTGCAGGGCACCCGCGAGCTTGCAAATCACCCGCTTACCACCAAGCGCGAGGTTAAAAAGGCGCTCTATATAGTTATTACCTCAGACAAGGGTCTGGCAGGTGCCTTAAACTCCGGTGTCTTGCGTGCCGTGGCACGCGATATGGGGGAGCGCGGGCTTACATCTCAGAGCGCCGGAGTTATTGCTATAGGGCGCAAGGCGCAGGATTTTTTCTCCAGGCGCGAGTACGCCATAGAGTCGTACCATCCCAACACCGACGTTGTTTCAGCAGACATTATCGCAAGCGTTGTTGCGGAGGCGGCAGAGCGCTTTACATCAGGCACAGCAGATGAGGTAATCATTGCGTACCAGAACTTTATCTCGACCTTTGAGCAGCGTCCTACATTGCGCACGCTCTTCCCGCTGTCGCTCGAGGAGCTGCAGAAGGTGGTCGCCGACATTGTGCCGGCCAAGGGCGCCTTGGCTGCCAAAGCACCCGAGGCCACGGCCGGCGGCTATACTGTCGAGCCCAGTGAGTCTGATGTGCTGAGTGCGATACTCGAGCGGTTGGCCGCGATATTTGTGTATCATGCGCTCTTAGAGTCGCAGGCCTCCGAGCATAGCGCCCGCATGGTGGCGATGAAGGGGGCCTCGGACAAAGCAGCCGAGATGCAGCACGCTTTAACGCTCAAGTTTAACAAGGCGCGGCAGGCGGCGATTACCAGGGAAGTGAGCGAGATTACCGGGGGCATGGAGGCGATGGCAACAAATTAAGGATATGAATCCCGTTAGAAGTTCACTAGGTAAACATTTTAGACTAATACTCAATAAGCAAGTAAGATATGGAAACTTCTAACGGGATGAAAGGAGAAATTAAACAAATCATCGGTCCGGTCGTAGACGTCTACTTTGCGGGCGAGCATTTGCCCGCCATTCGCAATGCACTCAAGACCAAGTCGGGCGACCGCGTTGTGACTCTTGAGGTGGCCCAGCATGTGGGCGTGGGCCGCGTGCGCGCCATCGCTCTGCAGGACACAGTTGGCCTCGTGCGCGGCACCGAGGTAGTTGACACCGGTGCAGCAGTGATGGTCCCGGTGGGCGAGAAGGCCCTGGGCCGTTTGTTTAATGTGATAGGCGAGCCTATAGACGGCAAGCCGGCCCCTACCGACGTGCCAACACTCCCTATACACCGCGAGGCTCCGCCTTTTAGCGAGCAGTCTACCCGCGCCGAGGTGTTTGAGACCGGCCTTAAAGCCGTAGACCTCCTCGCACCCTTTATCCGCGGCGGCAAGGTGGGCCTCTTTGGCGGCGCCGGCGTGGGCAAGACCGTGCTTATGCAGGAGCTTATCCGCAACGTAGCCACAGAGCACTCGGGCTACTCGGTGTTTGCCGGAGTGGGCGAGCGCGTGCGCGAGGGCAACGACCTGTACCACGAGATGACCGAGACGGGCGTAATAGATAAGCTCGCGCTGGTATTTGGCCAGATGAACGAGGTGCCGGGTGCGCGCGCCCGCATCGCGCTTACGGGCCTGACCATGGCCGAGTACTTCCGCGACGAGATGGGCAAGGACGTGCTCTTCTTTATGGACAACATCTTCCGCTTTGTCCAAGCTGGCTCGGAGGTGTCCTCTTTGCTCGGCCGTGTGCCTTCGGCCGTGGGCTACCAGCCGACCCTGGCCGAGGAGATGGGTCAGCTCCAGGAGCGCATCACCTCGACCAAAAAGGGCTCTATTACCTCGGTACAGGCAATTTATGTGCCAGCCGACGACCTTACCGACCCAGCCCCTGCAACAACTTTTGCCCACCTCGACTCCACCGTGGTGCTAAGCCGCCAGCTCGCATCCCTTGGTATTTACCCCGCAATTGATCCGCTAGAGTCGTCCTCGACAGCGCTCGACCCGGAGGTCGTGGGCGAGGAGCACTACCAAGTGGCCCTGCAGACCAAGCAGGTGCTGCAGCGCTACAAGGACCTCCAGGACATTATCGCCATCTTGGGCATTGAGGAGCTAAGCGATGAGGACAAGCAGCTGGTGTACCGCGCGAGGAAGATTCAACGCTTCCTCTCACAGCCGACCCACGTGGCAGAGGTCTTCTCGGGTGTGCCGGGAGTCTACGTGCCGGTGGCCGACACGGTGCGCTCGTTTAAGGAGATACTAGACGGCAAGCACGACGACAAGCCGGAAAGCGCCTTTTATATGAAGGGCGGCATAGACTCCGTTAAGGCCGAGTAGTCTGCCGCCTTCATCGAGTGTATATTGACCATTTTTATAAAGTGGGTTATTGTCGCTCGTGGAGCGAGATCCTCTCGCCCGGTACAAACTACAGGAGCGCGATGTGTTTGGATTGAAATCACTCTTCGACTTCTTGGATGACAACTTGTTCGGCCCCTACAATTTGGGGTCGTTCTTTTCGCGGCCGTACACCAACGGCAACGATAATAACAGCGGTACCATCTGGAGCGACACCATCAAGGCCAAGGGCGGCAATGACACGGTGCGCGCCGGCTACGGAGATGACAAGGTCTACGGCGAGGACGGCAACGATACTTTGTACGGCCAGCAAGGCAACGACCTCTTGGACGGCGGCAAGGGTAATGACAACCTCAGCGGCGGCGACGGTAAGGACACGACGATCGGCGGCAAGGGAGACGACGTTCATGACGGCGGTGCCGGCATCGACACTGCCATCTTTAGCGGCCCCAAGTCGCAGTACCAGATCTTCCGCAACGCCGACGAGACTATCACCGTGAAGCATCTCAATGCCAACGGTGATGGAACCGACATCCTCGACCATGTCGAGCTGATCAAGTTCGGCAACGCTCCGACGGTGTCGCTTGAACAGCTCGCACTGCCGCAGACGGTGCTCAATACCGTACTCGACGTGACCGGCACCAACGGCAACGGCTCGTGGCTCAACGGCTCCGGCATCCCGGCGACGGGTGTCGTCCAGCAGGACTCTGGCCATCATGAGAACAGCCAGATGTTCACCTATCGCCAGGGCAGCACGATCCAGCCCACCGGGGTCGACCCGGACGGCGAGATCAACTTTGTCGGACCTTCGGGCCCGCAAGTTATCGACCCGGCGCACAACGTCTCCGCGGCCAATGCCGGCCGCGGTGCGATCGCCATCGGGGTTAGCTTCAACCACGGAGCAAACGGTCCCGGCGGCATGACTGCGGAGCAGTTCTATGATGCCGGAGGCAAGGATATCTGGCGCATTGACCTCGACCCGACCGCGAACGTGAACTTCCTCAACCTGGAAGCCGCGTACAACCCGACCATCAATCCCACGGGCTCGAACACCGTGTTCGTTGCGATGGATAACAACTGGGCTGCACAGGGTATCACGCAGGGAATGGTAATCGCCACCGACAATGGCGGCAACCAGTTTGCTGTGCAGCAGTTCACGAACCTGGCGTTCTTCAACAATCTGATCGACCACGACCCGAACGTTGCAGGTATCCAAGGGGGCCCGATTGCCCCGGCAGGAACCTATGACATCGTGTCCGAGCAGATCGGCATCACGGGCGCTACGCTGACGAGCATCCACACTGAGCTCACTCTCGTCTAACAAGACCTCGCTACAACTTCTTCAAGACCGCCCTCCGGGGCGGTCTTTTCTTTTATATATTGGTCCGCTGTGCTAGTATCTCCACATGCATTTGGTAATAGCCAAGGTTAACGAGACGCTGTTTGAGGGCGAGGCGCATAGCCTGACCGCACCGGGTACGGCAGGCGAGATGACCGTGCTTGGGCATCACGAGCCGCTTATAACGACGCTCAAGAAGGGGAATTTAAGCGTGCACCTGGCGGCGGGGGACGAGCCCAAACTCTTCCCCATAGACGGCGGCGTGCTCGAGATCCGCTCCGAAGGCGCAACAGTGATTCTTTAGTGGACCCTACCGGGATCGAACCGGTTACCTCTTCCATGCCATGGAAGCGCTCTACCAAGTGAGCTAAGGGCCCAGGCTCTATTTTTATATCATCTTTGGCAAAGCTATACAAAACCCGTGATACGCTAAGAGCATGGAACTTGCAGGCGAACTATTGTCGCTCGTGGTCTCTTTGTCGCAACAGATAGCCATTGTGGCTGGGGTTGGCGCCGTTACTATGACCCTGGTGGGACACTTGCTGTCCCTGCATGCGCACCAAAACGAGATGGTGCACGGCTACATGCGCGCCGCGCGCAGTATCCGCGCTCTGGCACTTATGGTCATTATCGTCTCCGGGGGCGCGGCGGTGCTGGTCCACTTCCAGCAGGGGACGTCCGAGGTACTGCTTGCGCCCGCATACCTCTTTAAGTGGCTGCTTATTGTACTGCTGACCGCCTTTTACTTTGTCGAGCTTAAGGTGGAGGGTGTTGCGCGTGACGCCGTGGAGGGCTTTGAGGGCGCCAACTGGTACGCGCTGTTTATTGTGCATAGTATTGCACCCGTAGTGACCTGGATGTTTTTGCTCTCACTCTACTTTGGCTGGCTGGCGACCTTTGCCGTTATCTGGGCGGGCTTTGTGTGGCTTATGCGCCGCCAGACCACCATCAGCCCTGCCGGTGTACAAAAGCCTAACGCTTCCGCGCCTAAGCCCGCACCTGTGCCGCCACTACCCGCTAAACCTGCACCCGTGCCCCCTCCTGTGCCCGTCCGCGCCGTGCCGCCTCCGGCTCCAAAACCAATGCCTGCTCCCGCGCCGATCGTGCAAAAGCCCATAGAGATACACCCCAACCACAGCATGCTGCCTATGATAGCCGAGCTTGACCTGCCTGCACCGAGCAAGGTCGAGGTGCCGGCATCCAAGCCGGTGCAACCTGCGCCGGCTCCGGTTGCTCCGCCCAAGCCAGTGGCAAAAGTTGAGATTGTGCCGGAGTCGTCCAAGCCGCCGGTTGCGATGTCCAACCTCGAGGAGAGCGGACTGGCCGCACTGCATGTAATGCCCAAGCGCCCGGAGGATATAGAGTCGTCTAAGCGCGGCCCGGTCGTTAAGATGAGCGACGAGTAATATGTCATTTTTTAAAGACCATAGCCACAAAAAAATATTCATCCTCCTGGGCCACCCGGACACCACCCACACGCTCTCCGGCGAGCTGGCGCTTTTGTACGAGACAGCGGCAAAAGAGGCCGGCCACGAGGTGCGCCGGATGAACCTCGGCGAGATGCGCTTTGATCCGATACTCCACAAGGGCTACAAGGAGATACAGCCTCTAGAGCCCGACCTTATAAAGTTCCAGGACAACGTAAAGTGGTGCGACCACTTGCTGGTGGTGTACCCCAACTGGTGGTGCACCATGCCCGCCCTGCTTAAGGGCATGTTTGACCGCGTGTGGCTGCCGGGGTTTGCGTTTAACATGCGCAAGACTAAGCAGGGCGCGCCCGCCACCGGCTGGTACAAGCGCCTTAAGGGCAAGACATCGCGCGTTATGGTGCTCTCAGGCACGCATCCGTACGCGATTATGCTCATATTTGGCGACTACACCAACGAGATTAAGCGGGGGATATTATGGTTTGCCGGCTTTAAGGTAAAGGTCTCCAAGTTCGGCCCCACCGACCAAGCCCCGGAGTGGAAGAAGAACGAGTGGCGCCGCCAAG
>CAYRYM010000025.1:0-8904 GCA_964428705.1 uncultured Candidatus Saccharibacteria bacterium | reverse complement strand
GCTGCTGGCCTACTTCCCCCATAAGCCCGACGGCACGCCGGACTTTCTGACCATCATAGACGAGTCGCACGTTACCGTCTCCCAAATTGGCGGCATGTACGAGGGCGACCGCGCCCGCAAGGTCAACCTTATTGACTACGGGTTCCGCCTGCCCTCGGCCATAGACAACCGCCCGCTTAAGTTTGATGAGTTTGCCGAGAGCGTGGGGCAGGTGATATATACCTCTGCCACCCCCGGCAGCTATGAGAAGGAAAAGAGCGGGCCCGACAATATTGTGGAGCAGATAATACGTCCCACAGGGCTTATAGACCCGGAAATAATCGTTAGACCTGTGACAGGGAGGGGCGTAGATTTGTCTGCCCTTCCTGCAGGTCATCACGGGGACGCGCGGTCAGACAAGTCGGCACCCCAGCTCGGGCAAGTTCAAGATGTTTTGCTGGAGGCTACCAAAGTGATTGACGGCGGGGCGCGCGTGCTTATAACCACGCTCACCAAGAAGATGGCCGAGGACCTGTCGGAGTATTTAAAAGAGAGGGGATACAAAGCGGCCTATCTGCACTCAGACGTCGAGACCCTGGACCGCATTACGATACTCACCGACTTGCGCAAGGGGTTGTACGACGTGCTTGTGGGCGTTAACCTCCTGCGCGAGGGCCTCGACCTCCCCGAGGTCGAGCTGGTCGCTATACTCGACGCCGACAAGGAGGGATTTTTGCGCAGCGAGACCTCGCTTATCCAGACAATTGGCCGCGCGGCGCGCAACGTGGGAGGCCGGGTCATACTCTATGCCGACCAGGAGACTGAGTCTTTAAAGAAGGCGATATCAGAGACCAACCGTCGCCGCGCTATACAGGTGGCCTACAACACCAAGCACGGCATCACCCCCACGACTATCATCAAGGCAATCAAGGATATAACCGATGAGTTGCGGAGTGAGCACGGTAGGGCAGTGCAGCAGCTTTTGGACGTGGACCAGGACCTCTACCAAAAAGACCCCAAGAAGTTTATTGCCGAAAAGCGCCAGCAGATGTCCGATGCCGTGCAGAGCCTCGACTTTGAGACGGCGGCCATACTGCGCGACGAAATATATACGCTCACAAACGGTGCACCCGCCAAGCGCTCGGCACTAAGGGGCAAAGACGCGGGCAAGGTTAAGCGCGACCAGCGCGACTCTAAAGAGGCAACAAAAAAGGCCAAGAAGTAATCTTGGCCTTTTTTTGCGCCTGACAGGGCTATTACTTGCTCCAGTAGCGCCAGCCGCTGTACGCCAAAAGGAGTGCCAAGAGGCCTGCAAACCACGACAATGAAACCGGCACCATCCAAGCGCCCACATTCATCGGCAAGTCGTTGAAAGCGCGGAACAGGTGCACGCAGCCCATTATGGTAAACACGACCGTCGCTATCTTTACGAAGTTATTTTTGCTCATATGCTGCTATAGTACCGCTACATTTGTGCGCGACAGCGTTAAAACTAAAAGGGCGGGGATAACCCGCCCTTTCGCTCAGTTTGGCTTAAATCTGCCGGTACACACCGGGAGCCCTTGGCTCCACAGCTGCCTGTCGAAGTGCTTGGCGTAGCGCTTGCTCGCGCACTCGAGAGTACGCTCAATATCTGCTGCGCTCATCGGCTCGCCGCGTGGCACGTGCTCGATAGTGCCCACGACGCATTCTTTGCAGAACTCCGCAAACTCCGGCCTCTTTATAAAGAGGTGCAGGGCCCGGTCGATCTCTTGAGGCACGGCAATCTCTTGGCCTTCGTGCAGAGCGCACAGGAGGAGGAATAGCTTCATCTCGTGCAGCAGGTCGTACGCCTTCAATATCGAGATGTCGAGGGCGTCCGCCATGTCAAAGGCGAGGTTGTGGTTTTCGTACTCGAGCATGCGCCGTGCACGGGCAGAGATAACGGTATCCTTGCAAACAACATCCGGCATGAACATTCTCCAAAGATCGTTGCTACTGTACTTACCATACTCCCGCCGCCGCGGGTTGTCCTGTGGATTTCTATTTAGAGAACATAGCGTACACTGTGTATATGTTCACCCTCCTTTCATACATATGGGCGTACGGCGTGCAGACCATCGGCCTTTTGGTGGCATTTGTCTTTGCGGGCATCTTTATATACCTGGCGGTGCGCCACCATACCTCCAGGCCCATGGCGCTGGCTCTGCTGGCAGTATTCTTGGGCGTCTCGGTCTTCTTCTACGTGCCCAACGGCCTGCCGCACGCGTTTGAGTACCCGTTCTTCCTCAAGACATACGGCCCGGCCGCCGGGCCGGTGTTGCCGTTTAAGAACGTGCTCGACTTTTTCCTCAACTTCGGCAAGTTTGAGCGCGTGCAAGACATCGCGCGCAGTCCCACCAGCGTCCCGCCGGCCATAGAGCGCACCGGCACATCTACCGTGCACATCGAGCTGACGGCCAAAGAGGTAGTGAGCGAGATGGCTCCCGGCGTGGTGATGAACTACTGGACCTTTGACGGGCAGGTGCCCGGGCCGATGCTGCGCGTGCGCGAGGGCGACACGGTCGAGCTTACGTTGCATAACGACCCCACAAGCCTGCACCACCACTCGATAGACCTGCACGCGGTAACGGGCCCGGGCGGGGGTGCCTCGGCCACAATGGTCGCCCCCGGCGAGAGCAAGACCATAACGTTCTTGGCGATGCACGCGGGCCTGTTTATGTACCACTGCGCCGAGCCCAACGTGGCCAACCACATGGCCCACGGCATGTACGGCATGATACTGGTAGAGCCCAAGGAGGGCCTGCCGCCGGTAGACAAGGAGTTCTACATTGTGCAGGGCGAGTTTTATACCACCGGCGCCTTGGGTCGCAAGGGTCTGCAGATTATGGACACCGAGGCCATGATGGCGGGCAAGCCGCAGTACATCGTCTTTAACGGCCGCACCGGGGCGCTCACAGAGAACATGCAGGCGAGCGTGGGCGAGAGGGTGCGCGTCTACTTTGGCAACGGCGGGGTTAATCTTATATCGAGCTTCCACGCTATAGGCGAGGTGTTTGACCGCGTGTACCGCGAGGGCGACCTTGTAAGCGCGCCGGGCAGGAGCATCCAGACTACGCTGGTGCCGGCAGGCGGGGCCACAGTAGCCGACTTTACGCTTGATGTGCCGGGCAACTATGTGCTGGTGGACCACGCACTCGCGCGGCTGGAGCGGGGTGCCTGGGGCGTGCTAAGGGTAGACGGGCCCGAGAACAAGGAGATATTTGACGGAGTGGTAGAGCACGGCGGCGGGCACTAAAAGGCCCGTTGTGGTAGAATAGGCGGGTACACATAGACCAACCCTAGGGTAAACCCCAGGGGCATTGTGCGTGGAGCGGCTATTTGTGTATTTTCAAAACAATCATGAAAGAAGACCATATCCACATAAAGGGGGCCAAGACCCACAATCTTAAAAACATCGACCTCAAGATCCCTCGGGACAAGATGGTCGTATTTACGGGCTTGTCCGGCTCGGGCAAGTCGTCGTTGGCGTTTGACACCATATTTGCCGAGGGCCAGCGCCGCTATATTGAGTCCTTAAGCGCCTACGCGCGGCAGTTTTTGCGCCAGATGCAAAAGCCCGACGTGGAGGAGATAACCGGCCTCTCGCCTGCAATATCCATTGACCAAAAGTCCCGCTCCAACAACCCGCGCTCCACAGTGGCGACTATTACAGAGATTTATGACTACTTGCGCATACTCTACGCGCGCGTAGGCCACCCGCACTGCCTGGTATGCGGCCGCGAGATCAAAAAGCACTCCAACCAGGAGATTATTGAGAGCATTATCGAGACGGTCACAAAGGCCGCTCCTAAAAAGACGCGCAATGTCATGGGCGTGGACATTAATGACGATGTGGTGCGCATCTACGCTCCCGTGGTGGTGGGCCGCAAGGGCGAGTACTACCAGCTGCTGTACGACCTTTTGGGCAAAGGGTTTGAGAAGGCGCGCGTAGACGGCACGATAATATCCCTGCGCGAGAGGGTAGACTTGGCGCGCCACAAAAAGCACGACATAGACGCGCTCGTTGACGAGATTTTGGTATCTGAGTTTAAAACCGACAAGAAGGCCGCCGTCGAGCGCCTAAGCGAGGCCGTGGAGAGTGCCCTGCAGGAGTCCGAGGGCTTGGTGCGCGTGGAGGAGCACGGCGTGGAGCGCCTGGTGTCGGCCAAGTTTATGTGCGCGTACGACGGATTTTCCTTCCCCGAGGTGGAGCCTCGGCTGTTCAGCTTTAACTCGCCGTACGGCGCGTGCCCGGCCTGCAACGGCCTGGGTACCAAGCATCTCTTTTCTGACGAGCCGTGTGCCGTGTGCGCGGGGGCGCGCCTGCGCCCCGAGGCGCTCAACGTATGGCTGGGCGACACTTCGACAGGCTCAGGGCGGGCAAACATTGTTGGTGTCACTAAAAAGTCCATCAAGGAGGCCTACGACTTCTTTGAGGCGCTGGACCTGACAAAGAAAGACCAGGAGATATCAAAGACCGTCATTAAGGAGATTACGGCTAGATTGAAGTTTATGCTCGACGTCGGGCTGGACTACCTCACACTCGAGCGCCGCGCTAACACGCTCTCGGGCGGCGAGGCTCAGCGCATCCGCCTGGCCAGCCAGCTGGGCTCGGGCCTTGTGGGCGCCCTGTACGTTTTGGACGAGCCGAGCATCGGCCTGCACCAGCGCGACAACGAGAGGCTGATAAAGACCCTGCTTAACCTGCGCGACCTGGGCAACACGATAATTGTCGTGGAGCACGACGAAGACACTATATACGCGGGCGACTACCTGGTAGACATCGGCCCGGGCGCCGGCGTGCACGGGGGCGAGGTTGTGGTGGCGGGCGATCTCGAGAAGCTGCTGACGGCCAAAAAGAACGACAGCGGCTCGCTTACCCTTAGCTACCTGCGCGGCGAGACGGTCATTGAGGTGCCCGAGGAGCGCCGGCAGAAGGACAAGGGCGCGCTTAAGATCCGCGGAGGCAAGGCATTTAACATCAAAAACTTATCGGTCGAGGTGCCCTTGGGTCGCCTGGTAACGGTGACCGGCGTCTCCGGCTCTGGCAAATCCACATTCCTTTACGAGATACTGCACGAAAATCTTAAGGCGCGCCTGGACAAAAAGTACCGCTCCAACCAGGTGCTTAATGCGGCCGGCTTTGAGGGTACCGAGCACCTTAGCCGCGCCATACTCATAGACCAGTCGGCCATAGGCCGCACGCCCAGGAGCAACCCCGCCACCTACACGGGCGCGTTTGCCTTTATAAGAGAGCTGTTTGCCGAGACTAGCGAGGCGCGTGCACGCGGATGGAAGGCATCGCGCTTCTCCTTTAACGTCAAGCAGGAGCGCAACGGCGGACGCTGCGAGACCTGCGAGGGCAACGGGCTTATTGCAGTGGAGATGCACTTTTTGCCCACGGTCTACGTGACCTGCGACGTATGTAACGGCAAGCGCTTTACTAAAGAGACGCTGGAGGTTAAGTACAAGAAAAAGAATATTTATGACGTGCTGGAGATGACCATAGAGGAGGCACTTGAGTTCTTTAACGACATTCCGGCCGTGTATGACAGGCTCAAGACCTTGGACGAGGTGGGCTTGGGGTACCTCAAGCTTGGGCAGTCGGCCACCACACTTTCGGGCGGCGAGGCTCAGCGCGTTAAAATCTCATCGGAGTTGTACCGCCCGCATCTGCAAAAGACCATATACCTGCTGGACGAGCCCACCGTGGGCCTGCACTACGAGGACGTGCGCAAGCTTATAGACATACTCAACAAGCTTATCGCGGCGGGCAACTCGGTCGTGCTCATTGAGCACAGCATGGACATCATCAAGTCGTCTGACTACATATTGGACTTTGGCCCCGAGGGCGGGCAGGGAGGCGGCAACTTGGTGGCTAAGGGCACGCCAGAGGAGGTTTCCAACAATAAAAATAGCCACACCGGCCGATACCTTAAAAAGGTGCTCAAAGGGCGTTAGATCAGACAATACGCTACAGTTATGCTATAGCATCATAGTAACGTATTAAGAAAATATGACACCAGAGCAATTTAGCAAGCGCAAGAACAAACTGCCGGATGAGCCCGGAGTATATTTTTTCCTTGGAAAAAATAAAAAATTGCTGTACATCGGCAAAGCGACGTCTCTTCGCGACCGGGTGCGCAGCTACTTTGCCAAAGACCTTATAGACACCCGCGGGCCATTGCTGGTGGAGATGCTGGATAAGGCGACGAGCATCGACTACCGCCAGACAGACTCTGTGCTCGAGGCATTGCTCTTAGAGGCGTCTTTAATACGCACGCACAAACCCGACTACAATACCGACCTTAAAGACGACAAGAGCTTTAACCACGTGGTTATAACTAAAGAGGAGTATCCGCGCGTGCTTGTCATACGCGGCAAGAACCTGGAGATAGAGTGCCCGCCGGATAAGCGCGCGTACAGCTTTGGCCCGTTCCCGCACGGGATGCAGCTGCAGCAGGCGATGAAGTTAATTCGCAAGATATTCCCGTATCGGATTAAGTGTGTGCCAAACTCCGGCAAGCCGTGCTTTGACGCGTCCATTGGCCTGTGCCCGGGCGTGTGCTCGGGTGAGATGGGTAAGGCGGAATATCGCCGTGTTGTCAGGCATATTGTCCTATTGTTCCAGGGCAAGAAGAAATTGCTGGTTAAGTCTATGGACAGGCAGATGCGTGCCGCCGCACAAGACGAGCGGTTTGAGGAGGCTGCACGCCTGCGCGAACAGCTCTTTGGCTTGACCCACATACAGGATGTTTCGCTTATAAAAGACGAGTACCGCGGCCAAAACGCCGCGCAGGGGAGCCGCATCGAGGCGTATGACATCGCACACCTGGCCGGGAGCGGCCACGTGGGCGTGATGACTGTGGTGGAGGGCGGCCTGGCCAACAAAATGGAGTACCGCAAGTTTATCCTGCGCGAGGCTAAGGGCGGGGACGACCCAGGGTCGCTTAAGGAGGTGCTGTCGCGCCGGCTGGCGCACAACGAGTGGCCGATGCCAAAGCTTATTGTGGTGGACGGCCATACCGCGCAGATGAACGCCGCCAAGCGCGTGCTGGACCAGTACGGAATAAAAATCCCGGTAGTGGGCGTCGTTAAGGACGAAAAGCACCGGCCGCGCAGCATTGCCGGCGATCGCGCTACCATAAAGGACCGCGAGCGAGACATCCTCTTGGCCAACGCCGAGGCCCACCGCTTTGCAATCTCCTACCACCGCAAAAAAACCCGTAAGAACCTGCTGAGCTAGGGTATACTAGTGGCATGAGAAAAGTGGTCGGCGTTTTGCGCGGAGGGCCCAGTAGGGAGTACGAGGTGTCTCTTAAGACGGGCGCATCCGTGCTCGAGGCCTTGGACCGCGAGCAGTATGAGCCGCGCGATATTTTTATAGACCGCGAGGGCGCGTGGCACGTGCACGGTGTGGCAATGGAGCCCGAGAGGGCCCTTAAGGGCATAGACGTCGCCTTTAACGCTATGCATGGCGAGTATGGCGAGGACGGCCGGGTGCAACGCGAGTTGGACAAGCTTGGCGTACCCTACACGGGCTCGGGCGCGTTTGCATCTGCAATTGCCTACAACAAGCAGCACACCAAAGAGGCTGTTAAAAAGCTCGGGGTTAAGGTGCCGCACGGCCTTGTGCTGGAGCCCGCGCGCGAGGGCGAGATAGACGAGCTGGCGCGCAGGCTGTTCCGCACATTCCCGCATCCGGCAATTGTTAAGCCCGTCTCGGGCGGCTCCTCTCTGGGCACCCACGTAGCGCACACGTACCACGGGCTTGAGCACGCTTTAAAGCAGGCATCTGCTTATAGCCCCAAAATTTTGATAGAGGAGTACATCCCCGGCCGTGATGCCTCTGTCGGCGTATTGAGTGATTATAGGAACGAGGGTACCTATGCGCTTATTCCCGCGCCTATTACGCTTACCCACGCAGAAAAGGACGCGCTATCCTCAATTGCAAAAAAGGTGCATGACGGCTTGGGTTTGTCACACTACTCGGAGTCTGACTTTGTCGTCTCTAAACGGGGTATCTACTTCCTCGAGGTAAACTCGCTCCCCAAACTCCATGGCGACTCAAAGCTCATGGGATCCTTGCAAGCAGTAGGGACCAGCCTCTCTCAATTTTTAAGCCATGTGGTAGAGTTGGGTCATGCAAGAAAAGCTCGCTAAAAAGAAGTGCAAGCCCTGCGAGGGCGGGGTAGACCCGCTTGCCAAAGAGGCTGCCGAGGAGCTCTTGAAGCAGCTCAAGCCGGAGTGGATGCTAATAGACGGAGGGCGCATGCTCGCCAACACGTACACATTCCGCGACTTTGTCGAAACCATTAACTTTGTAAACAAGATTGCCGTGGTAGCCGAGGAGGAGCAGCATCACCCGGACCTCACCATCTCCTACAACAACTTGGGTGTGGAGCTAAGCACCCACGCCATAGGCGGCCTCTCCGAAAACGACTTCATCCTGGCGGCAAAGATAGACGAGATAAAGAAATAGAAACGGCCACCTTTCGGCAGCCGGTCCTTAACAGTCGCCAAAACATTTTCAGTACATCAGCACTATCGCACTGATGAACATGATTGCCGCATACGCGACAACTACGCTTAATCCGCCCTGCCTCAAGTGTGCCATGTTCCCTCCGGGACAGTACATTCCGTGCCTAAGGGAATATAGTACTAGACCTGCATTAAGAATCAATGAGGCCCTGGGGACTGTGCGGTTTCCACTTGTTTTGTGGTCAGGCGTTCAAAATCGCCGTCGCGATTTTGCCGCACGACCCTACCTCACGGTTTTGCCATTGCAAAACATCGCTCCGGTTTCCACAAAGTCACAAAAACCGCCTCAAGGCGGTTAATTTGTGTACTTTGTGGACCCTACCGGGATCGAACCGGTCACCTCCTCATTGCAAATGAGGCGCT
>CAYRYM010000024.1:0-9328 GCA_964428705.1 uncultured Candidatus Saccharibacteria bacterium | reverse complement strand
GGCCTGCCAGCGCTCGTCACCCTTCTTGCGTTTGGAGCTTTTTTCCATTTATTTATTGAAAGCTGATAATACCTTGATAGTACACCCAAAGCAGATCGCCCGGCCAATCTTGGCCGGGCGGATTTTTAAGTGGATGTCGTGGCATCGACAACCTGTGGGAGCGTATCGATAGCCTTGGGCTTGGAGATAGGAAGTGCCTGCAGTATGAGCCCCACTTGGCTTTGCTCACAGGCGTTACGCAGCACCTGAGTGTACGGCGCCCAGGAATCCTTGGGCTCACTGTAGTAGCGAATAGTCTTTATCCTATGCCACACAATTTGCTGCGCCACGCGCGCAGCCAATTCCTCGACCTGCCCCCACTCGAGACGCTTGTCGTAGTACGGCAGATCCCTGTCTGCCTTTACCAGCCCAAACATGCCCGAGAGGATGAAAAATGGCCGCCGCTCGCTTACGGCAACTGCCTCGGTAAGCCCGATATGCTCTCCCAGGTAGCGCTTATGCGCAGGCAGGAACCCCTGATTTTGGTCCTTTTCCCTGCTGCAAATCGTGCAGATAACTTCTTTCTTGGGTTGGCTCTTGCGCCAATAAAACATCGGGGCCTCCTGTCTTTTGTGCAACTACCCCTACCCTAGCAGAGTGGCCACTTTTTGCCAGGTGGTGTTGCCGCGCTCTATGGTGCGCAATTGCACGCGCAGGTCTTTGTGGTTGGGCAGTACCTGCGACACCAGCAGCCAGAACTCCGGCCCGTGGTTAAAATGCCGCAGATGGCACAGCTCGTGCACCACCACATAGTCCAGGACCTCTTGGGGCAAAAATATAAGCTTGTAGTTAAAGTTGAGGTTGCCCGCACTACTGCAGCTGCCCCACCGGCTCTTGCTGTTTTTGATAAACACACGCCTTACCTCGTGCCCATAGTGCGCGTTGAAATGCGCAAGGCGCGCATGCACGAGGGCGCGCGCCTCCTCCTTATGGCGCACGTAATGGCGGTGGTTGCGGCGGCGCAGCATCTCTCTACCTTACCAAAACAAAAGCCCCGCGTAAGCGGGGCTTTTGCATCACATGAGTGCGATTACTCGCGCTCCATGCTGTAGAGGCTGTAGCGGCCCGCGCCGACCAAGAAGACGGCCAAAGCCGCGGCGGCAAGCAGGACCTCGAGCTCGTAGCTCCCCGAGGGGATGCCTACCAAGAGCGTGGCAACGACCATCTCGATGCCAAGCACAACGCCCGCCAAACGGGGTGCGATGCCCAAGGCAAGCATGATACCGCCGATAACCTCGATGGCGGCGATAAGCATGGCCGTGCCCGGCGGCAAGCCCAAACCGGCAAAGAAGCTGTCCGCACCGCGCAGGTTCTGCAGCTTCATCCAGCCGTGGTTAATAAATACCCAGCCCGCTGCCAAGCGAACCACCAAGAGGCCCATGGCCTTGTGGTACGCAAAGCGTGTAACTTTGTTGATCATACAAAAACGTTAATGCCCTTAATAATTGACCTCCAATAAGTATACGGCCAAAAAAATAGCGCAAGCCCCTATTTCAACATCGCCTTGGCCTGCTCCTCTATGGCGCTCTTGATGCGGCCCTCAAACATGCGGAGCATCAGCGGCAGCTTAGCATCAAGGTCAAAGCTCTTGTCGCGTACCTCAAAGGTGCCCGATATGGACTGCCCTTGCGCCGTAAAGCCAAAGTTGAGCGTATCGCCCACCCACTCCTCTTTGTCGATAGTTGCCTGGTCGCCCAGCTTGGCGCGAGCCTCGCGCAGGGCGACCATAACGCGCTCCTTTGCCTCGTCCTTTGTAAATTTGTGCGGGATATTTATGTGCATGCTACTTAAGCTCGACCGAGGTAATGACCATGGGGGTTATGGGCCTGTCGCCGGGGGCTACCGGAGTCTTTTCAATTGCGGCTACGACATCCATACCGGCAACAACCTTGCCAAACACGGTGTGCTTGGTGTCCAGGAAACTATTGTCCGCCACGTTGATAAAAAACTGGCTGCCGTTGGTGTTGGGGCCGGCGTTGGCCATCGAGATGGTGCCCGGCGCATTGCGGTTGCCGGCCGATATCTCGTCGGCAAACTGGTAGCCCGGGCCGCCGGTGCCCCAGCGCGCGGCCATTGAGTCGTCTTTGGTAAGCGGGTCGCCGCCCTGGATCATAAAGCCCGCTATAACGCGGTGGAACTTGGTGCCGTTGTAGAAGCCCTCGCCCGCAAGCTTGGTAAAGTTGGCGACCGTGTTGGGGGTCGCATTGCTAAACTCGATAGTAATGTCGCCCTTTGTGGTGTGGAGTATTGCCTGCATATAGTTTGTATTAGTGCTTGTAGTGGGGCTTGTGGGTGCGGATGCGCTGCTTGTTGCCTGTGTCTGCGTTTGTGCCTGCGTTTGCGGTTGCTCGGCCTGCGGCGTCGTGCCGTACAAGTCGGGCGCGGCGGCCGGCCCGGGCCCGCTGCCCGAGGCAAAGTACCAGATGCCGCCAAAAATAACTATAGCGGCGGCAACAGCCGCCAATGCGTATTTATCCATATCCTTATGCGCACTAGTATCGCACAATTACAATTATTGCGCGATTGTCAGCGTGCGGCGGATAGCGTCAAACTGGCTAAACAGGGCCGCACGGTCAAACGCCTGCACGGCACCCTCGGGGTAATTCTCCAGCACGCCGTAGTGGACAAAGTAGCGCACCGCAATACAGCCCTGCGCGGCGGGCGTGGCAAAGACAACCTCCTCGTAGCGGTTGCCGGCAGCGGCACCGGTGGAGGTTGCTACCGAGTAGCGCCTGCCCGCCTCATCGAGAAAGCCGGCAGAGTGCGCGTCGGCAAGGTATATCTCCGCACTGCACGAGTTTATGGCGCCGGGCATATGCTCGACACTTATATAAGAGTCTGCAGAGAGGTTGGTGCCTGTCGCCACGCGCGGGTCTATAGCAAACTTAACGCCCGCTATCTCTTTGCCGGGGCCCAGGCCCGTGTAGGAATACTGCTCATCAAGCGTATAGCTTTGCGGGTACTGTATCGAGAACTGTGCCGAGCTAAACTGTGCCCAGCCGGCCGGCACCGTCGCCACAGGAGTGGTGGTGGCAACCGTCCCGGGCGCAGTCTGGCCCAGGCTCAAAGAGAGCCACACGCCGAGCGCGAGCACTAAGACTACTAGTATGCCGAGTACAACTTTCATATATTGATTATACCGAAGACGCCTGTGCACCGCTGTTCTTACGCTTGACCTTGCTCCACGCGTCGTCGACAAGTGCGAGTGCCGCCAAGGCGATAGAGACGTCGCGGAAGAGGATCTCGAACTGCGCGCCGTTAAACGCCACTATTGCCCCGAGCATAAATGCGGCCAGCGTAGCGGGCCACTCTATGCGCCAGCCGGAGAGTATCCACACCGCTATGACAATCTCGATAACACCAAAGCCGTGCAGGAGAACCTCGGGCGCAATGCCGGAGTTAAGTAAGAACGGCGGGAAGTACCCTATCCAGCTGTCGGGGTTCTGGAGCGCGTGCAGAGCCGGGTAGATAAACGCGAGCGCGACCGCTATGCGCAAGAGCCATTGTGAGGCCGTAGACATGGAGTAGTTATTGAACCACTACCGTACCTCCAAACTGCGCGCCCGAGTGATTGTGGTACTCGTAGGTGCCCGTTTTGGTAAAGACGAACGTGTACGTGGAGCCGTTCTGACACTGGTCAAACGGCGTCGGGCCCGTGTAGCTGCCCGAGCAGTGTGTTGCGCGGTCTGTGCCGTCATACCCGGTGTGTGTCGGATGCTCCTCGCCACCTACCCACATCGCGCCGGAGGTCTCGTTGATAAAGGTGACCTTTTGGCCGGCTTGGATGGTGACTGTCTTTGGTACAAAGCCTGTGGCGGTGTAGCGCACGGTAACACCGGTGGTAGCGCCGCTTGCGTCTGCGTCGCCTCCGACCATGCTATTGGAGGGCATCTCGCTGCCCTCGGGCAGGGTGCCAGCGGCGTTTGCGCCGGTGTTTACGTTAACCGTGTCGGCCGGTGCAGGGGCTTGGCTGCTCATGTACCACCATGCGCCCCCTACTATAATAATGAGTGCGATTATGACTGCTGCCCATCCGGTAGTGCTCATGATGAAATTGGTGAATGGTTAATGCTTTAACTATAACAGCACGGAGTGCCTGAAGGAAGAATGAGGAAAAGGGTTAATTCCGGCGATACTTGACATTTAGTCAAAAATATGATAACATTGGTACAGGACCGTACATGGCCTCTAGGGAGTGACAAAATGACTTCAATTGATGAGCTGCGCTCTCTTTTTGCGAAAGCAGAGGAAACGCTCGAGAAAGAAGGCAGGGACGCCGCGAAGGTGCTCCTGCCGGAAATCTACAACAGCTTAATTTGTCTCAACAAATGGGACAAGGCAGACTGGTCTCCGATGACATGGAGATCGGAAGGAGAGCTCACCGAGACGGAGTTCAACGAGCTTAACCTGCGCCGCAGGTTGCTGTCTAACTCCATCGGCATCAAGATGGCCGATGGGACGATCAGGCACGATGTAAATCCCATCTAGCCTCACAAACAGAAGCGGAGCTGCCAATCCAGGCAGCTCTTTTTTATTTCATGGGTGCCATGACCAAAGTGGGACAAACAAAGTAAGCAAAAATCCGCCCTGGCGGCGGATATCGAGTACGAGCCTGCGAGTAGGCACCAACAGACTAGCGACCCTCGGTGGTCAGATAGGCCATGCAGCGCAGGCACTTAGACTGCTGGGCGCGGGTCTTGAGGTATTTGTTGCCGCACTCGCACACCAAAATAGGGGTCTTTTTGACCTTTACTATCCAGTGCCCGTCCTGCTGGAAGGTCTTGGTTGGACCGCGGCCCATGCGGGTCGGCTCCGGACGGAGCTTGGACTCGTGCTCCACTTTTTTGGTTATTTTTTTGGAGTTCTTTTTCATACGTGGTTAGCGGCCCTCGATGAAGGTCAGCGCCTTGCCCTTCTTGCCGGCGCGGCCGGTGCGGCCTATGCGGTGGATGTAGTCCTCGTGCGTGTTGGGGAGGTCATAGTTTATGACGTGCGAGACGCCGTTTATGTCCAAACCGCGGGCGGCCACGTCTGTCGCGCACAGTATCTGCACGTGGTCCTTCTTAAAGTAGTCTAGGGCGCGCACGCGCTGTCCCTGGGTCTTATTGCCATGTATAGACTCCGACTTAAAGCCGCGTGCCACCAGCTGCTTGGAGAGGCGCTCCACCCCGTGCTTGGTGCGGCCAAAGATGAGCACTTTGTCGAATCCCGGCTGGATAAGCAGGTCGTGCAAGACCTGGAGCTTGTCGGCGCCGCCGGGGACGCGCACGATGTCCTGGTCTATAGAGGCCGAGGTGTCGCGGGTCTTAACGCTTATGCGTACCGGCTCGCGCAAAAACTCGCCGATAAGCTTCTCTATCTCGGTAGAAAGCGTAGCCGAGAAGAAGAGCGTGCGGCGCGGGGTCGGGAGCAATGCCAAAATCTGGCGCATGTCGTTTATAAAGCCCATGTCGAGCATGCGGTCGGCCTCGTCGAGTATAGCGGCAGAAAAGTCGTCGAGCTTAAGCGCCTTGCGCTCCAAGAGGTCCTTGAGGCGGCCCGGGGTGCCTATGACAAACTGCGGGCGGCGGCGCAACTCCGACATCTGCGGGCCAATGGATGCACCGCCCACACAGACGGTCGAGTACATGCCCAAGCCTTTGGCAAAGCCTTTAAACTCGTCCTGTATCTGGAGCGCAAGCTCGCGGGTAGGCACCATGACAAGCACGCGGCCCTGCCCCGCCTGCAGGCGCTCGTTAATCAAGGGGATCAAGAACGCGGCGGTCTTGCCGGTGCCCGTGTTGGCGATGCCCACCACGTCGGCGCCGCGCAGCACGTGCGGGATGGCGCGGTCCTGTATCGGGGTCGGGTCTATGTAGCCCTTCTCGGCGATGTTCTTTTTAACGCGCTCGTCGAGCATAAAGTCCGCAAAGCGGTGCTCGGGGATAAACTTCTCTATCTCCTCGGTAATGACCGCCTTGTTAACAAACTTGGTGATATCGGAAAAAATCTGAGGCTTGTGGCCGGAGCGGCCGCCCCCACGAGAGCCCCCACGGCCGCCAAACTGCGGGCGGCTGCCCCCCATGGGACGTGTCCCACTCGTACCAGGGCGCGAGGAAGAGCCCGAGCGGTTAAACGGACGGCGGAAAGTGGGTTTGGCACCAGCGGGGCGCGAGGCACTATGAGACCGGCTAGGTCCCCTATTGGATCCATGCGTAGGCATTGATAAACCTACTATAGCATGATGAACCCCTAATCGTCAATACCTACTTAAGGATCGACCACATGGCCGGGTCTTGGGCTCCGCCTAGCGAGAAGACCGCCACGCCGCGCAGGCCGTACTCGCGCGCCTGGTCTACTTTTTCCTTAATAGCGATGGCATCGCTCCACGTGACGTAGTTGAAGGGCTTGTTGCCGGAGAGCTGGCTGCCCAGGTTGGGCGTCGAGCCGGAGGTCGGCTTTTGCTGGGTCTTGGTGGTCTCGTCGCCCACCGGAGTGTCGCTTAGCTGGTCCGGGTAGTAGGTAAAGCCAATCTCGTTAGCGCTGGTGCGGTGCGGCGTTATGCCCAGCTTTTTTGCGATGTCGATCGCGTAGTTGGGGTTAAAGGCCCACAGCGACTGGTATTCAAAGCTCCCGCCGCCCTTGGGGGTCACCTTATACTCATAGCCGTATGTGGCCACGCCGAGTACGAGCTTTTTCTTCTCTATTGACTGCGCGACCAGCTCTATCATCGCACCCGTCCAGCCCGGGTCAGCGACAGGCGCGTACGGCGCGGAGCGCGCGGAGTTAAGCAGGCGGTCCACAATGCCCTGGTCGTACGCCATTATCTCGACCCTGTCGCAGTACTTGTTCATCGCCGCAAAGTCGTTGGCATACTCCAGAGCGTCCGGCGGTATAGTCTCACCCGGCAGGTAGCGGTGGTTGAGCGGCGAGCGCGACTCTATGGTGCAGTACACCCACTTCTGGCCCATAGCCGCATACAGCTCCTTAAGGAATGTCGAGAAGTAGTCTTTAGTGCGCGATTGCTTGGCCTCAAAGTCTATGTCTATGCCGTCGAAGCCGTTTGCGTTAACAATGCTGACAAGCTCCACCACCAGCGCCTTGCGCTTTGCGGTGTTAGAGAGCACCTCATGGTTTGTCGCGCCGTCTCCTATCACTACGCTAGGCACCACGCGCACGCCTTTGGCTTTTGCGTCGGATATAAACGACTTCCACGGCTCGATAGTCGGGATAAAGTCGCCCACCACCTGGCCCTCCATATTTACCTTGTAGCCAAACGGCATGACAGACGTGAGCTGGCTTAGGTGCGGGGTTACGTCGTCCACCCCTTGCTGTGCGCGCCAGTCGGGCACCCAGCCGGAAAACTCCAGCGGTCCCGTCCACTTCGGCGCAATAGATTTGCCTGTAAGCACGCCCTGCTGGTTTGGGTCCGAGCCCGGAGTGACGCCGGCCGGAGCCTGTGCCGTAGAGGGGCCGACAGACGAGTCGGCAGTTGCCGCGCCCGATAAACCGGCCTGGGTCTTGGGGCCCGCGATGCCGTACGCGGCGCCAGAGCACACTATGTTTGTCGCACATTGGAACTTTTTGACCGCAGCGAGCGTGGCCGGGCCAAAGTACCCGGTGGCCGAGGCGCTGAGGTAGCCTTTGGTTTTAAGCTGGGTTTGCAAGGCTTTAACATCGGCGCCCGACATGCCCTGGGTCATGGTGCGCGCCGAGGCGCTGGCGGGTAGCGCGGTAAGTACAACGATAAAAGCAAAGGCGGCAATGATGCCGAAGTATTTTGAACTATGCATATATACAGTATAGACGAGCGAGTTAATTTTGTATTACCACCCCATGCCGCGGGCGACCAGGCCTATGAGGATGATGCCTATAAAGTTCATTGTGTAAGAGATGACGAAAAAGTAGCGGTTGCTGAGCTTAGAGAGGCCCAACAGGGCCAGGCCCAGCTCGTCGGGCAAGGGCGAGGCGATGATGAGCGCACCCACCCACGGCAAGACGCGGCGGAAGCGCCTGTGCTTAAAGATGTGCAGAATGCGCATGGCACGCGGGCCCCGCAGCAAAAACTCGGCGTCGCGCGCGATGCGGTCGCGCACAAACATAAAGATAAGAAAGTCGCCCACCACCGAGCCCAGGGCTCCCACGGCCGCAATATAAAATAGGTTCCCCTCCTGAGAGAGCTCGCCCAACACCGCTATGGCCGGCGCAGTGGTCAGGAGCGACGTAAAAAAGAGCCCCGCCAAGAAGCTGGCGTACAGCACGCCGTCGCCGGCTTGTGCCAAGGCGTAATGCACAAACTCAAAGTGCACAATAGCCCACGCCGCCCAGACGCTCAGCGCAATGAGCATGGCGTCCTGCAGCAGGCGGGCGCGCATCTTTTTCATCACTCTAGTATCGCACGGCTACCTGTAGTCGAGAGACTACTCGCTCGTGCTACCGTCCCAATGGTCGTTTGGCTCGTCTGCGTCCGCGTCGGCCTTTGTTTTATGCACTAGGCCGTCCTTGTGGTTGGGCGGCGAGTATACGGTATAGAGCTTAAGCGGCATCTCGCTCGAGGTATTGATGATGTTGTGCTTGGCCCCGGCCGGCACGGTTATAGAGAACCCGTCGGCAAGTGCGTGCTCGACACCGTCTATTATTGTCTTGCCTGTGCCCATCTCGATGCGCAAAAACTGGTCCACATCGGCATGCGTCTCCTCGCCTATCTCGCCGCCCGGCACAATGCTCATCACCACCAACTGCTGGTGCTTACTCGTGTATAAAACTCTCCTAAAATCCTCGTTGGCAAACGTCGCCTTTTCTATGTCGGTTATATAGCCTTTCATGCCACTAGTATAGCAAAACGCCCCGCTAAAGGGGCGTTTTGGAAAGTATAAGAAAACTTAGCGGGTGCGGCCGCCGGGCTGCTTGCGCAGGCGCACGGACTTGGGAGTTACCTCCAGATACTCGTCGCCCTGCATCACCTCAAGCCCGCGCTCGATAGTAAGCGTAAACGGAGGTATAAGCTGTATGGCCTCGTCGGAGCCGGATGCGCGCATGTTGGTGAGCTGCTTGCCCTTGGTCGGGTTGGCAAACATCTCGTCGCCCTTGCTGGTGTTGCCTATGATCATGCCCTCGTACACCTCGGTTGCGGCGCCAATATAGAGCATGCCGCGGTCCTGCAGGTTGTACAAGGAGAAGCCGAGCGCCTTGCCCGCGGCCATAGACACCATAGAGCCCACGGGGCGCTTCTCTATCTCGCCGGCGTGCGGGCGGAACTCGATAAAGCGCGATGAGAAGATGCCCTCGCCCTTGGTGTCGAGCACGAACT
>CAYRYM010000023.1:0-9599 GCA_964428705.1 uncultured Candidatus Saccharibacteria bacterium | reverse complement strand
CGCCGCCCGAGGGCGGCTTTGCCTTTGGCGCCGAGCGCATGACCATGCAGATACTGGGGCTTAAAAACATTCGCGAGGCCACCATGTTCCCGCGCGACATGCACCGCATAGACCAGCCCCTGAGCGAGCAGGAATAGCAAGAAAGAAGACCCGCCATCCGGCGGGTCTTTAGTCTATTGCTGTGTATTTGAACTCCTCTCTCACCAGATCGACGGCAAGGATCATATCCTCATCATCAAGCATGGCGCGTGTTATACGCTCAACCGCCTCGGGCACCCGCGGCAGGTATTGATAGTTAAAGAACGTTGCCACATCCTCCGGCGGCATCTCCAAGTCTTTGCGCATAATGTACGCGAGCACATCCCGCACAATTTTAGACTTGGGAGATGTCGAGCTTTTGCGCAGGATAACGGTCATCGACATGCGGAACACGCGCGACGCGATCCGCAGCAACGCTATTGACTCAGGGTAGCGTTCAAGGTCGGTCACCGCCTTGCGCTGGGCCGAGCTCAGCTTACGATTCTTTGCCTTATCGAGCACCTCTTTAACCGTATCGGCCGTATGGGCCTCCTTGATAAAAGCCAACAGGGCACGGCTTTCTCTGCCTTGGTCCTGATTTTTCTCCCTGTACCGGGCGATATCCTCCGCCTTATGCGACATGCAGATGTCGTCCTTGTTATACATTGAGAGCGGCTTGTTGCAGATACCGCATAGTCTCTTGCCGGCCGCAGCCGGCTTGGCTGCCTGGGGCATTGTGTCCTCACAAGTTGGAGCGTCTTAGTCAGTTCTACTACAACACGGCAATATGGCCAATACGCCGGCTTAGTCTTTTTATAAAAAGAAAACCCGCCAGAGCGGGTTTCCGCTTGGCGGGTTAGTCGATGCGGTTGCCTTGCGCATCAAAGCTGAAGAAGTTGCGCGCCCGCTGTGTAGCATCGCTGCGGCCATGCCACGGCGAGCCGGGGTCGTCACGGCTCAGGCGGTCCAATTTTTCCATTAGTGCCTTGTGCTCGGTAAGATGCACCTCCCACACGTCCATCTGTAGGCGCACAGATGTCTCGGCCAGTGTCCGCTCCTCACTGCCGCGGTAGGCAATAAGAGTGACGTCGTTTGGATAGAGGCTGTCTTTGCGCTTGGGGTTCTTGGCAATAAAGCCGATAACCCAGAGCCGCTGGTTATGCCTCTCGACCCACACTTGGCCCCTTGCCATAAGCACGCGGCCTCGCGGGCCATACATCGGCGCTACATGCCCGCTGGGCTTTTTGCCCCGCAGGTCTACAACGCGCCAATACGGCTTACTCCTTAGTCGTGTGTGGCTCTTGGGGAAGGGGATAACGACTCCCATTGCATCCTCCGGGTTAAATTGTTGGCGTAGGTCGTGAACAAACTGGTTTTATTTATCTCACGAATGTACGCTTTAGTCAAAAGTTAGTGCTTGAACTTTGGGGGATTTTTGGTATGGTTTGGGCGCTATGCAATTCGTCTTTGAGGGAGAAAACGGCTATAGGCCGCTGCGCTTTATAGAGGGCCCGCTAAGCCGTTTTGACGGTCTGGCCATGCTTATAGGCTACGGGGATAAGAAGAATCTGACCCGCCGCAAGCTCATACCGCTTTTGCGCAGGGCGCTCCAGTTTGCCCGCAACAACGAGGCTAAAAACATCACAATAGATTTTAAAGAGCTGCGCGCCCTGGCCCCCAAGGCCATAGCCGACGCCGACTTGGCACAAATGACTGCCGAGGCCTTCGTGATGGCCAACTACGAGTACACCGCGCACAAGACCGCGCCCAAAAACGGGTTTAAGAGCGTAGACATGGTGGAGGTTAAGAACGCTACACCTGCCACTAAAGCCGCGTTTGAGAAGGGCCGCATAGTGGGCGAGGCGGTCAACGCCTGCCGCGAGCTTGCCAACACCCCGGGAGGCGACATGACGCCGGAACTTTTGGCCGAGGCCGCCGTTGCGGCGGCACAGGGCACACCGGCTCGCGTTAAAGTACTTGGCGTCTCCGAGATGGCAACGCTTGGCATGGGCGCAGTGCTTGGCGTGGCCAAGGGCTCCAGCGAGGCGCCTGCTTTTATTATTGTGGAGTACTGGGGCACCGACCGCTCCAAGAAGCCCACCGTGCTTGTAGGCAAGGGCGTTACCTTTGATACCGGCGGGCTCAACATCAAGACCGGCGACGGCATGTACGAGATGCACATGGACATGTCCGGGGGTGCTGCGGTTATACACGCCACCATACTCGCCGCGCGCCTGGGGCTTAAAAAGAACGTCGTCGCCCTGGTGCCCGCTGTCGAGAACGCATCTGCCTCTAATGCCTTCCGCCCCGGCGACATACTTAAGTCGATGTCGGGCAAGACCATAGAGATTCTAAACACCGACGCCGAGGGCCGCGTTATCTTGGCCGACGCCCTGACCTATGCCAAAAAGTACAATCCGGCCTCCGTAGTGGACGTCGCCACCCTCACCGGCGCCTCGCTCATTGCATTGGGCACTGTGGCCTCGGCCTTTATGACCAACAAAGAGTCCCTGATTGCACCCTTGATGGAGCTGGCCGAGGAGTCCGGCGACTACATGTGGCCCCTGCCGCTGTGGGAGGAGTACAACCCCATGGTTAAGGGCACGTTTGCCGATGTGCCCAACCTCTCCACGATGGGCAGCAGCCGCCACGGCGGCGTTATTGCCGGCGGCAAGTTCTTGGAGGTGTTTGCCAAAGAGCTCTCGTGTATGTGGGTGCACATAGACATGGCTCCGCGCATGACCACTACGCCCGAGGATTGCTTGGCCAAGGGCGCCGCAGGCAACCCGGTCCGCTTCCTACTCAAATACATTGAAAGCGGGGTAAAATAGCGTGGTGCCGATTGATGTCAAAACATCCGTATACGAGGGACCTCTGGAGATCCTTTTGGAGCTCATAGAGAAGCGCAAACTTTTAATTAACGACATATCGCTCGCGAGCGTCACCGACGAGTACATTGCGCGCATCAACGCCATGGAGGAGCTCCCGATGGGGGAGACGGCCGAGTTTATCTCGCTGGCCGCCACACTGCTTTTAATAAAGTCGCGCTCGCTTTTGCCCACGCTCACCATAAGCGAGGAGGAGTCGCGCGATATCAAAGAGCTTGAGTACCGCCTGGCTCTGTACCAGCTTATAAAGGAGGCTGCCCGCGGGCTTAATGTCCAGCTTGCTGAGCCGTATTTGTACGAGGGCGACACTCCGGAGCAAGAGCCCCTGTTTATCCCCGACGCCGCGGTAACCCCCGCGAGCCTGCGCGAGGCTGCGCAGACGCTTATCAACGGATTCCCCCAGACACTGTCTCTGCCCAAGGTCGAGGTCAAAAAGATAATGACGCTCGAGCAGATGATAGACACTATGAGCCAGCGTATATCGGGGGCCTTCCGCACAAGCTTTAAGGAGTTCTCGGGCCTTAACAAGGCGCAGAGCGTGGAGGCCCGCCACGGGGTTATAGTGAGCTTTTTGGCGCTACTGGAGCTTGTTAAGCAGGGGATACTCCGGGCACAGCAGGAGGAGGATTTTGGTGATATAACAATGGAGTCTGACTCTGTCTCCACCCCAACCTATGAATGACCTTTTAGTAAAAATTGAGGCACTGCTTTTTGCCTTGGGTCGCCCCTTAAGCCGCGCCGAGCTTGCCAAACAGCTGGGTGCAAGTGTGGAGGACATTTCTGCGGCACTTGCACAGGCACAGCCTGGCAGGGGAGTCGTGTTGGTAGACGACAGCAAGCATGTTGAGCTGCGCACAGCCCCCGAGGCCGCAGAGATGATAGAGCGGATACGAAAGGATGAATACGCGCGCGAGGTGGGCAAGGCGGGGCAGGAGGTCCTGGCCGCGGTTATATACCGCGGGCCGCTTACGCGCTCAGAGATTGACTTTATCCGCGGCGTAAACTCATCGCAAACATTGCGCACGCTGACTATGCGCGGCCTGGTCCGCAAAATCCAGAACCCCAAAGACTCCCGTTCATTCCTCTATGAATCTACAACCGAGCTCCTAGCCACCCTGGGTGTGCAAAGAGCCCAAGACCTCCCCGAGTACGCCATGGTGCGCGAAAAGCTCATCAAGCTGGAGGAAGCTTATAGGCAAAAGGAAAGTGCTGAACAATCGGGATAGTAAATAGAAAACGCCCGCCGGTTGTGCGCCGGCGGGCGGTACTGATTGGCTAAATTACTTGCGTGGCTTCACAAACACCAGCTTGTTAGTCGGATAACAATTCTGGTTGTGAGCCCATTCTTGGATTCGACGCAGCCGGATTATATCGAGTGGTCTACTCGAATCCCGACCAACAAGGTCATCCTCTTCATACACTATATGGTCAAGCACGATGCTGACGCCATTGAGAGTCGGATGTGGGCCAGCTTCAAGTGCCCATTCACGAGCACCAGCCTGGATCGGCACGTAGACGCTCTCGCCGACAGGCTGATCGAGATAGGCTAGGCGCAACGCAAGCGCGTGTTCGACGCTACAGAGCGTAAAGCCTAGAGAGGTTGCTCTTTTGATCGCCTGCCGATAAAAGACAGGCGACGGAAAACCAAGCTCTGACACCGCGAGTCTAACAAGGTCAGCTTCAAACCTTTTGGGGCTGTGCATCTTTACCTCATCAAAATCGCCGATCTCCATGTCCACGTCGATCTTGTTTTCCTTAAGCACCCTGTGCCAAACCTCAGTGGTCCGGCCTCCGGTCGTCACAGTCTTCCACACTTGGTATTCGGAGGCCCGTTTGGGCCAAGGGTTTTCCTTACGGAGGAAGACTTTAAGCGCATCCTGCCAAACACGGCCGTCGTTGCCTTGAAGGTTAACAAGTAGTTGCGAGTACGGGTCGTGGATATCACGAGCCGTCAGCTGAGCATGAACATGTGCCATGGTCAGTTCCTTTCGGACAGGGTTTGCGGTTACAAAGAACCGAACATAAATACAATACCACGTATACTTGATACTCGTCAATAACTATTATGCAACGATAACAACATACCAACAAACTTGAGAATGTTGGGGTGTTGTAAAACAGAAAACTGCCGATAGTCCGGTAAAGTAAGCTTGGAATTAAATAACCCTCGGCGCCAGTTGGCCGAGGGTTCGAATAGGTATTGAGGTTCTCTCAATTACAGACTTCCATATCTTCTTAGGGCGTGTCCTTGAGTATGTAGCCGTGGCAGGAAACTGTATCAATAAAGTCTCGCCCCCTCGCTTCGGTTGCAAGCTTCCTGCGGAGAATGCACATCCTTTTTTGAAGTAGTTTGCTCGGGTTAGTCGCGTCGCTTTGGAGATGCTCATAGAACATCTCTTTTGTAACCAGCGTACCTCGGTGTAGAACAAGAAGTTCAAGTATCTGGTATTCTACTTTACTTAAAGGTACCCGGCTGCCGCACACCTCGACCACCTTGGCATCCAGATTAACCACAAGGCCATCAGACTTAACTATATTAGCCCCAAACTGGGCTTGGCGGAGGATGCGAACAGCATCATCGCCCGACATGCCAAATACAGTGAGGTCGAGCACCGTGTCAGTTGGCACGCTTACTGTGCTAAATTCTTTTTCATCAAGTTCTGACCTGACAACTTTGAACTTTGAGTGCCTGAGCATTGTCTCGACTGACCGCGCGACAGCGCTGTCTTCGACAAGAAAAATTCTCATTGAGCGCGCCTTTCTTTCCTCTTAGTTGAATGTACTTTTGTATTAATAAAGCACTACGATTGAAATACTGTCAAGAGGAGGGGATTAGGCCTTATAAAACGGCTTGGTTGAGCTATACTAGGTACACAAGTATGACCCTCGAGGTAATGCGGATTTTTGTGCCGGCTACCCTGGCCTTTCTTATTGGCGTAGCGCTGACCCCGCTCTTAACCCACTACCTGTACAAGTACAAGATGTGGAAGCCAAAGGGCGGCAAGGTCGCCATGGACGGCACCCAGGCCCAAGAGTTTAACCGCCTGCACGAGCACAAGGAGGTAGGCACGCCGCGCTTTGGCGGCGTGGTGGTGTGGGCGAGCGTGCTCCTGACCGCCGACCTTCTGGCGCTGTTGGCGCGCGCGTTCCCCGACGTGTTTGCGAGCCTCGCGTTTATAAGCCGCTCGCAGACTTGGGTGCCTATGGCCGCCATGGCAATGGGTGCCTTGGTCGGCTTTGCCGACGACCTGTTTGAGGTGTCGGGCAAGCAGGGCTTGCGCCTGCGCGTGCGGCTTATGTTTGTGGCTGCAGTGGCCCTGCTGTGCGGCTGGTGGTTTTACGACAAGCTCGACGTCTCCTCTGTCACCGCGCCGTTTATGGCGGTGCCGCTGGAGCTCGGCGTCCTGTTCATCCCGTTTTTTGTGCTGGTGGCGCTCTTTATATACGCGGGCGGGGTTATAGACGGGCTCGACGGTTTGGCGGGCGGGATATTTGCCACGATATTCAGCGCCTATGCGGGCATAGCGTTCTTCCACGGGCAGTACGACATAGCGGCGCTATGCGCGGCGCTGGCCGGAGGCTTGCTGGCGTTCCTCTGGTTTAATATCCCGCCTGCGCGCTTTTACCTTTCCGAGACAGGTACGATGGCGCTTACTATGGCGCTCGTGGTTATCGCATTCCTCACCGACGTTAAAGGCAGCGGCAGGGGAGTCTCGGTACTGCCTATCATTGCCCTGCCGTTGGTGGCCACCGTCGTCTCCAATGTCGTCCAGATTTTTGGCAAAAAGGTGCTGGGCCGCAAAGTCCTGCGCATCGCGCCCCTGCATCATCACTTTGAGGCAATAGGCTGGCCGGCCTACAAGGTCACCATGCGCTACTGGGTCGTGGGGGTTGTGGCCGCGATAGTGGGGCTTACTTTAGCGCTGGTATAATGACTCCATAAAAGTATTTTAAAAAAAGCCTTAGCCCCACGTTTTATAGTCGCTTTGCTTCTTAAAACGCGGCACGCCCCCACCTGGCTTTTTTAAAAACACTTTTGATTCCGTTTGCACGGAGAAGCCCTAAATGAAAAAGTCCTCACCTGTTGATACCCCGTTTCTTTTGGTCATGTGCGCCCTCGTGGTGTTCGGCCTCCTGATATTTACCTCGGCCGCGCTCGGGCTCTTAGCGCGCGACGGCGCCAGCTTTACCTCGGTGGCAGTCAACCAGCTCTTGCTGGGCCTTATGTGCGGCGGCGTGGCACTGTGGGTCCTCTCCCGGCTCGACTACCGCATATGGGCGCGCTACACACCCTACTTTTTTGCCCTGGCGATGCTCTTGACCGCCCTTACGCTGGTGCCGGGTGTTGGGCTCGAGCTTAAGGGTGCGTCGCGCTGGCTCTCGCTGGGACCTATAACATTCCAGCCAATAGAGATACTAAAGCTTGCGGTTGTGGCGTTTCTGGCTGCGATATTTGCCACCCGGATGAAGAGCATACAGACCCTTAAGGGCGGTGTACTGCCTCTGGCCTTGGTAGTGGGCTCGGCTGCCGCATTGCTGCTGCTCCAGCCCGACACCGACGGCGCAGCCATTATTGCCCTTGCAAGCCTGGGCATGCTGTTTGCCGCGGGCGGGCGTATGTGGCACATCCTGGCAATAATACTTATAGGAGTAGGGGCGCTGGGCCTGGCCGCGTACCAGCGGCCCTACCTTATGGAGCGGTTTACCACCTTCCTTAACCCGGAGGCCGACCCGCGCGGGGCGGGCTACCAGCTCAACCAGTCGCTTATTGCGGTAGGCTCGGGCGAGTGGGTGGGCAAGGGCTTTGGCCAGAGTATAGAAAAGTTCTCCTACCTGCCGGAGCCCATAGGCGACTCGATATTTGCCGTGGCGGCCGAGGAGTTTGGCTTTGTGGGGAGCGTCATGCTTGTGCTGTTGTACGCCACCGTGGCATTGCTGGGCCTGCGCATCGCTGCAAGAGCGCCCGACCCCTTTGGCGGACTGCTTGTTGTGGGGATAGTCCTGCTTATCATCGGGCAGTCGTTTATGAACATTGCCTCCATAATAGGGCTCATACCGCTCTCGGGCTTGCCGCTTATATTTGTGTCGCACGGCGGCACGGCGCTGGCTATATCTTTGGCGGAAATCGGGATACTATTGAGCGTATCCAGGAGGATGAAGTCCCGTTAGAGGTAGCCGCGCCAGCGGTCCTGCGGACTCGTGCCCGTAGGCACGAGCGCGACCTCTAACGGGATGAAGCATTAAATTTGAAAAGCAAAACGCCCACCGGAGACCAGGGGCGGTCTGCAGTAGGCGTTCATTTATTCTCTTGCTGATCCTTCTGATCAGCTTGTTCTTTTTCTTTCCAGTCCGGGTGCTTATCCTCCGGCAGGAAGCTTGGGCGACGTCCGCCACCCAATATGAGCTTCTTTCCGGTCGGGTTCAGTATGGTGGAAATCTTCTCAGACTTCTCGGTCATTTTTAAGTCCTTTCTGGCCGTTGGAACATTCGTCTGCTATTATACACCCATACTAGTTATTTGTCAAGTTAGACGGTGTTGAGGGAATGGGCCTTACTCTGCTACACTCTCCGCGTGTGGTATGTATACGTCATAAAAAGCCTTAAAAACGGGCATCGGTACACCGGCTCTACCGGAGATCTTAAAAAGCGCTTTAAACAACACCAGGCTGGTAAAAGCACCTGGACCAAAAGCCGAGGTCCATACGAGCTGATATACTATGAAGCGTGTAGGAATGAGGGCGACGCCCGCCAACGGGAAGTATATTTGAAATCGGGAATGGGGAAGCGATACCTTACAAACAGACTTAAGGGTGATTTGGGTATAGTTGAGCATGAATCCCGTTAGAAATCGCGGACACACACCTCAGACAATTATGTACATCGAGGAATTTTTACAAACTAATCGAGTAGTAGCGGGTAGACATCTGTCCGTGTCCTATTTCTAAACGGGATGAAGATACTTTTTACCGGCGGGGGATCAGGAGGGCACTTTTACCCCATAGTGGCGGTGGCCGAGTCTATTAACGACGAAGTGCGCGAGCGCCGGCTACTGGAGCCCAAGCTCTACTACGCCGCCCCGGACCCGTACGACCGCGAGGTCCTGCTGGCCAACAACATGACCTGGGTGCCGACCTCGGCCGGCAAAATGCGCAACTACTTCTCGGTGCTTAACTTCTTTGACTACTTTAAGACCGCGTGGGGCGTGGCGCGTGCGTGCATCCACACGTTTTTTCTCTACCCGGACGTGGTGTTTAGTACCGGAGGCTATGCCTCGTTTCCGACGCTTGTTGCGGCCAAGCTGTTCCGCATCCCGGTCGTGATACTGCAGGCCGACGTAGACCCGGGGCGCGTCAACAAGTGGGCGGCCAAGTTTGCAACTAAGGTGGCCGTGGCGTTTGCCGACGGCGCTGAATACTTTCCTAAAGACAAGGTGGCGCACACAGGCAACCCAGTGCGTAAGGCGGCGCTGGTGCCCGCACGCGAGGGCGGCCACGAGTTTTTGCATCTTAAAAAGGAGGTGCCGGTCATATTGATAACGGGCGGCAGCCAAGGCAGCCAGACCATTAACGACGCCGTACTGGACGCCCTGCCCAAGCTGCTGGAGGAGTTCCAGATAGTGCACCAGACAGGCCGCGCCAACTTTAAGGATGTAGAGGGCCGCGCTCGTGTTGCCGTGCCGGACTCCGCAACGCT
>CAYRYM010000022.1:0-9651 GCA_964428705.1 uncultured Candidatus Saccharibacteria bacterium | reverse complement strand
TGCGCCACCGCTGGAGCGACTCCACCGGCTGCGGACCGCGGCTGCGGCCGCGGCTGTGGTGAGCTTTTGTGCTGCAGCGAGAGCACCCGCAGGGTTCCTGGCACCGCGCGCTACCGCAAGCCCCGCTATGGTGCCGGAGGTAATGCGCGCCGAGGCACCCTGTAATTGCGGGAGCGGCGCCACGCCAAAGCGCAAGTTGGGGTTGCGCTCGCCTATAGAGCGGTATTCCGAGGCAAAGCCAAAGTACACGGCCACATCACCCGCGACAAACGCGTTGTACGAGTTGGCCAGCGAGCGGTTCCACGAGTAGGTGGTCTTGCTCGGGTTGGCAAAGTCGGTGTAAAAGCGCAAGGCCTCCGAGGCCGGCGAGACGTTTGAGCTGTCGGGCTTGGCGCCCAGGGTTGTTACAAGCACGCCGGAGGCGTTGCGGACGGTTACAAAGTCGCCCGTCTGCATCATCAGGGCCGACAGTATCGCCTTGGCGTTATTGATATTGTCCCAGGTGCCCATGGCAACTGCCGACTTGCGCACGTTGGCGCCCGCATCAAGCGAGGTAATCTTGGGCGCCAGGGCGATAAAATCGTTCCAATACGTGGGCGGCTGGCCCTCGCCTATCCCGGTAAAGGTGTCGCGGTTCCAGTACATAACCAAAGGGTCTATCATAAACGGCAAAGCAAGCGAGCCCTGCGGGGTCAAAAACAGCTGGCCCTCGTCTACATACGAGGTAATAAACGTGCTCTGCGAGACCGTGGCGTACGGGATGAGAGACACCTTGTCGGAGAGCACGCCAATGTCGCTCTGCGACAAAAATATAAGGTCGGGCCCGGTGCCGGCGGCTATGGCGTTGATAAGCTCGGCCTCGTACGTACCCGGCCTCTTAGCCACATAGACCACGTCCTGGAGTGACTTGTCCTTCTGCACCTGAATGAGCTCGGCGAGTACCTTGTCCATGACGGTCTGGTCGGCCGTGCCCCAGATTATGACAGGCCCCAGCCCGCCCTTGTTGCCAAAGCCCCCAAACAAGGAGAACACGCCCACGCCCACCACGACCAGTGCCACAAAGATCCCCACAACAATAGTTTGAAAAATCGACATAGTTAGCGCTTCCTTAGTATAAGGCCCCAATGGTACGCACCCGCGGGGATATCCTCTGCCTGGCCAAAGCCCGCCGCCTCAAATATTTTTTTAGCCTGCGCCTGCGTAACCACGTGTCCCGGGTGCGGGCCCAAGCCTCCGTGGCTGTCTGTCCAGTCTACAAGCACAAGCCGGCCCGCTTTACGCAGAACGCGGTAGGCCTCGGCCGCCGCGGCCTCTTTGTCCGCTACGCCAAACAGCGCGTTGGCCAAGATAGCTACGTCCATGGTGGCATCGGGCAGTTTGGTGGCGTTTACCTTCTCGACCGTGCCGCGCACGACCTCTATGTTGTGCAGGCCCTCGCCCACCGCCAGGTTTTTTAGCCGCACCAGCATGTCTGGGTTTGGGTCTATAGCCCACACCACGCCCTCGGGGCCCGTGGCACGCGCCGCAGCCCGCGCAAAAAAGCCCGAGCCGGCGCACAAGTCGGCCACGCGCGAGCCGGAACTTATGTGCGCGGCCCCGAGCGTCTGCTGAGGGTTAAGGAACGAGCTCTCCATCCCGCAATTATACTCTTGAAAACCGCGCGACCCTGCTCCCCTCCCACTCGACCTCCTGGTGCCACTCGTTTATGGGCCTTGTAAACATAGGCGCGGCCGGGTTGTCGTACATAGGCTCATACACCACGACCCATTCGTCGTTCAAGTCGAGTGCGAGCCCCACTACCTTATACAAATCGCCCTTGTAGTGGCGGTACTGCTCCCCCGCCTTGGGTGCATCCGCAAGAACTTGGGGCACGGGCTGGTGAGACATATACCAAGTATACAAAAGAAAGTGGGGCCCGTTTGAGCTGGTATAAACCAGGATAAACGGGCCCCGTGTAGGGTGGACGCAAATCAACCATACCTCTGTATTATATCATTTTCGTCACAAGTCGCTCAAGAACTCCCTGAGTTGTCTAAACGCCTTGCCCCGGTGGCTTACGGCGTTTTCCTCATCGACAGACATCTCGGCCCACACCTTGGGCTGGCCATCGGGCACAAAGATGGCACTGTAGGGCATTTTGGGCTGTAGCGCACAACGAGGCCCGGGGAGCAACACTCCTTTCGCTTCTCCGACAAAGACACTGTGCTCACCTTGTGGCGAAACGGCGACAGCAACCGTCTTGAAGGTCGCCGTGCGCTCTCCCGGCAGAACATGCCGAAGCTTCCAGAGTGTGTGGTCCATAATCTCTTCAGTTGTTTTGCCCTTGCCGGCCCAGCGGGCAGCGTGGATGCCGGGCTGACCGCCGAGAGCATCGATAAAGAGCCCGGTATCGTCGGCAACAGCCCACTTGCCGGTTAGCTCTTGCGCAAAGCGCGCCTTCTTGAGCGCGTTTTCCTCGAGCGTTGCGCCATCCTCGACTGCTTCGCCGTCAACGCCTGCGTCCTCGAGCGTCAGTATCCGCAGTGGCAGTATCCCCAACAAAGCCTTGATTTGCTCTGCCTTGCTCTGGTTGCGGGTCGACAAAATAAGATCCATAACAGCATTCCTCCGGTTGCCTCTCTGTCACCAACGTACCAAAAAGCCGGTTCTTGGGCCAGCCCAATAATTTTCATTCTAGTGTTCTGCAGAACACTAGAATGAAATTTCTTGGATGTCTTGTTTTTGGTGCTCGCCGGAAAGGAGTTTTTTATATTCTATAAGCTTCTGGCGCGGGCACACGCTCACCTCTGTGCCGGCATACTGCACGTGCTGTGCCTGCGCCAGGTCGGCATTATACTCCTCCCACGCGCCTGCTGTGTCGTTAAATATTTTGCACTCGGGCGCAGTCAGGTCTATCTCTTGCCCATGGTAGTCCAGAATCATCTCAAATATATCCCAGCGCTCGTCCGTGTAGTGAGCCGGGCCAAACTTTACGTAGTCTTTAACCTCAGGCAGTATCTTATCGAAAGCGTCGCGAGGGATGTCTATGTCAATGTCGTTGATGGGGCGCGTAGCGCCATACAGATGCGCGGCAAACCCGCCGCACACTTGATACGGCACGCCGTGCTTTTTAAATACCCCCAGTATCCACTCCAGAGCAGGTAGACTTTTCTCATCCACCGCAATCGGTTTCATATTTATTGAGCGGGGATGCCGCGATGTTTTAGGTCTTCGGGAGTTTCAAACTCAAGATAGTTTTGGGTGAGCTCCTCTCCTGCCTGTATGTCCCGCGCCGCAACAAGATGCGCCTCTGCGTATGCCGGGTCTTGCGTTACCGTCGCGTCGTAGGAGTGGTTGATAAAGCGGGTCATATCAAAGTCTACGTGCCACTTCTGGCTTGGCTCGTCATAAAACCCCCACCAGTGGACCTCCTCCCTTTCCCTCTCGTCCAAAGAGTCAAACTGCTCTTGCGTCAGGTTTACATCAAGCAGCGGGCTTGGAGTATATATAAGCGCCCCTTTGGGTATGTCTTGGTCGGCAAGAAGCCCGACCCCATGCAAGGAAGAAGCGCCAAGTTTGTACCTGATATGGATCATACCGCCAGTATACAAAAGAAAAAGGTCCGCTTGGAGCTGTCGTAGTGTTAGACAGATAAGCGGACCCCGTGCGTGGTGGGTAGGACCAACCATGCTCCATAAGTATATCAAAATAAAAACCCGTCCGCAGCTAGCGCTGCCGCGGACGGGTCCTGTTTCCTTAGTTGGGCTGTTTAGCCTTCTTCTTTTTTGTGGAGGGGAGCTTGAGCCTGAGCTTGCGGTACAGGACAAAGTCCCTTTTGCTGACGCCCCTGGGGCGGCGGCGCTTATCTTTACGCGCCTCCATCAGCCGCTTTATTTTGAGTATCCGGCGCAAGGCCTGCTTGGAGTGGTGGTCCCCAACCGCCTCGTCGAGCTCGGCCAGTTTGCTGTTTGCCTCTGCGGCGTCCACGCCGCGGCTGCTTACCAGCCTCAGTTGCTGGTCGGTAACCCGGCCCAAGTTTAGTCCGCGCCGCCAGGCGTTGGGGTTGCTATACAGTCTGCCCATCTTTCTCTCTCGCGTTGTCTGTGGAACTCAGCCCCCAAAATACCACAAAAGCCCTGCTGCGTCAGCACCGTAATCCTATTTCGGAATTTTGCAAAATACTAGAATAGATAATCCGGCAAACAGCCAAAAGGAACGGCCCGCTGCGATTACTCGCAGCGGGCCTCTTCGCTTCTCGGTCAGATTGTCATGGGGTGGTGGAGCGTTTCGTAGTCGACGCGCAAGCTGTCGCGCACGTCGGCGCGGGTCCTTGCCGCCATTTGTACAACAAGCACCAACTGCTGTTTGCCGCCGTTTTCGATCCACTGGTCGACCCGACGGCGCAACTCATCGGGGTTAAAGACGTTCGTCTCGCACATGGCGCATCTCCCTGTTCTGCCTGCCCGGCACTATAGCTTATCTGCATACAAAAGAAAAACCCGCCTGCAGCTTGCGCTGCGGACGGGTTCTACCTTCTTAGTTCGCCTTCTTCGCTTTCTTAGCCATAGCATCTCCCTTTTGGGTCAATGGATAGAAACGCGACATGTGCAAGGAGGGCCTATGCACCTCCCTATCCTACACCAAAATCACCCTCATTCCTGATAGTTAAACACCTCTTTTAATATTTGCTCGCGGCCGCGCTCATGCACTATGTCCCAAGCGCGCAGGTAGTCGGCACTCTTGACTATGGCAATTACCCTGTCGAGCCGCTCCTGGCCGTACAAGTTGAGTACAACCTGCGCATGCAGTGCATGCAGGATTATATGATTTTTAACTACCATACTCTCGCCTTGGTGTGGCTCCATAAACTTTTTGCGGGCGGCCTTGTGTTCCTCGGGGTGCAGGGGGTTACTTAAGAGCCGGTGTATAAGCTCGTGCACAAAGGTATCAAACATGTGTTCTGGGTCCTTGTAGAGTTTGAGCGTAAGCGGATGCGAGAAGGACGACTTGGTACCGCTTACAATGTAGCAACGGATATCCTTATCGAGCCACTCCAGCCGGGTTATGGCATGCAGCTCGTCTAAAACCTTTGGGCCCCACTCACTCCAGCTTGCTTTGAGCGCGTCGATCTTTTTTTCATACATCTCATCTGAGGGCATGACGTAGTCCGCTCCGTACTTAATGAGCTGGGCCTCGTACTGTGGCGACGCGCGGTTAAAAATAATTGTCGGTTTCATTTTGTTATTTTGCAAAATACTAGAATAAACTACTTCAACTTCTTAAACTTTATGCCTAGGACGCCGTACTTTGCTTCTTCCTCCTTAGAGTAGTACTCGTACATGCTCTCAGTTTTTGCATCAAGGTCGTCTGCACCAAACTCGCTCAGCGGGCGCGTGGCAAAGAGGTCGCGAAAGGTTGGAGCATGTATAAGCTCTACCACCTCAGCCTCTACCTTCTCTATAAAATCCGGGCGCAAGGCAAAGACCAAGTGATCTCCCACTTTAATCTTCTGTCGCCTATCATCACTGAGCCGCGACTCAATTATCTGTGCCCCCGCCTGTATCCTCCCAAAAGGCCCGGGATGCAGCCGCATTTCGTGTGTATTCATTTACAAACAGACAAAACTTGCGATGGCGTCGCCTTCGCGGAGTTTCATTACTCTTACGCCCTGGGTACTGCGAGACAGCGACGGGATTTCTTTAAGTTCGGTGCGGATGACCTGGCCTTTTTTGGAGACCACTACTATCTCGTCCTCGCCTACGCCGTCTTCTTTAGATATTACTTTAGCGGCGATTAACGGGCCCGTCTTGGGCGTCATGTTCATGGTCTTGATGCCGGAGCCGCCTCGGTTCTGGTTTTTGTACTCGTCTACCCCGGTGGTCTTGCCGTAGCCGTTGCGCGACACCACCAAGACCTCGAGGTTCTTCTGTCCCTTTTTAATGACATCGGCGCCCACCAGCGTGTCGCCCGGAGAGAGCTTCATACCGCGCACGCCGCCCGCGCCGCGGCCCATGGCGCGGATGTCGCCCTCCTTAAAGCGGATGCTCTGGCCCTTGGCGGTACTTAGGAATATCTCGTCACCCTTCTCGACAAGCAAGGCCGCTATAAGCTCATCGCCCTTCTGCAATTTAATCGCGATAAGGCCCGAGCGGCGTACATCGTGGAAGGCCGTCGCGTCTACCTTTTTGGCAACGCCCTGCTTGGTTATCATGTACAAAAACTTCTCGCCCTCCTTTTGTATTTTGCGCATCGGCAAAACGCCCGAGACACGCTCCGCGTCCGAGAGCTGCAAAAAGTTAACAATAGCCTTGCCCTTGGTCGAGCGCTTGCCCTCCGGAATTTCGTAGAATTTAAGCTGGTAGGCCTTGCCCACATCGGTAAAGAACAGCAGGTCGCTGTGTGTGGAGGTGGTGAGGAATGTCGTGACAAAGTCCTCCTCCTTGGTGTCGAGGTCTATAACCCCCACGCCGCCGCGCTTCTGCTTGCGGTACTCCTCGGGGTTGGTGCGCTTAACATAGCCGCCCTGGGTCAAGACCAGCACCTGTTCCTCGTCGGCCACCAGGTCCTCGACATTTATAATGCCGGCGGCGCCCTTCATCACTTTGGTCTGCCTATCGTCGCCAAAGCGCTTGGCCAGGTCCTCAATCTCGCCTTTAATAACGCCAAGCATCTTCTTGTCGCTAGCTAACAGCGCGGTCAGCTCCGCAATAAGCAGCTGCACCTGTGCCAGCTCGTCCATAATCTTCTGCCTCTCGAGGTTGGCGAGGCGCGACAGGCGCATCTCGAGTATCGCCTGCGCCTGCAGGTCGCTAAACTTGTACTTTTTAACAATGTTGGCGTGGGCCTCCGGCACGTCCTTAGACGCGCGGATGGTCTTTATAAGCTCGTCAATTATGTCGAGCGCCTTGGCCAGGCCCAGCAATATATGCTCGCGGTCCTGCGCCTTAGTGAGGTCAAAGAGTGTGCGGCGGCGCACAACCTCGCGGCGGTGCTTGATAAACTCCTCGAGTATACCCTTAAGCGACAAGGTCTGCGGCACGCCGTCTACCAGCACCACCATGTTGAAGTGGAAGGTGTCCTCCAGCGCGGTGTGCTTGTACAGGTAGTTAAGGACCTTCTGCGGGTGGGCACCGGACTTAAGCTCGACAACTACGCGTATGTCCTTGCTGGACTCGTCGCGCAGGCCGCGCACGCCCTCCAGCTTTTTGTCGCGCACCAGGTCGGCTATGCGCATAATGAGGTCTGCTTTGTTAACGCGGTACGGTATGGAGCTAATAACGATAGTAAAGTCGCCCTTCTTGCCCTCGACAATCTCCGCGTTACCGCGCACCACTACCCCGCCCTTGCCGGTGGTGTAGGCATGCAGCAACGCTTTCTTGTCGTATGCCACAGCCCCTGTGGGGAAGTCCGGTCCGGTTACAAACTCTGTCAGGTCCTCCACGGTTGCGTCCGGGTGCTCTATAAGGTGGGTCAGTGCTCTTGAGACCTCGCCCAGGTTGTGCGGCGGTATAGAGGTGGCCATACCCACGGCAATGCCGAGCGTGCCGTTAAGCAAAATATTGGGCACACCCGCGGGCAGCACGGTCGGCTCCTTGAGCGTGCCGTCGTAGTTGGGGCGCCACTCCACCGTGTCTTTGTCCAGGTCGTTAAGCAGGGCCTCGGACATGCGCGACATCTTGGCCTCGGTATAGCGGTAGGCGGCGGCCGAGTCGCCGTCTATGCTGCCGAAGTTACCCTGGCCGAGTATAAGCGGGTAGCGCATGCTAAACTCTTGCGTCATTTTAACCATAGCGTCGTACACCGACTGGTCGCCGTGCGGGTGGTACTTACCCAGCACGTCTCCCACTATGGTTGCCGACTTGCGGAAGCGCGCGCCCGGGGTCAACCCTTGGCGGTGCATGATATATAAAATGCGGCGATGCACGGGCTTTAGCCCGTCGCGCACGTCGGGCAGGGCGCGGTCGGTTATAACCGACATGGCGTAGTCGATAAAGCTCTCGCGCATCTCGGCCGAGATGTTGCGGCCGACTATGCCCGTCCCTCCCTGCTCCTTAGTTTTGTTCTCGTCCTTGTCCTTCATGTGTTAAAAGCCTGTCGTAGACGCCACGTACAGGGTGTTGGGACCGCTATACCCCGCCTGCACAGCCGCGGCCGTAAGCGCGGTCTGGTCGTACTCATCGCCTGCCAGCTGCGCATTACCGGAGGTAAGCCGGTAGCCCAGCGTCGTTATCCATACCGCAAAGACCATGGCCGTCACCACGCCCGCAATCTGCATCGCGTGCTGGCGGCGCTCATGGGGCTCTTTGCTCTGTATGTGGTCGAAATACTTTTTCATTGGTGTAACTATACCCTAGTGGCCAGTGGCTAGGCTCCTAGCACAACAACCTCGCTCTGTTTGCCCTCCAGGTCCTTCTTTTTTATCGTGAGCTTTTCCTCGGCTTTTGTACCCTCGGCGCCCGCCTCCTTTAAAAAGGCCTTGAGGCTCTTGTCGTCATAGTGCATCGGGACAATGACCTTGGGGCCCAGCTGTACGGCAAGCTTGTAGGCCGGGGCCACCTCCAGCACGTCTCCCCCGCCCACCGGGACAAACAGTATGTCTATGTCGTCCAGCTCCTGCTTGGCCGCGGCCGGGATCTCCGGCGAGCTTAAGGCGCCCATAAAGCAGAGGTTCATACCCTCCAAGGATACTGAGTAGATGGTGTTAATGGTAGCCTGCCCGCCGTACACAGTCGGCACGCCAAACCCGCGCACCGCAACGCCCTTAACCTCGTACTCGCCGGGGCCGGCAATAACAAACGGCTGGCGCTCGCCAAAGCTGGCGTTGTCTGTGCCACTGAAGTCCTCGTGGTCGAGGCTTACAAGCGCTATGTCGGCACCAAACTTCGGCTGCGCAAGGCTGGAGCCCTTGGCGGGCGGGTTGATGGCGAGGGTAAGGTCGCCCTGAGAGATTTTAAAGCACTCGCCCCCCAAATAGCTAATAACCATATGCCTTCATTATATCAAAATTAAGCCCTTTTTGCCACCTATTTTGCTTCATTTGACAATCACGTGGGTGTGGTATACATTGGCTGTTAAGTATCCTTCCGCAGGTTTAACCGGAAGCCGCCCTCTACCCAGAGGACGACTTTTTGTTTATGCGGACGAGGGGTGCGAGTTCATCACCAACAGAAGGTAGATCAAGAATGCCACCCAAGCGCAATCTTTCGGGGCAGCCCCATCCCGCCGACGAAGCCTGGAGAAATCCTCCGCCAAGCCGCTACTACGGCAACAGGCCGCCGGTCGGCTCGATGTCCAGCCAGGGCTCCGGCTTCAAAAAAGGTCGTGAGACCGCCGGCCCGATGGCCGTGCAGCAACAACAGCAGGCGCGCGAGCCGCACCAGCAGCGCCTGGTGCCTCAACGCAACAGCGGCACCAAGGTCCAAGTCTAGGGAGTTCCAGGAGGGAGGCCGACTGTAAACATACAGCGGCCCCAGGGACCCCGTGTCAGCGTGAAAGCTGAGCACGGGGTCTTTTCTTTTTATATAGAGTGGTGTATTGTGCCCTGTAATAAGGGACTAACCTTTATTAACCGAGCGTAGGACTAACCCGAAAGGGGGCCTGCCCGACAAATCAATAATTATGGATAACAATCTTCAGGAGGAGACTTTGCCTGCATCTGTGATGCAGATGTTT
>CAYRYM010000021.1:1274-10724 GCA_964428705.1 uncultured Candidatus Saccharibacteria bacterium | reverse complement strand
CAACCTCAAGCTCTCAGTTCCGCAGATTATGTGGGACGACAACGGCAACATCGGCAAGCGGTACCGCCGCCAGGACGAGATAGGCACGCCGTACTGCATCACTATAGACTTTGATACCCTGGGCGAGAACCCGGAGCATAAGGATACGGTTACGGTCCGCGACCGCGACACCGGCGAGCAGTCCCGCATGGCAGTGGATAGCCTCGCAGCGTTCCTCAAGCAAAAAATAAACATAGAGATATAAAAGAAACGGCGGGCCAAGGCCCGCCGCTTTCGAATCCTGTCACGCACGCTCTTTGGCGAGATTGATAACTCGTTTTGAAGCGAGATGAACACGAAACCGCTCCTTCTGAGGCGTTTCAAACTCGAAGTAGAGTTCGCCGCCCTCGCCTCGGTGGCCGTCGCGGCCGTATGTGCGGTAGTCAAACAATCCGCTTATCTTGCTGTGTTTGCCCGGCACCAGAAGCTTCTTAGCTTCCTCGGCCTGTTCCTTGATGTACTTCTCCAGCGCCCACGTACCCCAATCAGCCAGCACGAGCTTATTCTTCTCGACAGTCGAGCCACCCCAGTACTTTTTTACATTAGGTGCGACCCAATGTTCGCGAACGAGGTGCTCGGTAATCTCGGGCGCTATTTCGTAGTAGTCGTAGCCGCTCCTGTCCCCGCCACTATCCGCCTCGCTGTACCAGTCGACCTCCAGCTCCGCCGGGTTTCTGTCGGTACGCAAATAGCGCTTGTCGGAATAGCGCCCGCTCTGACTTGGTTGCAGTAATTCAAGGAGCTCGTAGATATCGGCAATCGGCTTCTCGTTGTTCCAATAGGTGAATTTATCGCGTTGGCGTCGGGGCATTCGAAAACCTTTCTTTGCTGTAGACCTAAATCTGCACCGACTGTAGCACTACGGCCTAAACGGGGCAATATGCTAGAGTATGGCCATGGATAGGCTCAAGGATATCAACGTCTCCATCACCGCCGGGAGCATCGTGACCATATTCCTCTTTGGGATACTGGCTGTGCTCTTGTGGTTCCTGCGCGACATTGTCCTTATAGTGCTGACCGCCGTTGTTATAGCCTCGGCCATGGAGCCGGGTATAGCCGCCTTGGGCCGGCGCCGCATTAACCGGGTGTTCTCGGTAATACTTATTTACCTGGCCGTGGCTGCGGCCTTCTTTAGCTTTATGTTCCTCTTTGTGCCGCCTCTTGTGGCCGACGCTCTCAACTTTTTGACGCGCCTGCCCGAGCTGCTGTCGTCGTTTAGTCTGGCCGAGGCGACCAACGGGCTCCTGCCCGACTTTAGCGCGCAGTTTACGTCGCCCGACCTCCTGCAGAACATCTCGCAGAGCTTCTCGGGCGCGACCGGCGGGCTTATCAACACGGTCTCAAGCTTCTTTGGCGGGATTACGGCGTTCATACTTATTGTGGTGTTCTCGTTCTACTTCTCGGTACAGGAGACGGGCGTGGACGACTTTTTGCGCCTTGTCACCCCCAGCCGGCACCAGGCCTACGTGCTCAACTTGTGGAAGCGCTCTCAGCAAAAGATAGGCAAGTGGATGCAGGGCCAGCTGATACTCGGCGTTATCGTGGGCGTTTTGCTCTACCTTGGCCTCACCATCTTGGGCGTGCCCAACGCGCTGTTGCTGGCGGTGCTGGCGGCGGTGTTTGAGCTTATACCGGTGTTTGGCCAGATACTCGCCGCAATACCGGCCATAGCCATTGCATACACCGGCGGCACCATACTGGGCGACGGCGTAACGGGAGCCGTCACCGTCCTCGTTCTCTACATTATTATCCAGCAGTTTGAGGCGCACCTTATTTACCCGGTGGTGGTTAAAAAGGTCGTGGGCGTACCACCGCTGCTGGTCATTTTGTCGCTTATAGTGGGCGCCAAGCTGGCCGGGTTTTTGGGCATACTGCTGTCGGTGCCTATTGCGGGCGCGATACAGGAGTTTGTGTCCGACGTTGACCGCCGCAAGACCCGCGAGCTAAGCCAGCAGGGCTTGACCCCCGAGGGCGACCCCCTGTAAGGTTCTGATACTCATGGACAAGAAGTTTTACCTCACCACGCCGATTTTTTACCCTAATGCCAAGCTGCACTTGGGCCACGCGTACACGACGACCGTGAGCGATATTTTGGTGCGCTACCACCGCCTGGCGGGGGACAAGGCGTACTTTCTGACAGGCTCGGACGAGAACACGCAGAAGATGGTCGATGCCGCCCGTCGCGAGGGCAAGGAGCCGTTGGAGTTTTTGGACGAGATTGTGGCAAAATTCTCCTCGCTCTTCAAAGAGCTCGACATCTCATACGACCAGTTTATCCGCACCACCGACCAAAAAGCGCACTGGCCTGGCGCGCAGGCAATATGGAACAAGCTCGTCGAGGCGGGCGACATATACAAGAAAGAGTACGAGGGCCTGTACTGTGTCGGCCACGAGGCCTTTATAACCGAGAAGGACCTGATAGACGGCACATGCCCGGACCACGGAACGGCCCCGGAGATGCTCAAGGAGGAAAACTACTTCTTTAAGCTGTCGCGCTACACGCAGGATATAAAGAATAAAATAGAGTCTAAGGAGTTGAGGATAGTGCCCGAGACCCGTGAGCGCGAGATACTCTCGCTCCTTAACGAGGGCCTGCAGGATGTAAGCTTCTCGCGGCCGCGCAAGGCCGACTGGCCCGCGGGCCTGGGTATCCCGGTCCCCGGCGACGACACGCAGGTGATGTATGTGTGGTGCGACGCTCTCTCCAACTACATCACCGCGCTGGGGTATGGGCGCGACGACGCTCTGTACCAGGAGTTTTGGGCCGGCAACGAGCAGCGCATGCATGTCATAGGCAAAGACATCTTGCGCTTTCACGCGGCTATATGGCCGGGCATGTTGCTCTCTGCCGGCCTCCCTCTCCCTAAAACGCTGTTGGTGCACGGGTTTATTACCTCGGGCGGCAAGAAGATGAGCAAGAGCCTGGGCAACGTTATAGACCCGGAGGAGCTTCTGGCAGAGTACGGTACGGATGCGGTGCGCTGCTTCCTGGCCCGGCACATATCGCCGTTTGACGACGGTGATATTACGCGCGAGGCGTTTAAGGACGCCTACAACGCCGACCTGGCCAACGGGCTGGGCAACCTAGCCTCGCGCATTATGACGCTGGCGCAGACCCATCTCGAGCAGGGGACCAGGCCCGATGTTGCCGGCTTTCCTCAGGAGTACACCGGTGCCATGGAGCAGTTTGAGATAAACAAAGCGGCCGAGTATGTGTGGTCGCGCATTGCAATGCTCGACCAGAAAATCACCGAGACGGCGCCGTTTAAGCTCGTTAAGACCGACCCGGAGGCCGGCAAAAAGATAATCTTTGACCTGACCCAGGAGCTGTACCTGGTGGGCCGCATGCTCAACCCGTTTATGCCCAAAACAAGCGACATTATAAAAAAGGCGGTGATTGAAAACAAAAAGCCGGAGAATTTGTTTCCTCGGAAAGACTAATGTTCAAACTGTTTGATTCGCATTGTCACTTATACATGCCGCAATTTGATGCGGATAGGGCAGAGGTGCTTGTGCGCATGCAGGAGGCCGGCATGGGTGCGGTGGTTATTGGCGTTGATTATGCCTCGAGCCAAAAAGCGCTCGAGTTGGCGCAGCAGCACGACTTTCTGTGGTCGTCGGTCGGCTTGCACCCCAACGATACTCCGGACGAGGTGTTTGATATGGAAAAGTTTGAGGCGCTGGCGCGCAACCCCAAGGTGGTCGCCATAGGGGAGTGCGGGCTGGACTACTTTAGGAGCGGCGGCACGGAGGAAGAAAAACTGGCACAAAAGACACGTTTTGAGAGCCACATCGAGCTTGCTGAAAAAGTGCAGAAAGCCCTTGTAATCCATTGCCGCAATGCGCACGATGACTGTTTTAGTATTTTGCAAAATTCCGAAATAGCTTCTAAGGTGCCGGTTATCATCCACTTTTTTACCGGTACGGCAGAGCTGGCTCAAACATACCTGAGACTGGGCTGCTACCTGTCGTTCCCTGGCCCTATAACTTACACCGACATGTACGACGAGAGCATTAAGGTAACCCCGCTCGAGAGCATGCTTATTGAGACAGACGCGCCCTATGCGGCGCCGGTACCCAACCGCGGCAAGCGCAACGAGCCGGTGTTTGTGGCTGATGTGGCGGCAAAAATCGCCGCCCATAAGGGCATATCTGTGGAGGAAGTGCTTGTCCAGACCGCCAAAAACGCACAGAGAGCCTTTGGCTTGCGGTAGGCGGTAGTCTCTGGTATGGTGCTTGGGTATGTCAAAAACGTCGCAGGCCGATGAGGCCTTTACCCAAGCGACTGACGCCTCCTCCGAGGTGGAAGTTGCCAGTGCGCCCATTATTTATGAGGTCGGTTTTCATTTGGTGCCTACTATTGCCGAGGACGGCGTAGGCGCCGCTGTAGAGAAAGTGCGCAAGCTTATAGGCGACGATGCCGAGTTTATAAGCGAGGGATACCCCTCTAAGATAAACCTGGCCTACGTTATCGAGCGCGCCACGCAGGGCAAGCGCGAGAAGTACGCCGAGGCATGGTTTGGCTGGATAAAGTTTGCCACCACGCGCAGCAAGGTCCCGGCTCTTGAGGCAGCACTTAACGACTCGCGCGAGGTACTGCGCTCGCTCATTATCGAGACGGTCCGCGAGGACATCGCTCCGCCCAAGGCGCGCGCGGTCTTTACCTCCGACAGGCTCAAGGGCGAGACTATCCATGCACCTGCGGCAGCCAAGGAGGAAGCAGGCCCGGTGTCTGAGGTAGAGCTGGAGAAGTCTATCGATGCGCTGACCAAGGAGTAGTACAATACTGGTATGAACAAAGTTATCCTCTACGGCAACCTGACCCGCGACCCGGAGCTGAAGAACCTGCCCTCGGGCATGCAGGTGGCATCCTTTGGCGTTGCGACTAACCGCAGGGTTAAGAAGGACGAGCAGTGGACAGACGTGCCGGAGTTCCACAATGTGGTGGTGTTTGGCCGCCAGGCGGAGACATCGGCCCAGTACCTTAAGAAGGGGAGCTCGGTCCTGGTTGAGGGTCGCATCCAGACCCGCTCGTGGGACAGCCCCGAGAAGGGCAAGCAGTACCGCACCGAGATAGTGGCCGAGTCTGTCACCTTCGGCTCCCGCGCCCAGGGTGGGGCAGGTGGCGGCGGTAGCGCAGCACCCTCGGGTGCGCGCAGTGGCGGCTACAGCGATGCTGAGGCCCCGCAGAAGGCTCCTAAGGAGGACGGCATAGACTATCCGACCGAAGACATTAACCCTGACGACATCCCGTTCTAGTCTGACTACTCCCTACACCCTATAACCTAACTACTTATTAAATCTATGGCTAAAGAATACGCACCCCAGTTCATCCGTATCGACTACAAAGATACCGAGACTCTCAAGAAGTTCGTCAACCCGCACGGCAAGATTATGCCGCGCCGCCGCACCAACCTTAGTGCCCCCAACCAGCGCGCCGTCGCCGAGGCAATAAAGCGCGCCCGCTTTATGGCGCTCCTGCCTTATATCGTTAGGTAGAGAAATAAACGACAAACCTCCCGTAAAAAGGGAGAGATAAACACGACCCCAACTCCCTTTTTAGGGAGTGTGTCGTTTATTTCTTGTCTGCGCGCTCGACGTACTCGCCCAGCTCGGTGTTGATACGGATGACGTCGCCCTCGTTTATAAACATGGGGACAAACAGCGTGGCGCCGGTCTCTACCGTTATCTGCTTGGAGCCGCCCTGGGCGGTGTTGCCCTTAACGGCCGCAGCGGCCTCGGTTACCTTAAGCTCTACCTTGATGGGCACCTTGATGCCTATTATCTTCTCGTCAAATATGAGCGCCTCGACTATAGAGTTTTCCTTAACAAATTTGGCGCCCGGGCCGATAGTCTCCTCTGAGAGTACAAAGCGGTCTGCAGGGTTATTCTCGGCGCAGAACCACTTCTCGCCCTTGTTGGAGTAGAGGTATTTAACGTTTTTGGTTGAGAGGTCGGCCTCCTGAGCCTTTTCCGACACGTGGAAGGCCTGCTCGGTTACCTTGCCGGTAATAATATTACGCAGCTTGGTCTGGTTGACCGGCTTGCGCTGCTGCTTGCGGAACACGTGCGCGTCCAGGACCTCGTACGGGTCGTCGTTGTAGAGGATTACCTTGCCCTTGAGTATCTCGTTGTATTCAAGCATTGCCATAACGTCTCGCATAATATGCGAGAAAACACCAAAAAACAAGCTCCAAATCACAAATATACCCTTTGAAATTTGGATTTTGAGGTTTGGAACTTTCCCTGGGGCTTGCCTGTTCTACAGGGCAGGGATGATATACAGTGTTGCTATGGAACTCTTAGGAGGGGAGGAGCCGGAAGAGAGGAGCGACGAGGAGCTCTTGGCCCTTTCGGTGTCGCACCCGTCACTCTTTGCGCTTATAGTGCGTAAGTACGAGGACGCATTCCTGCGCAAGGCGCAGAGCATAATTAAGGACCCGCACGAGGCCGAGGATATTGTGCAGGAGGCGTTTACCAAGATCTATCTCAACGCGGGGAAGTTTAAGGTGGTGGAGGGCGCGCAGTTTTCCTCCTGGGCCTACCGCATTGTCGTTAACACTAGCCTGACCCACTACGCCAAAAAGAAGAAGAGCTGGGAGCGCGAGGCCCAGCTTGATGAGGAAATATGGGCGCTTATACCGGACAAGAACCTCAAGCAGTTTGAGAAGAAGGAGCTGGTAGACCTGGTGGCCTCAGTGCTAAGCCGCATGCCCGCGCCCATGGCACAAGCGCTGTCGAGCTTTTTTATAGACGGCAAGACGCAGGAGGAGATAGCAGAGGCCGAAGGCTTGAGCGTGGGAGCCGTTAAGACCCGCGTGCACCGGGCCAAGGCGGAGTTTAAGAGGATATTTGAAACTATTAGCCCTAAGTAGCAGTTAAAGGATATATGCAAAGCAAAATCGAGCAACAGGTAATGGCATCGGTAGGCGTGATACACACTGCCCGCCGCATGGTCTCTATGACGGCGCTTAAGGTCTATACGGTCGTGGCGTCGGTGTACGCATTGGGCATTTTGGTGTGGGTGTCTGAGATACAGGCCAACCTTCTTAATGCTATGAACGGGGGAGTGCTGGCCGTGGGCAACTTCGTACTTGTGGCCGTGCTGCACACCACCTTTGTGGTGCAGGCGGTCCTGCTTGTCGCCATTGTGGCGCTTGTCTCTTTGGCAATTGACCTCACACGCACTCTCACTGCTCAGCGCCAGGGGGCATACTAAAAAGCCTTGTTTCGGGCCATATTTTGGCCCTCCAATATTCCAACCCGAAAACCCCTTGACAAAAAGGGGTAATGGGTATATACTAGCAATTAAGTCGGCAGATCCGGAAGTCGACCCAGCACCTAGGAGTTGTTTCTAGGACGGCGAGCAGGTGCTCTTTGTGAGACGATACCTCCCTTCGCGCCACTTTTACAAAGGGCGAACATTGAGGTAGGTCCGGCCTATCGGCGGACTGAGACGACCAAGCGATGTGACTGGACTATTTGGCCTAAACGCTACGTAGCTAAGTACTTGCGAGTGCGTTAAAACACTATCGACCCATTGGATGTTTGTTCACCGGATGTCGACAGTGTCCTAGACGCTCACGACTTCCGCTCCTTCTCGGTCTTCGGATCGATGAAAGTTACACCAGGGTTCAACTCACGACGGACCCACAACAGCCCCTGAGATAACATCAACTGGGGCTTTTATTTTACCTAATTTTTATTCCTCGTCGGACTCAGCAGGGGAGGCTGCTTTGTTAGGGTCGGCGTTATCTTTAAACGCTTTGCGGATCTCGGCTAGGAGTGCATTGGCTACCTTTTTGTTCTCACGCAGGTAGGTGCGCGAGGCGTCGTAGCCGCGGCCCAGCTTTTCCTCGCCAAAGCTATACGAGCTGCCGGATTTCTGCACTATCCCGTACTTCTCGCCCAGGGCCAGGAGCTCGCCCTCGGTGGAGATGCCCTCGTTGTACATAAGGTCAAACTCCGTGACACGGAAGGGGGCCGCGACCTTGTTCTTGACCACCTTAATGCGGTGGCGGCCGCCCACGACCTCCTCGCCCTTTTTAATCTGCGCGATGCGGCGGATGTCGAGGCGGATGGATGTGTAGAACTTGAGAGCCTTGCCGCCGGTGGTGGTCTCCGGGTTGCCGAACATCACGCCTATCTGCATGCGTATCTGGTTTATAAATATGACGATGGTCTTGGACTTGGAGACTATAGCGGTGAGCTTGCGCAGGGCCTGGGACATAAGGCGCGCCTGCTTGCCCACCTGGTAGGAGCCCATGTCGCCCTCTATCTCGTCCTTGGGGGTGAGCGCGGCGACCGAGTCTACAACAATGATGTCAATCTTGCCGCTCCGCACCAGGCCCTCCACAATCTCCAAGGCCTGCTCGCCGTGGTCGGGCTGGGACACCAATAGCTCGTCGAGCTTAACGCCTATCTTTTTGGCGTACTCCGGGTCTAGCGCGTGCTCGGCGTCTATAAAGGCGCATACGCCGCCCTTTTTCTGCGCCTCGGCTATGGCGTGCAGAGAAAGGGTGGTCTTGCCGGACGACTCCGGGCCGAAAATCTCCAGTATGCGGCCGCGCGGGTAACCGCCGATGCCCAGCGCCCAGTCGAGCCCTATGGAGCCGGAGGGGACTACGTCTACGTTTACCTTGGGGCTCTGGCCCAGCATCATGATGCTCTCGTCGCCAAACTTGGTCTTGATGGCGCGCAGTGCGGCATCTATAGCAGAGCTGTCCTTCTTATTCTCTTGGGGAGAGACCTTGGCGGCTTTTTCTTTACCTTTTTTGAGTGCCATATCTATAAAATTGTAGCCGGACAATAGTTTAATAATGTGAACGCTACGCGCTGCTCCACCCGGCGGCCAAAACGGTCCGTGGCGGCGACGGTCAGGGCAGTATACCCCGGGGGCGGGGAGTAGCGGTACACAAATTGCCCTTGCTCGTTAGCGGAAGCTGTGTGGTCGTTTATTGTCAAAAATGAGATGTTTTTAACCCGGCCGGTGACCGTTACAAGGGCACTGGAGGTTGCCGAGCCGTTTAAGGGCGAGTCTACGACAAGCTGCGGCCCGGCCACAATGCGCCGTGCCTCGAATATGCCGTAGCCCACGACAATCAATAGGCCGGCAATTATAAGAAAGCGCTTCATAGGTCTACTTTACAGAATCTGCAGAAAAAATCCCTCAGCCCCATCCGCCTTCGGCGGACGGCACGCCCCCACCTAGGATTTTTTCTACAAATTCTGCTCCGTATCCGGTGCTGCGGGTGCAGCCGGGCCGGTGCCCTTGTCCAGGACCTCGCGGGGCTTGGCGCCGTCGCCCGGGCCTATGACCCCGCGCTCTTCCAATATGTCTATCATGCGGGCGGCACGGGCGTAGCCGATGCGCAGCTTGCGCTGGAGGTAGGAGGTAGATGCTTTGCCGGC
>CAYRYM010000021.1:0-1264 GCA_964428705.1 uncultured Candidatus Saccharibacteria bacterium | reverse complement strand
GCCTCCTGCACGGCCGCGCGCGCCTGCTGGTACATGTCGTCGTCTATCTCCTCGTCGTCGCCAAAGCTGCCGCCTGCGGCACTCATGCCACCGGACGTGGCACCGCCCAGGCCAACGCCGTCTGAGCCTCGCTCGGCCGGCACAATCTCTACGGGCACCTCCGCCTCGTTGTTGTTAACGATGAAGTCCACGATCTTCTTAACCTCGCCCTCGCTTATAAACGCGTTTTGCAGGCGCACGGGCTTGTTCATTTCGGCGCTAAGGTAGAGCATATCGCCGGCACCCAACAGGCTCTCGGCGCCGCCCTGGTCGAGTATGGTGCGGGAGTCTATCTGGCTGGCGACCTGCAAGGCCATGCGGGTGGGCACGTTGGCCTTAATAAGGCCGGTAATAACGTTAACGGAGGGGCGCTGGGTGGAGAGCACCAGGTGTATACCCACGGCGCGGCTCATCTGTGCCAGGCGCACGATGCCGGCCTCCAGCTCGCGCGGGTAGCTCTGCATAATGTCGGCCAGCTCGTCTATAACAACCACAATGTAGGGCATGGCCTCGGGCACCGGCTCGCCCTCTTGCGGGCCGCCCTGCTTTTTAATCTTTTCCAGCTGCGGAGCGAGTATTGTCGTGTGGTACGACTCTATATCGCGCACGCGGTTTTCCTCCAATATGTTGTAGCGCCTCTCCATTTCCTTGCCGGCCCAGCGCAGTGCCATGATGGCTTTTTTGGCATCGGTAATGACGGGGGTCAGCAAGTGGGGCAGTGAGCGGTACAAGGTAAGCTCGACGCGCTTGGGGTCTATAAATATAAAGCGCAGCTGCGAGGGCCCGCAGCGGTACAGGAGCGAGGTAATAAGACCGTGTATCGCTACAGACTTGCCCGCGCCCGTGGCACCCGCAATAAGCCCGTGCGGCATTTTGGCGATGTTGGCAAACAGCGAGCCGCCTGCAATATCTCGGCCGAGTGCGACCATAAGGGGCTTGGGCGACTCTTGGAACTCTGAGGCCTCAAGCAGGGTGCCCAGGCCCACGGTAACCTTGGCCGAGTTGGGGACCTCAATGCCCACCAGCGCCTTGCCGGGTATGGGCGCCTCGATACGGATGCCGCCCGTGGCCGCCAAGGCCAGTGCCAGGGTTTGCTGCAGAGCGACAATTTTGGAAAGGCGCACGCCCTCGGCCGGCTTAATAGCGTAGCGTGTGACAGAGGGGCCAATGGATATCTCGTCGAGCTCTACCTGTATGCCAAAGTTGGCGAGCGTGCGCTTGATGA
>CAYRYM010000020.1:0-11515 GCA_964428705.1 uncultured Candidatus Saccharibacteria bacterium | reverse complement strand
TGAGCCCTTGATGTCAAACACAGTCACGTCTGGTATCTTTAGTGCATGTACGAGTCTATAGGCAAGCAAGACAAGGAGGTAAGCGATGCGCTGGCGGGGGAGGAGGCCAGGCAGGCTAATGGCCTTGAGCTTATTCCGTCTGAAAATTATGTAAGCATGGCCGTGCGCGAGGCGCAGGGCTCAATACTCACCAACAAGTATTCCGAGGGCTACCCGGGCCGCCGATACTACGGCGGGCAGGAGTTTACGGACCAGGTAGAGACACTCGCAATTGAGCGCGCCAAGCAGCTGTTTGGGGCCAAGTATGCCAACGTGCAGCCGCACTCGGGGGCCTCAGCCAATGTCGCTCTCTACTTTGCATTGCTTGAGACGGGCGACACGGTACTGGGCATGGACCTCAGCCACGGCGGGCACTTAACCCATGGTTCGCCCGTAACTACCGTGGCCAAGCTGTTTAAGTTTGTACGCTACGGCATGAAGGACCAAGAGACCGGCGAGATAGATTATGAGGCGCTGCGCGCACAGGCCCTCGAGCACAAGCCAAAGATTATCCTGGCGGGCTTTAGCGCCTACAGCCGCGAGCTCGACTACGCAAAGTTTGCCGCGATAGCCAAAGAGGTAGGCGCATACGCAGTGGCCGACATAGCGCACATTGCAGGGCTTATTGCCGGCGGGGCACATAAAAATCCCTTTGACTACGGCTTTGACGTGATGACCTCGACGACGCACAAGACACTGCGCGGCCCGCGCGGCGGGCTTATACTTGTGCGCGAAAGTGAGGAGATTGCAAAAAAAGTAGACAAGGCGGTGTTCCCGGGCCTGCAGGGCGGGCCCTTGATGCACGTTATTGCCGCCAAGGCGGTGGCCTTTGGCGAGGCTCTGGCCCCGCAGTTTAAAACGTATGTCGCGCAGATTATTAAAAACGCCAAGGCTATGGAGAGCGTATTTGCCGCGCGCGGTGTGCGCATGCTCGGAGGCGGCACCAGCAATCATCTTATACTCGCCGACATCACCCGGTTTGGCATCGGCGGGCGCGAGGCCGAGCAGGTTCTGGACTCGGTGGGCATTACGCTCAACAAAAATATGATAGCCAACGACACGCGCCCACCCATGGACCCGTCGGGCATCCGCTTTGGCACACCGGCAATGACTACGCGCGGACTCAAAGAAAGGGAGTGTAAGCGCGTCGCGGAGCTTATGATAGACGCGCTGGAGGGCAGGGCGGACACTGCCAAGCTCGCCGCCATTCGCGCCGAAATAAAGACCTTGGCTCAAAAATTCCCCATACCCGACTCGTTTTCCTAGGCAAAACAAAAGCTCCCGCAAAAGGGGGAGATGAACGGGAGCCAACCCCCTTTTGCAGGACTTTTGCTTTGCCTTAGGGGTACAATAGGCTTATGGCCTTTCGGGAGAGCAAGATATTTAAGTGGTGGGAGCGGTATGAGCACCACTTGGGCGTGGGCGCCTTGGCGGTGGGCTTTTGCTTTGACCTAATAATCGCCGACAGGCCCGACAGTATCGGCAACAACCTCCTTTTGCTGGCGTACCTTGTGGTGGCGGGTGTGCTTATCATCCTCCTTAACCGCCGCGAGATGCGCAAAAAGGAGCAGCAGCACTCGACCGAGCCGTTCTTTCTCCTCCTGCTGCTGCAGTTCTGCTTTGGAGGTCTGGCCAGCAACCTGCTGGTGCTCTACGGCAAGAGCGGCACCCTAGCTGTTAATGCGCTCTTTTTGGGGCTTTTGGTAGCTCTTATATTCGGCAACGAGTTTTTGCGCAGCCGCTACGCGCAGCTGCGCTTTAACGTCGGTGTGTACTACCTTTTGATGCTTACGTACTGCGTTATCGCAGTGCCGGTGTTTATCACGCACACCATAAGCGTGTGGGTGTTCTTACTCTCCGGGCTTATCAGCCTGGGGCTTATAGCCGGGTTCCTCTTCCTGTTGACGACTATCGTGTTCCGAAGCAGGGAGGTGGCCAAGCTATTTGGTGTGGCGACGGTAGTGCTTACGATATTCCTCACCTTTAACCTCTTGTACTTCCTCAACATTATCCCGCCGGTGCCCCTGTCGCTTAAAGACATCGGCATCTACCACTCGCTCCTTAAGCGCTCCGACGGCAACTACACGGGCCTGTACGAGGCAAGCCCCTGGTGGCAGGTGTGGCGCAACACCAACAAGACCTATACCCTGGGCGCGGGCGAGAGCGCGTTCTGCTTTTCGTCGGTGTTTGCGCCGACAAACCTCAGCGTGCCGATTTATCATCGCTGGGAGAAGTACAACGAGGCCAAGAGCGCCTGGGAGACGCAGTCGCTGGTGGCATTCCCCATAGCGGGCGGGCGCGAGGACGGCTACCGCGGGTACTCGGTCAAGTCGGCGCTTGCCGTGGGCGAGTGGCGGTGCGATGTCGAGACCAAGGGCGGGGCGCTCATAGGCCGCAGCGACTTTGAGGTCGTGCACGCGGCCCAGGCCCCGACTCTTAGCCAGAGGGCCCTGTAAATGCTAGATTAGGCACTATATGAGAGAGAAGATAGAGGATGCAGTGCGCGACGCCCTTCGAAGCCTTGGCACAGAGGCGGCCTTTGTCGTGGAGCGGCCGCGCGCCATGGAGCATGGCGACTACGCCACCAACGCGGCGCTGGTGGCCAAGGTAGACGCGCAGGCCCTGGCCGACAGCCTGGGCACTATTGAAGGCATTGAGAAGGTGGAGGTGGTGGGGAAGTTTATAAACTTCTTCCTGACCCGCGAGGCACTTGTGCCGCAGCCGCAGGACATCGCGCAGTTTCATGAGGGCAAAAAGGTGTTGGTGGAGTACACCGACCCAAACCCGTTCAAGGAGTTCCACATAGGGCACCTGATGAGCAACACCATAGGCGAGAGCATCGCGCGACTCTTTGAGGTGTCGGGCGCTACGGTAGAGCGCGCCAACTACCAGGGCGATGTCGGTCTGCATGTAGCTAAAGCTATCTGGGGCAAGCAGCAAAAGCCGGAAGCCTCGTGGGGCGAGGCGTATGTGTACGGCGCGAGCGAGTACGAAGCGCACAAGGAGGAGGTAGATGCATTAAACAAAACTATTTACGAGAAGAGCGACGCTGGGATTAATGCGCTGTACGACGAGGGCCGTGCGAAGTCGCTTGAACATTTTGAGGAGATATATAAAAAGCTCGGTACGACATTTGCTCATTACTTTTTTGAGAGCCAGACCGCAGAGCGGGGCCTTGAGCTTGTACGGGGCAACATGGGAGCAGCTTTTGTTGAGAGCGAGGGGGCGATAATTTACCCGGGCGAGCGAGACGGCCTGCATACCCGCGTGTTTATAAACAAGGCGGGCCTACCCACATACGAGGCAAAGGACCTGGGGCTTCTGGAGCTCAAGGCCAAGACCGGCACATATGACACGTCTGTAACGGTAACCGCCAGCGAGCAGAAGGAGTATTTTAAGGTCGTGCTTGCCGCCGCAAAGCGCATCAGCGCGCTGCAAGATATTGCAGAAAAGACCCGCCACATAACCCACGGCATGATGCGCTTTGCCGACGGCAAGATGTCATCTAGGGTGGGTAACGTTATTACGGGCGAGTCTCTCTTGGGCGATTTGATTGCAGGCTCCAAAAACAAAATGAAGGATCGCGAGCTGCAAGACGCCGACAAGACCGCCGAGCAGGTTGCGGTGGGTGCCATTAAGTACGCGGTTTTAAAGCAAGGCAGCGGGCGCGACATTATCTTTGATCCGGAGAAGTCGCTGTCCTTGGAGGGCGATAGCGGGCCGTACCTGCAGTACGCGCTTGTGCGCGCACTCTCGCTGACCAAAGCGGCAGAAGTCGCCGGCATAAGCCCCGGGCTAGAGGACATGCCGGCCGAGGCAAGTGCGCTAGAGCGCATACTTATACACTACCCGAGCGTGGTGGAGCGCGCCGCGCGCGAGATGGAGCCTCACTATGTGACCACCTACCTGACCGAGGTCGCCGGCGCGTTCAACTCCTGGTATGCAAGCGGCCGCGTTATTGGCGGCGCCTCTCCGAGCTACGGAGTATGGCTTGCGTACGCAACTATAAAAACACTCAAGGAAGGTCTTAATGTATTGGGCATCCCCGCACCGCAGGAGATGTAAAAAATAGCGCTTCGTGCTATTGTCGTTGGCGGTAACAGCACAGGAGAGCCCCATGTCCTTATACGCGCGCCGCCCCCGCCTGACACCCGCTAACCCGTATTTTGCTGCGGTAAGACAGGCCCAGCATGCGGCCAGTACTTATCGGTCCAACTCCAACGTCACGATACTGATCGGCGCCAAGTGTGACAGTGAGGCCCGCGCGCTTCTTGAAGCCAAGGACAAGTATCCGGTCTACGTCCAGAAGGTCTCGTGTGGGAACCCCCACAAGGTGGCTGTCATCGACAACGAAGTCGAGATGGCCGAATTCTTGCGGCCGGTCTCGGGTCAGTCGTATGTGGTCGTGCGGCCTGTCGCTCCGCCGCGCGCACGCACATTCGACCGGCACGCATGGGCGTAGCATTTGCCAAGAGAGATACCGCGCCGTCCCGAGGGACGGCGCGGCTTTGTTTTAAGGGCCTAAAACGGCTATATTTAAGGGCATGGACGACCCTAAGCAGGGAGGCGAGGAGCTTCTCGCTACGACCCCCAAGCCCAAGAACGCTCTCGCGGCGCGCGCGGAGGTGGTTTTGGCGTTCTGGCAGCGCGAGGGGATATTTGAGAAGTCGCTCGAGAAGCCCGCGCCCCGCGGCGAGTTTGCCTTTTATGACGGGCCGCCGTTTGCCAACGGCTTGCCGCACTACGGCCACCTGCTGGCCTCGAGCATCAAGGACGCCATACCGCGCTACCGCACCATGCGGGGCTACCGCGTGCCGCGCCGCTGGGGTTGGGACTGCCACGGCCTGCCTGTCGAGAATCTTGTCGAGCGCGAGCTGGGGCTAAAAAACAAGCGCGATATAGAGGCGTACGGCATAGAGAAGTTTAATGCCGCGGCGCGCGTAAGCATCATGAAGGATGTCGCCGACTGGAAGCGCATCATCCCGAGGCTTGGCCGCTGGGCCGACATGGAGCACGACTACAAGACCATGGACACGAGCTACACCGAGTCGGTGTGGTGGTCGTTTAAGAATTTGTTTGACCGCGGGCTTATCTACGAGGGGTTTAAGTCTCTGCACTACTGCCCGCACTGCGGCACGACGCTGTCCAACTTTGAGGTGGCGCAGGGATACAAAGACATTGACGATATGGCGGTCTACATAAAGTTGCCCCTGGTTGATGAACCGGGCACGTCGCTCTTAATTTGGACGACCACCGCGTGGACTCTGCCGGGCAACGTAGCAGCAGCGGTTAATGCCGATGCAACGTACGTTAAAGCAAAGGTTGGGAGCGATGTTTTGATTGTTGCCAAAGATTTAATGCAGTCGGTGTTGGGCGACGCCGAGGTGGTGGGGGAGATGCTCGGCAAGGAACTGGTAGGTAAAAAGTACACGCCGCCGTTTGACTACTTTGCGGACGAGCTCCACAAGCACAAGACTCACGCTTGGAAGGTGTATGCCGCGCCCTATGTAACGCTCGACAGCGGTACGGGTATTGTACACCTGGCCCCGGCGTTTGGCGCAGAGGACCTCGAGCTTGCGCAGAAGGAAAAGATACCGCTGATACACCACGTGACAGACGAGGGTAAATTTAACGCGCAAGTTAAGGACTTTGCCGGCCTGACGGTCAAGCCCAAGGGTAATCCGCGCGAGACCGACGAGAAGGTCGCCGCTTTCCTCGAGGGTAAGGGAGTACTGTTTAAGAAGGAGATTATCAAGCACTCATATCCGCATTGCTGGCGCTGCGACACTCCGCTACTCAACTGGGCAGCTACCTCGTGGTTTGTCGCTGTCGGCAAAGTTAAGGCAAAACTTGCAAGCGAGAATGCGAAGATTAGCTGGGTGCCGGAGCATATAGGCACGGGTCGGTTTAAGAACGGCATCGAGTCTGCGCCTGACTGGGCCATATCTCGCTCGCGCTACTGGGGCGCGCCCTTGCCCGTGTGGCGCCACACCAAGACCAAACAGGTTAAGGTGGCGGGCTCTATAGATGAGCTCTTGGCTATGGTGCGCCGTAGTGGCAATCGCTACTTTGTCATGCGCCACGGCGAGGCACAGAGCAATGTGCGCAACGTCGAGGACATGCAGGGAGACCCGGAGAATCGCCTTACCGACAAAGGAAAAAATCAGGCCGTACACGCCGCGGCCGAACTTAGTAAGGAAAAGATAGATATAGTAATCGCATCGCCGTTCCTACGCACGCAGGAGACCGCCAAAATAGTGCTCAAGGAGCTTGGGTTGCCCGACTCCGCGCTTATGACCGATGAGCGCCTGCGCGATGCCAACTCGTCGGAAGAGACTGCTCGTGCCCGCCTGGGCGAGTTTATATTTGAGGTAGAGCGGCGCTATGCGGGCAAGAACATACTGGTTGTCTCGCACGGATATCCCATCTGGACTCTGCAGCAGGTTACGGCTCGCGCGCCACGAGGCGAATTTGTGGTTGGAGACATGCTTCGCACGGGCGAGGTGCGCGAGTTGCCGTTTGTGCCGTTCCCTCATAGCGAGGACTATGAGCTGGACCTGCACCGCCCCTACATAGACGACGTGCCCATGGGCAGTGGCATGGACGGCGAATGGAAGCGCATCCCGGATGTGTTTGACTGCTGGTTTGAGTCGGGGTCGATGCCGTTTGCCTCTAACCACTATCCGTTTACAAAAGACACCTTCAACCCCAAAGGGTTCCTGGGCTTTGGCACCAAGGGCTATCCGGCCGACTTTATCGCCGAGGGCCTCGACCAGACGCGCGGGTGGTTCTACTCGCTTATCGTGCTGGGCACTGCGCTATTTAACAAAGCGCCGTATAAAAACGTAATAGTAAACGGGTTAGTGCTAGCATCCGACGGACAGAAGATGAGCAAGAAGCTCAAGAACTACCCCGACCCCATGGAGGTTGTGGAGAAGTACGGCGCGGACAGCCTGCGCTATTACATGCTCTCCTCGCCGGTTATCCGCGGCGAGGACCTTCGCTTTAATGAGCGCGGGGTAGAGGAGGTGCAGAAAAAGCTCCTGATGCGCCTGGACAACGTGCGTAGCTTTTATGAGATGTACGAGCCCAAGAATTTTGACGGCGATGAGAAGTCCTCTCACGTACTCGACCGCTGGATACTCGCAAAGCTGAATGAACTTATCAAAAATACTACCGAGGGGTACGAGTCATATCAGCTTGATAACGCAACGCGGCCGCTCGGGGGCTTTATAGACGACCTGTCCACGTGGTATCTGCGCCGCTCGCGCGACCGCTTTAAAGAGGAGGGCGCGGATAAAAACGAGGCTCTCGGCACCCTGCGCCATGTGCTTATGACTACAGCCAAGGTAATGGCGCCGGTGATGCCGTTCTTTGCCGACGACTTGTACCGCCGCATGCGCTTTACAGATGAAGCACAAAGCGTGCACCTGGCAGAGTGGCCCGAGGCGGGTGCTGTGGATGAGCAGCTCTTGGCAGACATGCAGACCATACGCGAGTTGGCATCAAAGGGGCTTGAGCTGCGCGAGCGCGCCGGTATTAAAGTGCGCCAGCCGCTTTCTAAATTCAGCGCCAAGGCAGTGCCGGCCGACGCAGGCCTGCGCCAGATACTGGCAGACGAGCTAAATGTTAAAGAGGTGGCGCAGGATGAATCGCTTGAAGAGTGCATTCTGGACACCAGCCTAACGCCAGAGCTTAAGGAAGAGGGAATATTACGTGACTTGATACGTAGAGTTCAAGAAGAAAGGAAAACTCAAAACCTAAAAATTAGCGACCGTCCGATACTCGCACTTACTCTCACAAAAGAGGAGGGTGTTGTTGCGCGAAAGAACATGACAAAACTTCTTGAGGTCACCAACACAGAGAAGTTAGAAATTAATGCATAAAGTATTCGTGACAGAGGGCGTGGTGCTCGGCAAGCGCGGGGTAGGAGAGGCCCATACGCTTGTATCAATTCTGACCCACGAGCTGGGGCTTATCCGCGGCAAGGCGACAAGTGCGCGCGCCGAGGCCTCTAAGCTGCGCTACGGGCTCGAAACGTTGAGTGTGGGCCGTTATGCCATGGTGCGCGGCAAGGCCGAGTGGAAGCTCACCGGGGTGGAGAACATATCGCACGAGCTTGCCCAAGGAGACCGCGACAAAAGAGTGCGCTCGGGCAAAATCGCCAAACTCCTGCTGCGCCTGATACACGGCGAGGAGCGCGTGCCGGCTTTATACAAGACAGTAGTGGAGGGCCTGGGTGCTATTGCACGCGCTGCAACCGTTGAGGACGCCGAGGCCATAGAGACCGTGCTGGTACTGCGCGTCTTGGCGCACCTGGGATATTTGCCGCATGTGCCTGCGTTGGCTCAGTTTATAGAGGGTGAGTACTCTGTCGAACTTAGCGCCGAGGCATTAAAGTCCCGCTCGCTGTTGGTGCGCGCCATTAATGAGTCGCTCATCGCAACCGGGCTCTAGCAAAGCCTGCGAGTGCGATACAATAGGGAGATGTCACAGGACAAGGACGGGGTGGACGGCCTCAAGAGCCGGCTTTACTCCCGCAAGCATCAGGGCCCTATAGAGGACGTGCGCTCTACATTAAGTGAGAGCGACACGGAGGTGCCCGTTGCGTGGGAGGCGCCGCCGCCCGCACCCATGGTTGCTGCGGCCAGGCAGGGTATGGAGGGAGGTATGGACACCAGCAAGGCCAAACAGGGGATGGCCTTTGCGACCAAGTTCTTTCTGGCGTCTGTTGGGTTTTTTATCATCGCGGCCGGTGCGGCTGCCTACTACTTTTTTGGCGGAGCGAGCTTTGTGTCGCACGACAACATAGACCTGCAGATAATAGCGCCGAGCCTGGTTGACGGCGGCTCGCAGGTGGACCTCCAGATAATCGCAACCAACCGCAACTCGGCGGCACTTACTCTGGCCGACCTGGTGATAACCTATCCTACGGGCAGCCGCGACGCCAAAGACCCGACAAAGACGCTGCAGGCAGACAGGCAGTCGGTGGGCACTATAGCCTCCGGCCAGAGCATCAAGCGCACAAGCTCGGCTGTGCTGTACGGACAGGAGGGCTCTACTCAAGTGGTGCACGTGGCTCTTGAGTACTCGATAGCCGGCTCTAACGCGGTGTTTGTGCGCGAGGGAGAGGTGAGCATGACGGTCGGGTCCTCTCCCGTGTCTATCTCGGTCGCAGGGCCCCAGAATGCAACCGCAGGCCAGCCGTTTACTCTGGACGTGACCATACAGAGCATCTCAGAGGACCCCGTGGACAACGTGGCTCTCGAGGCGCAGTACCCGTTTGGCTTTACGGTGCAGAACGCCAACCCCAAGGCAGACTCGGGACAAACGTTGTGGCATCTCGGCTCATTGAAGCCCGGCGCCTCGACCGTGGTGCGCATAACGGGCACCATAGACGGCCAGGACGGCGACGAGCGCGTCTTTAGGTTCTTGGCGGGCTCCGAGGCAGACCGCACTGCGGCGCGCATCAAGGTGCCGTTCCTCAATATGCCCACAAGCATTACTGTAAGCAGGCCGTTTGTATCGGCAGCGTTAACTGTCGCGGGCAAGACAGGCAGTACCGTCTCAGTTGGCCCCGGCCAGAACATCCAAGGCACCATTGCCTGGAAGAACAACTTGACAGACCCGGTCTCCAACATAGAGGTCGAGCTTAAGCTTGACGGTCCGGTGCTGGACCCGCAGTCGGTGCAGAGCCCCAACGGCTTTTATCAGTCGTCTAACAACACTATTACTTGGACCAGCGCGCAGGACCCAAACCTGGCCCAAGTGGCGCCTGGCGCGCAGGGCACACTGACGTTTAGCTTTGCGACGCTCGCGCCGGGCACCGCAGGTGTTGTCTACACTAACCCCAAGGTGGCGCTGACCCTAAATGTTAAGGGTACGCGCGGCACCGACCAGTCGCCCGAGTCTGTCTCGGCGCTAACTAAGACGGATGTTGTTATAGGATCGTTGCTCTCGCTAGACGCGCAGGCGCTGTACGGGCAGGGACCGTATCAGAACTCCGGACCCACCCCGCCTCGTGTGGAGACACCGACAACCTACACCGTGCAGTGGACGGTTAAAAATTCATCTAACGCCATAGCCAACGCAAACGTATCGGCCGTATTGCCGACCTATGTCACCTACAAAGTTGGCCAGGCCGGTGTGACATACGACGCACCCAGCCGCACGGTGCGCTGGGACCTGGGCGAGCTTAAGGCCGGCACAGGCTACACGGCCGGGGCCAGGACGGCGGCGTTCCAAGTGACTCTTAACCCGTCGGTGAGCCAGGCAGGGCAGGCGCCCAACCTGACAGGGGCCGCCGTGCTCTCGGGCACAGACCGCTATGCCCAGATACAGGTAAGCGCGCAGGCCCAGCCGCCGACCACACAGACCACGGACGGCCAAAACGGCATCGTACAAAACAAGTAGTCTTTAGCGTCGCCATACGCTATATTTGATGGGTTATGGCACAGGCCGATGTAATGGAAAAAATAGTCTCGCTGGCCAAGCGCCGCGGGTTTGTATACCAGGGCTCCGAGATCTACGGCGGCCTGGCCGGCACGTGGGACTATGGCCCCTTGGGCGTCGCCCTTAAGAAAAATATAGAGAACCTGTGGTGGAGGATGTTTGTGGACAGTCGCGACGACATGTACGGGCTCGACTCGGCGATACTCATGAACCCCAAAGTATGGGAGGCCAGCGGCCACGTGGGCGGGTTTAACGACCCGCTTGTTTCAGACTCTAAGACTAAAAAGCGCTACCGCGCCGACCACTTGCTGGAGGAGGCGGGGGAAAACCCGACAGGCATGAGCCTCGACCAGATGGCTGAGCTTATTAAGGAGAAGGGCATCAAGAGTCCCGACGGCAACACACTGAGCGCGCCGCAGCAGTTTAATATGATGTTTAAGACGTCAGTAGGCTCCGTCGACGGCTCTGACACCACGGTATACCTGCGCCCAGAGACCGCACAGGGCATGTTTGTTAACTTTAAGAACATCATAGACAGCTACCACCCCAAGCTGCCGTTTGGCCTGGCACAGATTGGCCGCAACTTCCGCAACGAGATAGCGCCGCGCGACTTTATATTCCGCGTGCGCGAGCTCGAGATTATGGAGTTTGAGTACTTTATAGAGGAAAAGACATGGGAGGAGAGGTTTGAGTACTGGCGCGAGCAGATGCAGGCGTGGTTTAGGGCGCTGGGGTTTGAGGCTGGGGATATTAAGGAGGTAGAGATCCCCGACGGCGAGCGCGCGCACTACTCTAAGCGCACGGTGGACTTCCACTTCCGCTATCCGCACAAGTTTGACGAGATAGGCGGCCTGGCCTACCGCACCGACTTTGACCTTAAAAACCACATAGAGCACAGCGGCACCGACCTGTCGTACTTGGACCCCAATACGAACGAGAAGTTTGTGCCCCATGTGCTGGAGCCCACCTTTGGCCTGGGCCGGCACCTGCTTGCCGTTATGACCAAGGCCTACACCGAGGATGA
>CAYRYM010000019.1:0-11579 GCA_964428705.1 uncultured Candidatus Saccharibacteria bacterium | reverse complement strand
GCACCACCTTGTTGGTGTCGGCATTAAGCTGGGCCTGGCGCTTAACGAGCTCTTTAAGCTCCTGCATATCCATGTCGTTTTCCATGGGCTTATCCTATCACGCCGCTGCGGGCTAGCCGCCAAAGCCCAAAAGTGCCGCGGCGGCCTGCGCCGTCTGCGAGTAAAAGTCGCGCACCCCGCTCCAATACCAGCCGGTAGCAATAAGCGCCACGCCCAGCCCCAGGCTTAAGTGCAAGAGCGGCGGCTTTTTGTGTTTGGCTCGACCCTTCTTCATCAGTCTAGTATACGGCTTTTTCGTGTGCTCCCGCCAAGAATCGAACTTGGATTCTCGCGTTAGGAGTGCGAAGTTCTATCCGTTGAACTACGGGAGCTTCCAAGCATCTTATCAGCCAACCCCTCTATAAGGCAATGCATGAGCTTGAGCTTCTTGCCGCCTTTTAGGAGGGTAATGCGGCAGATTCCATATGTGCTCTTGCTCTTATTTTGCTTGTCATCATGATTAATCCTTATTCTGCTTATAGGCATAGTGGTTACTTCACCCCAGTACCTCCGGCACACCAATGGATCCATAGGAGTGCAGGTTCTAATTAGAATATCAAGCTCATCATCGCTCACATCAAACCTTTCCCTTAAGATCTTAAGAAATACACGAATCATGATATGGTCAGTATTTGTAAAAACAAATCCGCTGCGTTTCGTCCCCTCACTCCAATAAAGAGCTGCTATAAGTACCGGCCATATTGTTTGTTCATCAAAATTTTTGAGTATTGAGCCGGCAGCTATCTGAGCCGCATCCCAACCGTCTTTGCTCCTTTGAGCGCTTCCTCCTTGTTTTGATTTAATCAGGCCAAGGAGATTTTTGGGCACAGTTATATCTTTAACTTGATACCAGATAGTAGTTTTAGGAAGAGAATACTTCCTCATTAGTTCGCTTATAGAGAGGCCTTTTAGCCTGTCTTCCTTTATGGACGATAAAAGATGGGGAGCATGCCTGCGCATACTCCCCATCTTAATTTAAACTAACTAATCAGTCTATAGATATATTTGTTTGTTCAAATTGTGTATTACGCCTCGATACCCAGTTTGGCGGCGATTTTGGCGCGGTCAAAGCCCACCATCATGTCGTCGCCTATGACGATAACCGGCACGCCCAGCTGGCCGGTAAGCTGTATCATCTCCTCGCGCTTAGCCGCGTCGGTCGAGACGTCGTAGCCGGTGTACTCTATGCCCATCTGCGCAAAGAAGTCCTTGGCCATCTGGCAAAAGTGGCAGGTCGGCGTGCTGTAGATAGTTACTTGTTTTTGCATATGTTTATTATAAATTATTTTGCTTTTTAGGCAATTTTGGTGCGGGATGCGAGAATCGGACTCGCGCCTAATGCTTGGGAAGCACTCATTCTGCCACTGAACTAATCCCGCAATACGCCCTAATCTACCACACGAAGATAGCCCGGAACATCTTGACGAACACATTGGGCTGCTCGGCCTTGGGCGGCGTACTCGTGGCGTCGCGCCGTATAATGTCTATCTGGCCCTCGCCGGGCAATGCGACCCCGTAGCGCTCGCGCACACCCGCCTCGACACCCCGGTCTGACACTAGCGCCGCCGCCGAGGCCCCCACCTGGCTCACCTGGCCCTTTAAGGTCTCTAACTCCACATGGGCAGCAGCGTCGGCCTGGCTGGCGGCTGCAAACTTAGTGTACATCCCCCACGCACCCCGTATCGCAAAAAAAACCACCAGAGCCAAAAAGAGCACCCCTAGGGCCCCAAGTGCCGCCCGGGTCACATCCTGCCGGCTGGCACGTTTGCGCCTGTAGTCCTGCATGGCTTTATTTTACCTTAGAAATGCCCTAGAATAGGCGTATGTACGGCAAACACCACAACAAAGTAGTCAAATACGGCAGTTACGTCCTGGGCATCGTCGTTATCCTCTCGATGGTCCTGGCCTTTTTCGCCGGCGCGGTAGTCTAGATAAGGTTAGAGGGAATAGGTAGTAGGTTTTAGTGGATTTCTCTATAACCTACCACCTACTCACTAATCTGACTTAACCATCTTTAAAAAGACATCCTCCGGGATGTTTACCCTGCCGCGCTCTTTCATCTTAGACTTGCCCTTCTTCTGCTTCTCGCGGAGCTTCATCTTGCGGGTAATGTCGCCGCCGTACATATGCTGGGTCACGTCCTTGCTCATGGCCGAGAGTGTTTTGCTTGAGAGTATGCGGCCTGTCGCCACGCCCTGTATCTTTGTCGTAAACATCTGGCGCGGGAGTATCTTGTGCAGCTTCTCCACGGCGGCCACGGCCTCCTCATAGGCCCTGTGCGTCGCCACAATGCGCGTAAACGCCGGCACCGGCTCGTCGGCCACCACAATGTCGAGCCTCGTCACCTCGGCCGGCCTAAGCTCCCCTATCTCGTAGGAGATAGAGGCGTAGCCGGATGAGGCCGACTTAACCTTGTCAAAAAAGTTGCGCATCAGCTCGCGCAGCGGCATGGACACCTTGAGCATCATGCGATCCTCCGAAAAGCGGTCGGTCGACAGCGTGGTGGCCTCATGCTCGTACAAGAGCGGCAGGAGGTTGCCCAAGTACTCGCCCGGGATAAGTATCTCGGCCTCGACATACGGCTCCCACACGTGCGCCACGTCGCCATAGTCGGGGAACAGCGGCGGAGAGTACACCACAATGCGTTTGCCCGCCTTGTTCTCTACCTCGTAGGTAATAGTGGGGGTCGTGACAATCAGCGATATGTTTGACTCTCGGCGCAGGCGCTCGGTAATAATCTCCAAGTGCAGCATGCCCAAAAGCCCGCAGCGGAAGCCGCGCCCCAAGACTCCGGACGATTCCTCCTCGTAAGAAAGCGACGAGTCGCTAAGCCTTAGCCGCCCCAGTGCCTGGCGCAATCCGACAAAGTCGTCCTGACTCTCCGGGTAGACCGAGGCCCACACCACCGGCCGGGGCTCAGCATAGCCCGACAGTGGGTGCAGCCTGGAGCCGCGTGCGCGCACCGTGTCGCCCACGCGGGCAAAGCCCGATTCCTTAATGCCGGTCACAACATAGCCGATAGAGCCCGCACCAAGCTCCCCCACAGGGGTCGGCTGGGGCGAGAATACGCCCACCTCAAGCGCGTTAAACGTGCGCCCGCTTGCGGCAAACTCCAGCGCATCGCCCTTTTTTATAGATCCCGCAAAGTTGCGCAAAAACACGATAATGCCCTGATGGTCCGAGTACTGAAAGTCAAAGATAAGCGCCTTGGGCTCGCGCTCCTGCGCCTCCTTGGGCGGCGGCACTTTCTTTATAACCTCGGCCAAAAGTGCCTCGACGCCCTCGCCGGTTTTGCCCGAGCATAGCAGTATGTCTTTGGCATCTATGCCCAGGAGCTTTACCACCTGCTCGGTCACGTCCTCAAGCCGCGAGAGTGGCGAGTCAATCTTGGAGAGCGCGGGTATTATGGCGAGCCCCAGGTGCTGCGCGGCGCGCAGTACCGTCAGGGTCTGCGCCTGCACGCCCTGGGTGGCGTCCACCAAGAGTATCGCGCCCTCCACGGCCGTGAGCGCGCGAGACACCTCGTAGCTAAAGTCTATGTGTCCGGGCGTGTCTATAAGGTTGAGCGTATAGCCCTCATACTGCATACGCACCGGCTGCATCTTTATCGTGATGCCGCGCTCGCGCTCGAGGTCCATAGAGTCCAGCACCTGCTCGCGCATGCGCCTGGGCTCGATAGTCTTGGTAACCTCCAAAAACCTGTCGGCAAGCGTGGACTTGCCGTGGTCAATGTGCGCAATAATTGAAAAATTTCTTATGTGCTTCATGAGCATTCAGACTATACCCTATTGGCTAGTGGCTAGCTACTGACGTCGGTGGGCTCGAGCGCTACCTGGGGCGCGCGGCTCAGTTTGTTTTTAAGCGCCGCGTAGGCCTCTTTAATCTCCGGGTTCTTAAGGAGCACCAGCACCAAGGCAGTCACTCCCAGGCCCCACAGCCCGCCCACCAGGCCCTGTGCCAAGACACCGGTAGCGGTATTGATGTCCACCAGCCGGCCCATGCCGGTCAGGGCAAGGTATGCGGCGCCTCCGCCCAGTATCGCCGCCGCCAAAGACTCAAACGTGAGCCGCCATAGCGGGGCGACAGCCAGGTTAAAGTCGCGCCTTAAATACCAAAAGCCGGCAATAAACCCGGCCCACGAGCCCAGCGCCATCGCAAGAGCGAGCATCAGGACCGTCGTACCGGTGAGGTCCGAGACGCGCAGCATCTCCTCGAGCACGTCGCGCCACAGGTAGTTGCCGTGGAACACGGCGATAAACATAAGCGCGGTCACCACTGTCGTGCCGACCGTCACCAGGCCGAAGTAAAACGGCTTTTGCGTGTTGCCGGCGGCATAGTAGGCGCGGGCAATGAGCATGGACACCGACTGTGCGAGCAGAGAGAGTATAAACAGCGCCAGCGCGGCCGCCACCAGCCTCGTTGCCGCCCAGTCAAACGCGCCTGCCCCCAGTATGGTGCGCACCAGCTGGGCGCGCAGGACGATGATGAGCACCGTGGCCGGTATCGTCCAGAAGAATATGTGCCTTAGCGCCACCTCCACGTGCCGCACAAACTCGGCCGCATCCCCGCCCGCATGGAGCTTGGAGAGCGTGGGGAACGCAGCCACAGAGTACGACACGCCGATAATGGTTAAAGGTACGGCCTGCAGATTCCATCCGAACATAAATACCGCTATAGAGCCCGGCGCCATAAACGAGGCGAGTGCCGTCAGTATGATGAGCGATATCTGGCCGGCGCCCAAGGACAGCGTGCGCGGCACCGAAAGTGTAAGCACCTGGCGGAGTTCTTGCACAAACTCGCGCGTTGGCATGCGGGTTTGGGGCTTCTCGCTGGCAAAGAACGGCAGCTGCATCAGCATGTGGAGCAATGCGCCCAGCACCACTCCCCACGCGAGCCCGACGACACCAAAGCGCGGATACAAAAACAGTATGCCCGCAATAATGCCCAGGTTATACAAAAGCGGCGATATAGAGTAGAGGAAGAAGCGGTGGCGTATCTGGGTGAGGTTGGCCAGGATGTTGGAGGCACCCAAAAATATCGGCTGCAGCAAGAGTATGCGGGTCAGCAGCACCAGCTCTGGGCTTGCTATGCCCGGCACCAGCAGCTGGAGGATCCAGGGTGCCAGGATAAACGCCGCGAGCGATATAAGCCCCATGCCCGCAAAAAAGTACAAAAGCGTCTGGCGCAAAAACGAGATCATCTTGCCCTCATCGCTCTGTGCCAGCCTCGAGAGCACGGGCAGCAAGGCGTAGAGCGAGAGCAGCGACGCCACGGTGGCAAACAAAAGGTCCGGGATGCGGAACGCCGCATAATACACGTCGAGCGTATGCGACGCGCCAAACTCGGCCGCAAAGAGCCTGTCGCGCACCAGAGCGAGCATCTGCGAGAGGAACGCAAAAGCCGCCAGCAAGTACGCCGCTTGGTGCATGCCCCGCACCTCCCGGCCAATGACGGTCAAAAATTGCCTAACCACCTCCCCATTTTACCTTATTTTACAAACTAAAACGCCGCCCGGGTGTGGGCGGCGTTTTAGTTTTTAAGTTCAGTTACTGCTCGATAGGGGCTGCGGGGCGGGTTGAGACATCATCTTTTGCCGAGGGCGCTATGGTCTCCAGTGCCGGCCTGCCCGCCTGCATGTTGGCCACAACGGTCGCCACCTCTGCGTTGTCCGGGTTGGTGCGCGCCAGGTCCTCAAACAGGGTCAGTGCCTCTACCTGCCTGTTTTGTGCGTAATAGCTCAGGCCCAGGAAGTACTTGGCGTTGGCATAGTCACCCTGGAGTTCCAGCGCCTGCTCAAGCGCGGGTATCGCGTTTGCGGTGTCTCCCCCTGCGTAGTACAAGAGCCCAAGCTGGAACCATATGGGTGCCACGCCCGGTGCGCTTTGCACCGCCGCCTGCGCGGCCTGCACGGCAGAGGCAAGGTCGTTGTTTGCGACATTAAGCTGCACCAGGAAGAGTATCGCGTCGGTGTAGTTGGGCTTTTGGGTCAGTGATGCGCGCAGGTACGCCTCGGTAGCGGCCGCATTGCCCTGGCGCGCAGACAGGCGCGCCAGGCTCAGCGTAATGGCCGGGTTGTGGGGGTTGCGCACCATTGCCGCCATGTATGTTGTGCTTGCCTGGTCGTAGGCGCCGGTCACATTAAGGCCCGCCAGAAGGTCGTACACCTGGCCCATGAGGAAGAATGGCCTGTAGTCTGCCGTATTTTTTTGCACGGCCTTTTGTCCTGCGGTAATAGTTGTTTGGAGCGCGTCTTGGAACTGCTGCTGCAGCTCCTCTTGGTTGCCCGAGGTTTCCTGGGCGAGCTGCGCCAGCTTGGAGCCGCCGGCGTTTATCTGCATGCGCAGGGTGTCGCCTGTCTCCTCTGTAGACACGCCCTTGGTGGCAAGTGCAAGCGCGTCATCCACCTTGCCCTGCTGCAGCGCCACCGCGGCGCGGCCCACGTAGGTCTCGGCAAGCGCGCGCTGAGAAGTTTTAACTCCGATCCAGAGCGACGCCACCACCAGGATAATGCCGAGCGCGAGCGCGCCCATCTGCACCAGGCGGGACGGCATCTCCTCGGCCGAGTGCGCGGGCCTGCCCTGCCTCCACAAGAAGCCAAAGGCCGCACCCGCCATAACAAGCGCCAAGAGTATGAGGTTTTGGCTCGGGACATACAGCGCCATGGCAACAAGGAGCATCAGGCTGCCCAGCCCAAGCGCCATACTTAATGCCTTGTCCTCGCGGTTTAATACCGACATGCGCACAAGCCGGATAGTGGCAACAATGACAAGCAGAAACGGCAAGAGCCACGCAAGCGCGCCCAAGACTCCCACGGTGCCCAGCGCCGTGGTCAGGGTCGAGTACCCGACGTTAAAGTCGAGGCTCCAGAACGCCGACTGGTTAACCTCCTGGGGCTTTTGCGCCAGCCATATCTCGCCGAATGTGTTGGGCCCCATGCCGACCATGGCGCGGCTAAAGCTGCCCTCGCGCACGGCGGTCAGCGCCTGCTTGGTGGTCTGGTAGGACGGCCGCACCTCAAGCGATGAGACCGGGAAGACCGAGGTCAGGCTGGTGTTAAAGAACGGGCCCCAGGTCATAAACACAATAGCGATACCGGCGGCGATAACAGATGCCCAGGGCACGCGAGATATAAACCCGCGGCTGGCCTGCGTCTCGCCGTCCTCGGCGCCACCCTTGATAAACGAGAACACGCCCACAGCAAGCGCGCCCGCCAAGACCAGTGTCCATGCAAGCGCAAAGTTAACAAAGCCAAGGAGCGCAATAACAAGCACGCCCAGCACAATTGAGCCCATGCGCATGAGGTTGGAGGGCCGGCGCAGCTGGAGCTCCACGAGTATAAAGAGCCCGAGGATGCTTGCCAGGAGCCCCAGGTCGTTCCATTTGCCCACGAGGTTAACAGAGCGGTCCGCAAAGGTGCCGCCCGGGATAGACGGGCCCATAATAATAGCAATGCACTGAAAGAGCGCGGCCGCGGCAATAGCCCAGAACAGGCTCGTGTACAAGAGGCGCGCAGTGCGCTGCGTGCGGAAGAACATCGAGGACAGGATAAAGGCCAGCGCCGCCAGCGAGGCGAATATGACCGTATCCCACTCCATAGCGTAGCCGGTCCATGCGACCGAGCTATCAAGAGACACCCATGCAGAGACAACGTAGGCAACCGGCAGGAAGAGCACAGCCATGGTGAGCCGGACGCCGGGGCTGCGCAAAAATTCGCGCATGCCGCCGCCCAAGACAAACAGCACCACTGCCGCCAAGAGGAGCACCGCAAAGACGGCGACCTTGGCTAATTGGAACGGGAACCACGCAGCCGGGATGACCAGCACCAAGGCAAGAACAATACCTGCCAGGTACAGCCCCCGAGACCACGTATGCAGTCTTGAGTACATATACAATTATGTTTAAGAAGGGCACGATGCCCTCCCCTGTTAATACGAACTGTCATAAGTATAGCCCCTGTCCGGGCAGGCGTGGCACAAGAGATGGGGATATGCTACACTACACTCTAGCGCGTTAGGCAATAGCTGTGTCGCAAGACACAGAGGAAAGTCCGGGCATCTACCGAGCAATCGGTTAAAAAGGTAGCAGGTAATCCCTGTCATCTGCTCCTGCGGGCAGAAGAGGTGCGAACAGTGACGAACCGATTTAGTTCGGGTGAAACGGCTAAATCCTTACCCAGATGCAAGGCCGTGCCGCAGTAATGCGGAGTGCCGCTTGAGCCCGTTGGCGACAACGGGCCCAGATAAATTATTGCTGCTGTTAGTCTTAAACGGCTTTCAGAACAGAACCCGGCTTACCGACGCGCGCGCAGATGTGAAAACCCCGCCTAAAGCGGGGCTTTTGCCTGTGCCCCTATCAAGGGTGCTTGGTTTATTTTTGCTGCACGGCCATCCCCTCGGCAATACCATGCCTTGCGGCGTAGCCCCCCGGCAGCTCAAGCACGTAGCGCGCGGGGCTCGTGGGGGCAGTGGCCTGCGGGTAAGAGTCGGGCTGCACGTTGTGGGCAATGGTGACTATGGTGCCGTCGGCGTCCACCCACACAATGTCCAGGGGTATAAGCGTATCCTTCATCCAAAAGGGCCATAGCCCGTCCTCATCAAACACAAACCACATGCCGTGGCCCTCCGGGAGGTGCGCGCGCCCGCCCAAGCCCCGTGCGCGCTCAGTGTCGCTGTCGGCCACCTCGGCTGCCACGGTGGTTGTGCCTATAGTAAGCACCACAGTGTCCCCGGGTACGGGTGTAGCCGGCACAAACATGACCCAGTAAAGCACAAAAGCCGCCCCGACGGCGGCTAGTGCTGCAACTAGTGCAAATGTTCGCACGGGAGTATTAGGAGAGGTGCTTGGAGACGAGCTTGGTCATCTCAAACATGTTTACCATGTCCTTGCCGCCAAATACCTTCTTGAGGTTGGCATCGGCATTAATGTTGCGCTTGTTAGCAGGGTCCTGCAGGTCGTGCTTCTTGATGTATACCCAGAGAGCCTTAACGACCTCGGAGCGGGGCATGGGGCCCTTGCCTACTACCTCGGCAAGATCATCGCTGATCTGCATCGGCTTCATAAATGCTGAGTTTTCTTTTGCCATAGCGTAAAGTTACTTATTAAAACAGCCGGGGCTGCTTGTCCATAAGCCTAGCACCCCCTGCTATAGAGCGCTAGAGGGGGTTTGGGACAACACAACACCCTATGGCTTGTCCACTTCCTTCATCTTTTGGTCCAGATAGGCCTCTGCCTCGGCCAGGTGGCCCCGTACTTTCTTAAGGTACGCTGTGTCCTGTGGCGTTATGTCGGCTCGCATATTGGCCTTTTGGAGGCTTTTATCCTGTTTTCGGAGGTTTTTCTTGAGCGCCTGGAGGTTCTGCTTGGTCTCGCGCTGTACCTTGCCTACCATAGACTTTGACGACCTCATCCTCTCGGCCCGGCTCTGTGAGCGGCGCAACATCTTCCACAGGACCAGGTTCATAAGGAGGGACAGGCTCGACAGCAGGAGCGCGGCTATAAGCAGGAGCCACATCGGGTTCAGGCTCAGGGTCGGTAGCATGCCTATAAGCGAATCTATCCAGGCAGGCTGCTCTGCGACCACAAACGAAGTCTCTGAGGAGTCTGTCTCGTTGCCCGCCTCGTCAACCGCGCGCAAGATAGCCGTATGCTCTCCCGCTGTAAGCGAGACCGGTACCGTGTGCGTCCTCTGCTCTAGGTCTTGCGGTGTGAGTGAGGCCACAGTGACGTCGTCCACCACAACTTCTATCTTAGCCACACCGGAGAGTGCGTCATTGGCAGATGCACTCACTGTAAATGCGCCTGCCTCATATGCTATCTGAGCGTCCTCAAGCGAAGGCGCAGTCGAATCCACTTGTATCTTGTAGGAGCTTATAGGACCCCAGCCTGCCGCGGTGTGGCCGCGCAGGTTAAAGTACCAAACGCCGTCCTCAAGCGTACTTGTTGTCTTTTTCGCGATAGCCGGTCGGTATATCACGCTTGGCGTGGCGCCTTTAATTTTGCTTACCAGCGTCTGCACCGCGTCGGCGCCTGCGGGCACCTTCCACGACAAGGAGGCCTCGGTGGCCGAGTACCATGCGTCTTCCTGAGGATGCGTTGCCGACGAGATATCTATGCTGCCTGCCGCAGGTTTGACCGCCGGCTCTGCGGCAGGGGCCGCCGTAGGAGCCGGGGCCGAGCTGGCGGGCTCCGGGGCGGCTATGGTAATAACGGCGGCGTTGCTGGTCCTAAGCACGTCGGTACCCAGTCCGTCGTTTGCGCGCACCGCACCGCCGCCTATAGTAAGCGCGGCTACTCCCGCCGCCTTGGCGCGCAAGGTGACAGAGAACAGCCGGCCGTTTGAGCCGGTATAGCCCGGTGCCGGCAGGCCGCCGTTAAACGGGACTCCGCTGCCGCCATATGAAGGCGACTGTATCCACAATGTGAATATAGACGGGCTCTGGCTGACGGACACTACGTCAAAGATATCGGACGGGAACGTCAATGTGCCCTCCGCGTTGTTTATGGCTATACCCTCGCTGTCTACCTGCACATAGGCAACTAGCGTCGACCCTACGGCAATCTGGGAGCTCGCAGCGCCTACAGAGAGCGTGGCGGCCTGTGCCCACATAGGCAAGAGGAATACCGGCAGTATCGCCGCATACTTGTAAAATTTCCGCACGGTACTCATATGATGGTTAAAAGTGCCGCTTCTTTTTCTTGTGGCTCCGGTACATCAGCATCAAAGCTAGCACTATCAGTATACCTCCCACTATCACCTTCCATACGTTCATCGGGTGCGCGGAGGGGATTTTTTTTGTCACAGTGTTGCCGTCTGCGTCTGTCGCGCGCACCCACAAGGTTGTGCCTTGCTCCTGGTCCACAAGTACGTAGTAGCGGTCCGCATCATGGTACCGGCTAAACCAACCTTCTTTTACCTGGTAGCTGCTTACACCGCTTTTATCGTCAGTCGCAAAGAACGTCAGGTACTTGCGCCCCTCAAACAGCGACGGATCCTGTCCCACCTCCGCCGACACAAACTGCGGCGCAATACTATCCTTGGGCTCCGGCACCGCAGTACCCGGGCCGGCACCCACGGCTATTTTCTGGGATGTGGCGGCAATGGCCACCGGCGTGCCGCGGCCGTCGCTCTTAAAGGCGCGCGCCGAGCCTACCGAGACAGTGTATGAGCCGGCCGAGGGTGCCTGCGCCACAATGGTAAACAGGGGCACATCCTCGCCCGCTGCAATACTGCCGGGCAAGCCGCCGGCAAACTCGATACTGTGGCTGCCCGGCGAGTACCGAGGCTCTATGGGCCACAGACTCAGCGCGGATCCTCCCGTGCTAACTGAGCGCACATCCAGCTTAGTAAGCGCAACAGAGCCCTCGGCGGCATTAAGCGCATCATCTTGCGTAGTAAGCCGCACCGCAATGGTAAACGGCTCCCCCGCTGCCGGCGCAGCCGGAGTGGTGGTGACAGTAATCTGCGCAGCCTGCGCCGAGGCGCCCAGAGACCACAGAGCCATCAGGGCCAGGACCGTCAATATGTTTTTGTGTACCGATAG